>NZ_LT629778.1:4335000-4635000 GCF_900105485.1 Pseudomonas granadensis | reverse complement strand
GCAGCAGGAAGTCGTATCCGGCACGGAAACGCGGGTTGTCCAGCAGCAGGTCGGCGCGTTTGCCGCTGCGCCGTGGCAGGCGTTCCTGCATGTCCCAGATTTCGCGGATCGGCATGGTGAAGCGTTTCGGAATCGCGATGCGCTGGCACTGCTCGGCGATCAGCTCATGGGCGGCTTCCTGCATCGCCGGGATCGGCGGCATGCCACGTTCCTGCAAGCGCAACACGCGCGCCGGCAGGGCCGGCCAGAGCAGGGCGGCAAACAGGAACGCCGGAGTCACCGGTTTGTTCTGCTTGATGCGCAGGTCGGTGTTGGTCAGGGCTTCGCTGATCAGCGTGTGCGTATATTCCGGGTTGTATTCCAGCGCGTCGGCACTGGCCGGGAACAGCGGGGCGAACAGTTGCAGATCGACGAGCATTTCGAAGGTGATCGCGCCGTGACCCGAGAGGAACAGCTTGAGCACTTCTTCGAACAGCCGCGCCGAAGGAATCTCGCGCAGCATCGGCGCCAGTTCGCGGATCGGCTGCACCGTGTGCTTTTCGATGCCGAAATTGAGCTTGGCGGCAAAACGCACCGCGCGCAGCATGCGCACCGGGTCTTCCTGATAACGCTGCTTCGGGTCACCGATCAGACGGATCAGGTGATTGCGGATGTCGTGTACGCCGTTGGCGTAGTCGAGGATGCGCTCGCTGACCGGATCGTAATACAGGGCGTTGATGGTGAAGTCGCGGCGTTGCGCGTCTTCTTCCAGGGTGCCGTAAACGTTGTCACGCAGAATACGCCCGCTCTCGTTGCGCGAAGACTGGTTGCTGTCTTCGTCGTCTTCGTTGACCGGGTGGTTGGCGCGGAAGGTCGCGACTTCAATGATTTCGCGACCGAAATGGATGTGCACCAGCTTGAAACGCCGGCCGATGATCCGCGCATTGCGGAATTCGGCACGCACTTGCTCGGGCGTGGCGCTGGTGGCGACGTCGAAATCCTTGGGCGTGATGCCCAGCAGCATGTCGCGCACGCAACCGCCGACCAGATACGCCTGGTAACCGGCACCTTGCAGGCGTTCGACGATATTCACCGCATAGCGGCTGAATTGCGTTTTCTGCAGCGAATGTTGACCGCTGTTGAGCACTTCAGGGGTGCTGCGGATGTGTTGCGTACGACGCACGGGAGTTCGGAATGACTGGAACAGCTTCTTCAGCATGGGATGCACTGTTTGAAGGAATGTTCGGCCATACCAAAGAATGACCGCATGATGGGCGCAGATTCTAGCATTTAGTCGAGGGATGGTGTAGGACACCGCAGATATGAGCTGTAAGCCGCAAGCTGCAAGGGTCGAGCGAGGCAAAGCAGGGGGGATTTGCGCGGGGAAGAAACTACAAGGGGAGCCGAAGCTCCCCAAGAAGTAGTTGCGTGCTCTTTTTATTATTGATTCGGGCTTCTTGTTTTTGTTGAGTGCCCTCGCCACGAAGTGTTTCCTTCGTGACCCTCCCAATCGGGAGCCAAGAGCAAACGGATTGCTTTGGTCGCTGAATTGCAGTGATCTGTCGATCCAACCAGTACAGGCTCTGTCTTAGGACAGTTTTTGTTGTTCTCGGCCTGGTCGTGGGGCAAGCCCCAAATACAACGCCTCTCCAAAAGAATCAGTTAGCTGCGCCTCTCGCCGTCTTGTTTTTATTGTGCGTGAGTCGATTCGTCTTATTTTTATTGTCTTGTACATTGCTTGTTATTGTTCTTGTACCAAACATATAGCAGGGTGCGTGCCAACTTTTGAGAACCCCAGTAAAACAAGGGGTTAGGGCGATTTAGCCGTTTTGCAGGGGCGAAAAAAAGCCGGGGTTTCGTTACCGATAACCCCGGCTTCTGTTACGTGAATCGACTGCGGTAACAGTTTTTTCACAATGTCATGCGTTACCCGCGCACGCGACAGGTAACGTTCAGCTCTCGCTTGCTACCCCGGTCTTGCGTCGTGGGATGCCCAGACGCTGACGGCGTTCCCACAGGCATTTGCGACTCACGCCCAGTTTGCGCGCCAGTTCGGTCTCGGTCATGTGGTCCTGATGCTCGAGGACGAAGTGCTGGAAGTAGTCTTCCAGTGACAGATCCTCGGTCGGCTCATGGCTGCTGTTGCTGGCGCTACCGCCGGTTTGCGGCGGCAGACCGATGAACTCGTCGTCTTCCAGATCGCTCAGCTCGATATCGATGCCCAGCAGGTCGGCCGAAATCTCCGGGCTTTCACTGAGAATCACCGCGCGCTCGACCGCGTTCTCCAGCTCGCGCACGTTACCCGGCCAGGAATAATGCCGGATGGCCTGTTCGGCATCGGCGGCAAACTTCAGGTCGGTACGGTTGATGCGCGCGCTCTGGCGGGCAAGGAAAGCATTGGCAATTTCGTTGACGTCGGCACCGCGCTCGCGCAGGGCCGGGAGTTTCAGGGCGATCACGTGCAGACGGTAATAGAGGTCTTCACGGAACTGGCCGATTTTCGCCAGGCTCTTGAGGTCGCGGTGGGTCGCGGCGATCAGGCGCACGTCGACTTTCTGCGACTGCACCGAGCCGACCCGGCGGATCTCGCCTTCCTGCAACACACGCAGCAGGCGAGCCTGGGCTTCCAGCGGCAGTTCGCCGATCTCGTCGAGAAACAGCGTGCCGCCGTCGGCCGCTTCGACCAGACCGGCACGCCCGGCGCTGGCGCCGGTGAACGCGCCTTTCTCGTGGCCGAACAGCTCGGACTCGATCAGGCTTTCCGGAATGGCCGCGCAGTTCACCGAAATCATCGGCGCCTTGGCGCGCTTCGACAGGTTGTGCAGGGCGCGGGCGACCAGTTCCTTGCCGGTACCGGACTCGCCCTGGATCAGCACATTGGAATCGGTCGGCGCGACTTTGCGGATCTTGCTGTACAGATCCTGCATCGGCGGGCACGAACCGATGATGCCGATTTCACCGTTGCTGTTATCCACAGAAGCTTTGCCGTTGCCAGTGGCAGGCTTGCTCGAGGCGGTTTCAGCGGCAGCCGGTGCCGACTGACGATCACGCAGGATGCGGGCCACGGCTTGCAGCATTTCATCGTGGTCGAAAGGCTTGGCGATGTAATCGACCGCGCCCATCTTCATCGAGTCGACCGCCGAGCGCAGGCTGGCGTAACTGGTCATGATCAGCACCGGCGTGCCCTGGCCAAGCTTGATCAGCTCGGTACCCGGCGCGCCCGGCAGGCGCAGATCGCTGACGATCAGATCGAACGTAGGAATGGTGAAGCGTTCTTGTGCTTCCTGCACTGAACCGGCTTCGCTGACCTGGTACTGGTTGCGTTCCAGCAGGCGGCGCAAGGCGGAGCGGATAATTGTTTCGTCTTCGACGATCAAAATGTGCGGCATTGATTCGATACTCTCGACGGTCTCAGTTCACAGCGGACGTCGCTTCGACATGACGCGGCAATGTCACCCGGATACGGGTGCCGCGCTGGCTGTTTACATCAGCCGGGCTGTCGATGGTGATTTGTCCATAATGCTCTTCAACGATGGAATAGACCAGTGCAAGGCCCAGACCGGTGCCTTCGCCAGGATCCTTGGTGGTGAAAAAAGGTTCGAACAATCGGTCCATGATGTTCTTCGGAATACCGCTGCCTTCGTCTTCGACGATCAGGTCGACCGTGTGTTCGCCGGCTTCGCTCTTGACCCGTACCGCACTGTGCGGCGGCGAGGCGTCGCGGGCGTTGGAGAGCAGGTTGATCAAGACCTGGGCGAGCCGCTGCGGATCGCCTTCGACCCAGTGCTCGGGGTCGCACAGGTTATAGAACTGCACCTCGAAATTGCGTCGGTTCAGCGCCAGCAGGCCAATCGCATCCTGCGCCACTTCGGCCAGGCAAACCGGCTCATCGCTGTGCTGATGGCTGCCGGCATGGGCGAAACTCATCAGCGACTGAACGATGCGCGAGACGCGTTTGGTCTGTTCGAGAATCTGCCCGCTGATTTCCGTCAGTTCGCCGTCGTCTTCGCGTTCCTCGCGCAGATTCTGCGCCAGGCAGGCGATGCCGGTGATCGGGTTGCCGATTTCGTGGGCTACGCCCGCCGCCAGCCGACCGATGCTGGCCAGACGTTCGGAATGCACCAGTTTGTCTTCAAGCATTTGTGTTTCGGTCAGATCTTCGACCAGCAATACCAAGCCACTGTTGCCTGGCGCCAGCGGTTCATCGATCGCCGCTTTGTGCAGGTTCAACCAGCGGGTCTGGCCATCGAGGGTCAGGTGCTGTTTGTGCAAATGCTCATCGGGCAGATTGATGAAGCCCTGCAGCAGATCTTTCCACGGCTCGCCAATGGTACTCAAGCGCGAGCCGACGACACGCTGCGCGGCAATCCCGGTGAGTTCTTCCATGGCCTTGTTCCACATCAGGATCTCCTGATCCTTGGCCAGCGAGCAGACGCCCATCGGCAGTTCCTGCAAGGTCTGGCGGTGATAGCGGCGCAGCGCATCGAGTTCAGCGGCGAGCCCGGTGAGGCGCGAGTGGTAATCCTCGAGGCGGCTTTCGATGAAATGGATGTCTTCGGTGACGTAGTTTTCGCCGCCGGCCTTGTACGGCAGGAAGGTTTCGACCATGTCCTGGGCGACGCTCGGCCCCATCAGCCCGGACAGGTTGGCCTCGATGCGGTCGCGCAAACGGCGCAAGGCGTACGGGCGGCGCTCGTCGAATGGCAGATACAGGTCACGCAACGCTTGCTCGACTTCTTTCTGCGCGGCCTTGGCACCCAGCGGTTTCGCCAGTTGCGTGGCGAATTCCTGTGGTGAGGCGGCGTGCAGTTCGCGGCGTTGTGGTCGACGCACGTTATCCACTGCGCAGGCTTCAGCGGCGCTGGCTTCTTCAGGGCTGGCGTTGGTGAACAGTGAAATCAGGGTGAACATCAACACGTTGGCGGCCAGCGAGGCGATCGCCGCCATGTGCCAACTGGTGTCGTCGAGCACGTAGATCATGTTCAACAGTGGAATGTAGAAACCCTGCAGATTGCCGACCAGCGGCAACAGCATGGTCACCACCCACACCAGAATCCCCGCCAGCAGACCGGCGATAAACCCGCGACGATTGGCGGTCGGCCAGTACAGCACCGACAGCACTCCCGGCAAGAATTGCAGGGTCGCGACAAACGCGACGATGCCGAGGTTGGCCAGATCCTGCTCGGCACCGAGCATCAGGTAAAAGCCGAAACCGGCCATGATGATCGCGACGATCAGCGCCCGGCGGGTCCACTTCAGCCAGCGGTAGATATTGCCTTCGGCCGGTGGCTGATAGAGCGGCAGCACCAAATGGTTCAGCGCCATGCCCGACAGCGCCAGCGTGGTGACGATGATCAGCCCGCTGGCCGCCGACAGCCCGCCGACATAGGCGAGCAACGCCAGCGGTTTGCTGTTGGCGGCGATACCGATGCCGAGGGTGAAATATTCCGGATTGGTCGTGGCGCCGAGTTTCAGTCCGGCCCAGAGAATCAGCGGCACCGCCAGGCTCATCAGCAGCAGAAACAGCGGCAAACCCCAACTGGCGCTCACCAGCGAGCGCGGGTTGAGGTTTTCGGTAAAAGTCATGTGGTACATGTGCGGCATCACGATCGCCGAAGCGAAGAACACCAGCAGCAGCGTGCGCCACGGCCCTTCCTGCAACGGCGTGTGCAGCGCGGCGAGGGCGGTCTGATTTTGCAACAGCCACAGTTCAAGCTGTTGCGGCCCGTCGAACACACCGTACAGCGCGTACAGGCCAACGCCGCCGAGGGCGACCAGTTTGATCACCGATTCAAAGGCAATCGCAAATACCAGCCCTTCGTGTTTCTCGCGAGTAGCGATGTGGCGCGAGCCGAAGAAGATTGTGAACAGGATGATCAGCGCGCAGAACGCCAGCGCCACGCGACTCTGGATCGGCTCGCCGGTAAGAATACCGATCGAATCGGCCACGGCCTGAATCTGCAGGGCCAGCAGCGGCAGCACGCCGATCAGCATGAAAATCGTGGTCAGCGCACCGGCCCAGGTGCTGCGAAAACGAAACGCGAACAGGTCCGCCAGCGACGACAGTTGATAAGTGCGGGTGATTTTCAGGATCGGATAAAGCAGCACCGGCGCCAGCAGAAACGCACCGGACACGCCCAGGTAACTCGAGAGAAAGCCGTAGCCGTATTGATAGGCGAGGCCGACCGTGCCGTAGAACGCCCAGGCACTGGCGTAGACCCCCAGCGACAAGGTGTAGGTCAGCGGGTGGCGAATGATCGCGCGCGGGATCATGCCCCGTTCGCTGACCCAGGCAACGCCAAACAGTGCCGCCAGGTACGCGGCGCTGACCAGGATCATCTGGGTCAGGCTAAAGCTCATCGGCATCTTTTTGGCTCTGCAGGATGAAGGTCACGACAATCAGGATCAGCCAGAGCAGATAGGGGCGATACCAGGCGCCCGTAGCGTCGATCCACCAATCCATGATGGCGGGGGAAAACAGATAGATCCCCACGACTAAAAGCAGGACCAAGCGATAGATGTACATCCCGGCCTCTCTTTTTTATGCGCGTGCCCGAAAACGTGCGGCGATGGTAACGGATGGGCGCGTGACTGCAAGGGGCGTCATTGCAGTTGCGCCTCGGGCAGGGTCAGTGTGCGCGGGATCTGCGTGGCATCCCAGTGCGCGCGGCCCCAGTCGAGCAGTTCACGCGGCGACGCGTGGGCGAGTTCAGCGCCGGGGTTCTGTCCCAACGCGCGCAGGGCTCGCAGCAATAACGGTGTGGCCTGATCGGCCGCAAGCGGCGGCGAGCGGTAGGACTTGCCGAGTTTGTTGCCGTCCGGCTGGGTGATCAGCGGCAGGTGCAGGTAGCGTGGCTGACGCAGGCCGAGCAATTCCTGCAGATACAACTGGCGCGGCGTCGAGTCGAGCAGGTCGGCGCCGCGCACGATGTCGGTGATGCCTTGCCAGGCGTCATCCAGCACCACCGCCAGTTGATAGGCGTAGAGCCCGTCGCGACGACGAATCACGAAATCGCCGACATCCCGGCCCAGGTGCTGGCGATACTCGCCCTGCACGCGGTCGATGAAGTGATATTCCAGCTCCGGCACACGCAGGCGGATCGCCGCGTCCTGTTGATCATGACCGGCATTGCGACAAAAGCCCGGATAAATGCCCTTGTACGGTTCGAGCTGTTTGCGCGAACACGTGCAGGCGTAGGCCAAACCATGATTGAACAGGCTGTTGAGCACTTCGGCGTAGGCGTCGTGGCGATCGCTCTGACGCACCATCTCGCCGTCCCATTCGAAACCGTAACTCTCCAGCGCCTTGAGAATCGCCGCTTGCGCACCGGGTTCTTCGCGCGGTGGATCAAGATCTTCCATGCGCACCAGCCAGCGCCCGCCGACCGAACGCGCGTCCAGGTAAGAGGCGAGGGCGGCGACCAGCGAACCGAAGTGCAAGTGGCCACTGGGGGTCGGGGCGAAGCGGCCGATGTAGGCGGGGGGGTTGGCAGTCATGAAAGCGAAGCTACTTTTCAGGGAATATGCAGGTCAACCTGTAGGCCTTCGCCTGCTCGCGATAGCGGTGTGACATTCAACAAAAATATTGACTGATCCATCGCTATCGCGAGCAGGCTCACTCCTACAAAAAACAAAGGCAGAAGCAAAAGGCAGAAACAAAAACGGAGCGTTCGCACGCTCCGTTTTTCGTTCAGGTCGCAATCACTTGCCGACCTGTTTTTCCTTGATTTCCGCCAGGGTCTTGCAGTCGATGCACAGATCCGCCGTCGGGCGGGCTTCGAGGCGCTTGACGCCGATCTCGATGCCGCAGGATTCGCACCAGCCGTATTCTTCGTCCTGAATCAGCTCAAGCGTCTTGTCGATCTTCTTGATCAGCTTGCGCTCGCGGTCGCGGGCGCGCAGTTCAAGAGCGAATTCTTCTTCCTGGCTGGCACGGTCGGCCGGGTCAGGGAAGTTGGCCGCTTCGTCTTTCATGTGATCAACCGTACGGTCGACTTCCTGCATCAGGTCCTGTTTCCACTTGTTCAGGATCTTGGTGAAGTGCGCGCGCATCGGGGCGCCCATGTACTCTTCGCCCGGCTGCGGAACGTAAGGTTCGAAGCCGCTGATCGTCGATTGCTGCTGTTGCTTTGCTTGGGTGGGCATGAAATGGACCGCCTCTACTCTTGTAATCCATTGCGCAGGATTGCTCCATCACCGACACCTGCCGGCCCTGCGGCTGCAAGCGGGCGAACTTACCAGATCAAATCAGCCTGCGCTACTCCCGGATGTCGAGCCCCCGGCGGGTGGCGCTTGCAGATGTTGGGCAAGCCGTGTCTGTGGGAATGGAGACCTGTTCAATCACTGATTTTAGTCAATCCTGGAGCGTACGTTCAGATCGTTACAGTCCAGCGTTCTTGAGGCTGTGACCTTCACGGCTTCTCGCTCGTTCCGGCAGACAGGTAGAATCGTCTCTTTTTTCCCGTCGAAGGCATTTCAATGGCCCCCTACAGTGCGCGCAGTCGTGCGATCGAACCGTTTCATGTGATGGCGCTGCTGGCGCGGGCCAATGAATTGCAGGCCGCCGGGCACGACGTGATCCATCTCGAGATCGGCGAGCCGGACTTCACTACCGCCGAGCCGATCATCCGTGCGGGGCAAGCGGCGCTGACGGCGGGCAAGACCCGCTACACCGCGGCGCGCGGGATTCCTGAGTTGCGTGAGGCAATCGCCGGGTTCTATCAATCGCGGTACGGGCTGAACATCGACCCGCGGAGGATTCTGATCACCCCGGGCGGCTCCGGTGCGCTGCTGCTGGCCAGTGCGTTGCTGGTCGATCCGGGCAAGCACTGGCTGCTGGCTGACCCCGGCTACCCGTGTAACCGGCATTTTCTGCGACTGGTCGAGGGCGCAGCGCAACTGGTCCCGGTCGGGCCGGACGTGCGTTATCAACTGACCCCCGATCTGGTCGCGCGGCATTGGGACCGCGACAGCGTCGGCGCATTGGTCGCGTCGCCGGCCAACCCGACCGGGACGATTCTGACGCGCGATGAACTGGCCGGGTTATCCACCGCCATCAAGGCGCGTCACGGTCATTTGGTGGTGGACGAGATCTATCACGGCCTGACGTACGGCACCGATGCCGCCAGCGTTCTGCAAGTGGATGACGGTGCGTTCGTGCTCAACAGCTTCTCCAAGTATTTCGGCATGACCGGTTGGCGCCTCGGCTGGCTGGTCGCGCCGGACGCAGCGGTCAGCGAACTGGAGAAACTTGCGCAAAACCTCTACATCAGCGCGCCGAGCATGGCGCAGCATGCGGCTCTGGCCTGTTTTGAGCCGGCGACGATCGCGATATTCGAAGAGCGCCGCGCCGAATTCGGCCGTCGCCGCGATTACCTTTTGCCAGCGTTGCGTGAGCTGGGCTTCAACATTGCCGTCGAGCCTGAAGGGGCGTTTTATCTGTATGCCGATATCAGCCAGTTCGGCGGCGATGCCTTCGCGTTCTGCCAGCATTTCCTCGAAACCGAGCACGTTGCCTTCACGCCGGGTCTGGATTTTGGCCGTCACCAGGCCAGCCACCACGTGCGTTTTGCCTATACGCAAAACCTTGATCGCTTACAGGAAGCGGTGGAGCGTATTGCCCGTGGTCTGAAGAGCTGGCAAGGCTGATGCGTTTTTATCCACAGCTTGAAGAAGCGCGCTTGATCCGCCGGTACAAACGTTTTCTCGCTGACATCGAAACCGTTAGCGGCGAGTTGCTGACCATCCACTGCCCGAACACCGGGTCGATGCTTAATTGTCAGGTCGAGGGCGGGCAGGTCTGGTTCAGCCGCTCGAACGACCCGAAGCGCAAGTTGCCCGGCACCTGGGAGATCGGCGAAACGCCGCAGGGGCGCTTGTTCTGTGTGAATACCGCACGGGCCAACGGGCTGGTCGAAGAAGCCTTGCAGGCCGGGATCATCACCGAGTTGAACGGCTTTACCGCGTTGAAGCGCGAAGTCGCCTACGGGCAGGAAAAAAGCCGCATCGACTTTCGCCTCGAATACCCGAGCGGCCCGGCTTATATCGAAGTGAAGAGCGTCACCCTGGGTTTCGACGGGACGGCGGTGGCGGCGTTTCCCGATGCTGTGACCCAGCGTGGTGCCAAGCACCTGCGCGAGCTGGCGCATCTGGCGCGGGACGGCATTCGTGCGGTGCAGCTGTATTGCGTAAACCTGACCGGCATCGAAGCCGTGCGCCCGGCCGAGGAAATCGATTCGGCCTATGCCGAGGCGTTGCGCGAAGCGATCGCCTGCGGCGTGGAGGTGCTGGCTTATGGCGTGCGCCTGGATCATGAGGAAATGGTCATCGACCGCCGACTTGATGTGCGGCTTAACGGTTAAACATCGATCCAGACGCCTTGCGCGTCTTCCAGGCATTGAATCGCCGTCAGCGCTTGCCCGGCACATGGACCGGCGACGCATTCACCGTCCTCGATCAGAAACAGTGCGCCGTGGGTGGCGCACTGGATCAGGCTGTTGCTCGGGTCGAGAAACTGGTCAGGTTGCCATTCCAGCCCGACGCCACGGTGCGGGCAGCGATTGAGATAGACATACACCTGCCCGCCACGGCGCACGGCAAACAGTTTGGTGCCGTCTATTTCGAAGCCGCGACTGCTGGCTTCGGCCAGCTCATCGCCAGCGCAGAGAAACTTCATGGCTATCCTCAAGAGTCTGCTCGTGTCTGGATATGTCCGAGCTTGACGTTTAAATGCAAACAATTATCAAATGGCGACCCTCTCCCGCAGGGAGTCTGGCAGTTGTCGAGGATACTTGGCTCGCTCTGCGGATGCCCGGGAAACCTTGTTCAAGGAAGCTGTGTATGCGCCTGAGTATCCGCGTTGCTGCGCTGTGTGTCGGCTGGCTGTTCAGTCATCACGCGGTCGCGGCTGATTTGCCGCAACGCTGGGTCAGCGCCGGCGGTGCACTGTCGGAGTGGGTCAGCGCGCTGGGCGGCGAGGCGAAACTGGTCGGCGTCGATACCACCAGCCAGCATCCGCAATCGCTCAAAGCGCTGCCGAGCATCGGTTATCAGCGCAGTCTTTCCGCCGAGGGCATTCTCAGCCTGCGCCCGGACATTCTCATCGGCACCGAAGAAATGGGCCCGCCGCCGGTGCTGGCTCAGGTCAGGGCAGCCAGGGTCCGCGTGGAGCTGTTTTCCGCACAAGCGGATCTGCCGACGCTGACGCAAAACCTCACTCATCTGGGCCAGTTGCTGGGCGCCGAGGCGCAGGCGAAGCAACTGCTGCAAACTTATCAACAGCAACTCGATGCGCAACAGACGCGGGTGGCTCAGGCGCAAACCGCACAAAAAGCCCCGGGCGTGCTGCTGTTGCTCGGTCACGCAGGAGGCAAACCGCTGATAGCCGGCAAGGACACCGCCGCCGATTGGCTGCTGCAACAGGCAGGCGGGCGTAACCTGGCGACCCACAGCGGTTACAAACCGTTTTCGGTGGAATCGCTCGCCAGCCTCGATCCCGAAGTGCTGGTGTTCGCCGACCGCGCGCTGAGTGGCGAGGCGGCGAAAACCGCGCTGTTCAAGGAGAACCCGATTCTCAATTCCAGCCGCGCGGCCAAGGCCGGGCGGGTGATGCAGCTGGATCCGACGCTGCTGGTCGGCGGACTCGGGCCGCGCTTGCCGGCTGCGCTGAAAACCCTGACTGACGGTTTTTATCCGGCCAAGGGCGGCCAATGACCCCACTGGTCAAACCGCGCGGCCTGTTCATCGGCCTGACGCTGCTGTGTCTGTTGGCGACCTGGTTGTCGTTGGCGCTGGGGCCGGTCAGCTTGCCGCTGTTCGACACCTTGCGCGCAGCGTTGCGCCTGCTGGGCGTGCCGCTGGCGCCAGACGGCCTGGAACAGGCTGAACTGATCCTCGGGCAGATTCGTCTGCCGCGCACCTTGCTCGGTCTGGCGGTGGGCGGCGTGCTGGCGTTGTCCGGCGTGGCGATGCAGGGCTTGTTTCGCAATCCACTGGCCGATCCGGGATTGGTCGGCGTTTCCAGTGGCGCGGCGCTCGGGGCGGCGATTGCGATTGTCGGTGGCGCGGTATTTGGCGATGTGCCAGAGAGTTTTGCACCCTATCTGCTGTCGGTGTGCGCGTTTCTCGGCGGGCTCGGGGTAACGGCGCTGGTCTATCGACTCGGTCGGCGCAACGGTCAGACCCACGTCGCAACGATGTTACTGGCGGGCATCGCACTGACGGCGCTGGCCGGCTCGGCCGTCGGCCTGTTCACCTATCTGGCGGATGACGCGACCCTGCGCACGCTGACTTTCTGGAACCTCGGCAGCCTCAATGGCGCCAGTTACGCGCGGCTGTGGCCGTTGCTGATCATCAGTGCGGCTGTGGCGGTGTGGCTGCCGCGCCGGGCCAAGGCCTTGAACGCGTTGTTGCTCGGCGAGTCGGAGGCCGGGCATTTGGGTATCGACGTCGAGCGGCTCAAGCGTGAACTGGTGTTCTGCACCGCGCTGGGTGTCGGCGCGGCGGTGGCGGCGGCGGGCATGATCGGTTTCGTCGGGCTGGTGGTGCCGCACCTTGTGCGACTGCTGGCCGGGCCGGACCATCGGGTGCTGTTGCCGGCCTCGGTGCTGGCCGGTGGCAGCCTGTTATTGCTCGCCGATCTGGTGGCGCGGCTGGCGCTGGCGCCGGCGGAATTGCCGATCGGTATCGTCACGGCGTTCATTGGCGCGCCATTCTTTCTCTATCTGCTGCTGCGAGGGCGGGCCTGATGCTGCGTGCGCACAATCTGCAGATTCAGCGCGGGCGCAAAACCGTGCTCGATGAGGTCACGCTACAACTCGAAGCGGGCGAAGTGCTCGGTGTCCTCGGCCCGAACGGTGCGGGCAAAAGCACTTTGCTCGGCGCGTTGTGCGGCGAGTTGGCCGCCAGCGCGGGCGAGGTGTTGCTCGATGGCAAGCGGTTGTATGACTGGGCGCGAAGCCAGCGTGCGCAACGCTTGGCAGTCTTGCCGCAGGTTTCGACGCTGGACTTTGCCTTCCGGGTCGAAGAAGTGGTGGGCATGGGCCGCTTGCCTTATCAAAGCGGCCGCGTGCGTGACGAGGAAATCATCGCCGCGGCGTTGGCGGCGGCCGATGCCGGGCATCTGAGCGGGCGCAGTTATCTGGCGTTGTCCGGTGGCGAGCGTCAGCGTGTGCATCTGGCGCGGGTGCTGGCGCAACTCTGGCCGGGGCAGGCCGGGCAAACGCTGTTGCTCGACGAGCCGACGTCGATGCTTGATCCCCTGCATCAACACACCACCTTGCAGGCGGTTCGCGAGTTTGCCGATCGCGGCGCTGCAGTGCTGGTGATCCTGCATGATCTCAACCTCGCAGCGCGTTACTGTGACCGCATCCTGCTGCTGGAAAACGGCCGACCGTTGGCCCTGGATACGCCGGAGCAGGTACTGCAGCCGGATACACTGCAAGCGGTGTTCGGACTGGAAGTGCTGGTGCAGCCGCATCCGGAGCGCGGCCATCCGCTGATCATCGCCCGCTGACTGAATCGTCGAGGTGTGTGCATGCGAGGACTGTGGTTATTGATGCTGGTGTTGCTGGCAGGGTGTCAGCACGCTGTTGCGCCAGCGCCGGTCAGTGGCGAGATTCGCGACCTGCACACCGGTGAAGTGCTGACCGCAGAGCAACTGGTGAGGCGTCTCGCGAGGCCCGAGCGACTGATCATCGGTGAGCAGCATGACAATGCCGATCACCACGCTGCGCAGTTATGGCTGCTGCAAGCGCTCGGCGAGCAGCGCCAGCAGGGCAGTCTGCTGCTCGAAATGCTCACGCCGGATCAGCAGCCGAAAGTGGCTGACGCGCGTCAGATGGCGGAATCCGCCGCTGTTGCCAAAGCGCTGGACTGGCAGGACGGCTGGGACTGGGCGCTCTATGGGCCGATCGTGCGCTTCGCGCTCTCGCAACCGCATCCGCTGCTGGCGGCCAATCTCGACGATAACGAAATCCGTGCTGTTTATCGCCAGGCTCCGGCGTTGAGCGGTGCGCGCAGCAACGCGGCATCGGTGCAGGACAAACTGCTGCGACAGATCAGCGATTCCCACTGCGGCTTGCTGCCCGAATCGCAAATGCCGGCGATGCTGGCGGTTCAGCAACAGCGCGATCGGCGCATGGCTGAACGGCTGCTCGCGGCGCCCACGCCCTCAATCCTTCTGGCTGGCGCGTGGCATGCGCGCAAGGACGCCGGCGTGCCGCTGCATGTTCTCGATCTGGGCGCGGCCAAGGAGTCTACGGTGCTGATACTGGCCGAACAGGGCGACGCGGTGACGGCTGCGATGGCCGATTATGTCTGGTACACGCCTTCTACGGCCAAGCCGGATTACTGCGAACAGATGCGTCAACAGTTCGGCAAATGACTTTTTTGCGGGCAAAAAAAGACCCGGTAAGAACCGGGTCAAATAACCGTGATTAGCCTGATGAGGAGATAATCTGAGAGTCCGAACCAAGGGCTTTTCAGAATATCGACTGATCTCGCGACCAGTTGTGATAATCATAGCGATTCTCATTAGCGCGTCAACCACTGATTTGCCGTTTTTACGATTTAGTCGGGTAAATGGCCGGAATACCGCGTGAATTCGGGGCTTCAGCGTTGGCCTTCAGCCACCGTGGAGGGGGCGATCTGCCGATTCAATTGCCCGATGCGCCGCGCCATGCTTTCGATCAGGCTGTGAGCGATCTTCGGATTGGTGCGGGTCATGCTCAGAAACTGATCACCGGGAATCATCATCACTGTACTCGAGACGCGCGCGATTACCGTGGCGTTGCGCGGCTCGCCAGTGAAGATCGCCATGGCACCGAAGATCTCGTCCCTGGGCACGTCACCGACCTTGTGCCCGTCGACAAATGCTTCGGCATGCCCGTCGATGATCACAAACACATGATCGGCAACGTCACCCTGCCTGATCAGGATTTCCCCCGCCGCGACTCGTTTGAAACCGTTGCTGCTGCGAAATTCGCGCGGTTTCAGCTCCGCTACGGCGTGGGCGAGAATCGCCAGGTGGCCCTGCAGATACTCGACGAACTGCTGCGCTCTGCCTGCGTCAGCGAACAGATGCCGAAACACCTCCTCGCGGCGGTAAGGCTGCAAACGCAGCGGCGCATCGCAGCACCAGTGACAATCAGCCCAGACATCATCCTGCTGCAGACCAATCAAATCGCCTTCCTGCCAGTAAAACAGCGGTCGCGCACCGATGCAGCCATTGATCACGCCATCAATCAGCAGAAACAACTGTTCCGCGGGCAGCAGGGGCAGCAAGTCATCCGTTGCATCGACCTGCAAAACCGGCCCGCAAGGTGCGAGATCTCGCAACCACTGCACGGGCAGGCTTTGCAAACGGTTGATCATTGCATCGGTACGTGCCGATTGTTCGCCCAGTAAATACATGACGGTCGCTGCCCGTTCAGTTCTTGTGACGCGCGGAAATGGCTTCGAGCTGCTTGTTCAGAGCGTCCTTGCGTTCGGCGGGGATGTCGTTCCAGTGCACATCCATCAGCGCGCCTTCGATCGCATACAACAACACCTTCGATGCACGAAACCCGCGGGTACGCACGGCCCGGTAGGCGTCCACTGCGCCGAGCCGACGCAAGTCCGAGGCGCTGTGGATGCCCACGGCATGCAGCCATTGCGCCGACGTCTTGCCAAGATTTTTCAGGTGTTGCAGTTCATCATTCATCAAGCCTCCTTGCGACGGCCGAATGGTGCGTGGGCGAGCTTCTCAGGAGTGTAGCCATCAGTAGGAAAAGCGTGGTTGTTTGGTCGGATTCGACGCAAATGCTTCTAAGAAAGGGTGCTTGAAGGGCCTGCGAGCGCAGAAAGGAGGGGGAACACAAATCAATGTAGGAGTGAGCCTGCTCGCGATAGCGGACGGGCAGGCAATCTATTTGTTGAATGTGAAGCCGCTATCGCGAGCAGGCTCACTCCTACAGTGGATGGCGCGGTGTCAGCAAGAAAATGGGGCTGTCAGCGTGTGCGATAGCGCAAGCGCGTGCCGAAATTCATCGACATCAGAATTTCGTCGGCGCTCAGCTCCGGCGGGAAGTAGGCACCGGAAATTTGCGCGTGGGCCAGGCTTGCGCCTTCAAGCTGCGCGTTACGGAAGTCGATGCCACGCAAATCGGCGGAACGGAAATACGCGTCGCGGAAATTCACGCCATCGGCATTCAACTCGCGCAGATCGAGACCGCGGAAATCGCCGCCGACCATGTCGATCGGGCCGTCCTGCGGACGCTCCTTGTTGAAACCGTTGATGTCGTCTTTGTGCAGCAAGGCATACAGCGGGGTATCGAGAAGTTTCGGCTGGCTCATGTCAGATCACCTGTTGGTTTTATGACGCCAGTATAGTGCCACTATTTGACGGCCGTGAAGCGAGCGAGGGCTTCACGGCCGAAATAGTTTCTTACAGGCCTGGCAGGCGCTGACGAATCTGCGCGACCACGGTGTCGAGCGTGCCGGATTCATTGGTCTGCACGCGTTTGCTGCGCAGAATCTCTTCCGGCGTCAGCGCTTCGCGATTGGCCTGTTGCGCTTCGATCACCGCCAAGGTGGCGTCGGACGGGTCCTTCTGGTCGGCCTGACGCACCGCCAGCCAGCTCTCGATCACCGCTTGCGGCGCGTTGCAATCGAGGATCAGGAACGGCGTGCCGGTGGCCTCAGCGATTTTCGCGGCGTTGTCGCGTTGCTCGCGTTTCAGGTAAGTGGCGTCGATCACCACCGGGAAACCGGCGTGCAGGATCACTTCGGCGATTTCGTGCAGGCGCGCATAGGTCGCGGCGCTGGCATCGGCGCTGTAAATCCCGGCCTGTACGTCGTTGGTGACGGTCTGCTCGCCGAACAGGCGCTTGCGCTCGACGTCCGAACGCAGGCGGATCGCACCCAGTGCCTCGACCAGGCGCATGGCCACGTGGCTTTTACCAACGGCGGAAACACCGTGGGTGATCGCCATGAAGCGCGAAGGAATAGTGCTGTAGCTTTCCGCCAGGTTGGCGTAGTTGCGGTACTGGCGCAGGGTGGTGGCGCGCTGCACGGCGGTTGCGTCCGCCGGCATGCTGAACAGCGCGACCTTGGCGCGGACCAGCGCGCGGTAGGCTTTATAGAAGTTCAGCACTTCCAGGCCCTGATAGTCGCCGGTCAGTTCCAGATACTGGCTGATGAAACGTCGAGCCAGGGATTTCAGGCCGCGGTCTTCCAGGTCCATCGCGAGGAAACCGGTGTCGGCCCAGACGTCAGTGAAACGGAACGGCTCGTTGAACTCGATGCAGTCGAAGATCACCACGTTGCCGTCGATGACCGTGGCGTTGCCCAAGTGGATGTCACCGTGGCATTCACGGGTAAAACCCGCGGCCTTGCGCTCGGCGAACAGTGGCTTGAGACGCTCGAAGCTGCTTTCGGCCCAGGCTTTCAGCGCCTCGAGTTGCAGCAGGTCGTTTTTGTCGCTGAGAAACGGCAGGATCTGGTCGAAGTTCTGCGCGACCGGCGCCATTACGCTGTCCGGGGTGCCGGCGTCGTGCTCGGTCGGGACTTTCGGCGCGTTGAGGTGGAAGCGGGCAATCTGCTCGGCCATCGCATCGATGTGCTGGGTGGTCAGCTCGCCGTTGGCTTGCAGGGTGCTGAGCAGGCCAGTCTGCGGGAACTGACGCATTTTCAGCACGTATTCGATCGGTGCACCGTCGCCACCCAGTTGTGGCGCCTCAACGCTGCCGGTGACTGGCAACACTTCCAGATACAAATCTTCAGTCAGGCGCTGGTTGAGACGCAGCTCTTCGGCGCAGAAATGCGCGCGGGATTCGAGGCCGGTGAAGTCGAGGAAGCCGAAATTCACCGGCTTCTTCACTTTATAGGCAAAGGGGCCGGTGAGGATCACCCACGAGATGTGGGTTTCGATGACCTGAAATCCTTCGACAGGGTGCGGGTAGAGGGCCGGGTTTTGCAGGGCAGCGATCAGGGACTGGCTCACGGGCGATCCTTCAGAGACGGGGAAATTCGAGGTCGCCATTATGGCCGCTTGCCCGCCGGACGCAAACCTCTGAGGGTGCCTGTTGAGGATCGATAAAGTGCGTATAATCCGCCGCCATGACTCGATCCCGATCCCCCCGTACCAAGAAAAAACCACCGTCCAAGGGCCTGAGCCCGTGGCTGAGCTGGGCCATCAAACTCAGTCTGGTCGGCCTTGTCGTGCTGGCCGGCTTCGCCGTTTACCTCGATGCCGTGGTGCAGGAGAAGTTCTCCGGCAAGCGCTGGACCATCCCGGCCAAGGTATACGCGCGCCCGCTCGAGCTGTTCGTCGGACAGAAGCTCAGCAAGGACGATTTCCTCACCGAACTCGATGCCCTCGGCTATCGCCGCGAAGCCGTGAGCAATGGCCCCGGCGCTGCTGCCGTCAGCGGCAACACGGTTGACCTGAATACCCGTGGCTTCCAGTTCTACGAAGGCCTGGAAAAACCGCAACCGGTGCGCGTGCGTTTCTCCGGCGATTACGTCGCCGAGCTGTCGGCGACCAACGGCTCCAAACTGTCGGTGGTGCGTCTGGAACCGCTGCTGATCGGCGGCATTTATCCGAAAAATCTTGAAGACCGTATTCTGATCAAGCTCGATCAGGTACCGCCGTATCTGCTCGAAACCCTGGTCGCCGTCGAAGACCGCGATTTCTACAGCCATTGGGGCGTGTCGCCGAAATCGATCGCCCGTGCGGTGTGGGTCAACACCTCTGGCGGCAAGATGACCCAGGGCGGCAGTACCCTGACCCAGCAGTTGGTGAAGAACTTCTATCTGACCAGCGAACGCAGCCTGACCCGCAAGCTCACCGAAGCGATGATGGCGATGTTGCTGGAGCTGCATTACGACAAGAAGGAAATCCTTGAGGCCTACCTCAACGAAGTCTTCGTCGGGCAGGACGGTCAACGTGCGGTGCATGGTTTCGGTCTGGCCAGCCAGTTCTTCTTCGGCCAGCCATTGTCCGAGCTGAAGCTGCATCAAGTGGCGTTGCTGGTTGGCATGGTCAAGGGCCCGTCCTACTACAACCCGCGCCGTAATCCGGAGCGCGCGCTGGAGCGCCGTAACCTGGTGCTCGACGTGCTTGCACAGCAGGGCGTAGCGACGCCGGAGCAGGTTGAGGCGGCGAAGAAAATGCCGCTGGGCGTGACCACTCGCGGCAAGCTGGCCGACAGCTCGTACCCAGGCTTCATCGATCTGGTCAAACGTCAGTTGCGTGAGGATTACCGCGACGAAGACTTGACCGAAGAAGGCCTGCGCATCTTCACCAGTTTTGACCCGATTCTGCAGATGAAGGCCGAAGCCTCGGTCAACGACACCTTCAAACGTCTGTCGGGACGCAAAGGCTCCGATGACGTTGAAGCGGCAATGGTCGTGACCAACCCGGAAACCGGCGAAGTCCAGGCGATGATCGGCAGCCGTCAGGCCAGTTACGCCGGCTTCAACCGCGCGCTGGATGCGGTGCGGCCGATCGGTTCGTTGATCAAACCGGCGGTTTATCTGACCGCGCTGGAAAAACCGAGCCAGTACACCCTGACCAGTTGGCTGTCGGATGAGCCGTTGTCGGTCAAAGGCGCGAACGGCCAGGTGTGGAAGCCGCAGAACTACGATCGCCGCTCCCATGGCACCGTGTTCCTCTATCAAGGGCTGGCGCATTCCTACAACCTGTCGACCTCGCGTCTGGGCCTGGAAGTCGGTGTGCCGAACGTGCTCAAGACTCTCGGTCGCCTCGGTGTAACCCGCGAGTTCCCGGCGTTCCCGTCGATGCTTCTCGGTGCTGGCGGCATGACCCCGATCGAAGTGGCGACCATGTACCAGACGCTGGCCAACGGAGGCTTCAACACGCCGATGCGCGGGATTCGCAGCGTACTGACCGCCGAAGGCGAGCCGCTCAAGCGTTATCCGTTCCAGATTCAACAGCGTTTCGACCCGGCCTCCATCTATCTGATCCAGAACGCCATGCAGCGCGTGATGCGTGAAGGTACCGGCAGTTCGGTTTATAACGTGCTGCCAAAGACCCTGACGCTGGCCGGCAAGACCGGTACCAGTAACGATTCGCGCGACAGCTGGTTCGCCGGATTCAGTCAGGACCTGCTGGCCGTGGTCTGGCTGGGCCGCGACGACAACGGCAAGACGCCGTTCACCGGGGCGACCGGTGCGTTGCAGGTCTGGACCAGTTTCATGCGCAAGGCCGATCCGCTGCCGCTGGACATGCCGCAGCCGGACAACGTCGTGCAGGCCTGGGTCGATTCGCGCACAGGGCAAGGCTCCGATGCCAACTGCCCCGGCGCGGTACAGATGCCGTATATTCGCGGCAGCGAACCGCCACCCGGCGCCGCGTGTGCAAGCGAAACGCCTGCCTCGCCGGAGTCGGTGATGGATTGGGTCAAGGGCTGGATGAATTAAGCAAAGAGGGTTTCAAGTGAACAAGTGGTTGATTCCAGCGGTGACCGCCGTGGCTTTGCTCAGCGGCTGTTCCACCGTACAGCGTGGTTCGATTCCCGTAGTCGACTCCGGCACAGCGGTGTCCAACAGCGAGCGTATCGGTGCCAACGGCGGTTTCCGTCAGACGACGGTCAAGCGCCCGGTGCAGGGCCAGACCCAGGCCATTCCGCAAGGCGATACCGGTGTAGTGGTGATGGTGCCGGGCGGCGGCGCGGCCGTGTCGACACCGATCAGCTCTTCGCCAATCGTTCCGGGCCCGGCATCCGGCGGTATCACATCGGGGCCGTACAACCCGTCGGCGGTCGAATCGGCGCCAGTCAACGCCGGTAGCTACAGCATGCCGTCGACGCCGAGCGGTATTCCTTCCGCGAGCAGCGGCGGTGGCTTGTCAGCCGATGAGCAGCTGGACGGCCCGGTGCTGGCCCTGCTGACCACTGCACAACAGCAGCAGGCCGGTGGCGACCTCAACGGTGCATCGTCGAGTCTGGAGCGCGCCCAGCGCGTTGCGCCGCGTGAGCCGCAAGTGCTTTATCGCCTCGCGCAGGTGCGCATGGCTCAGGGCGATGCGCCGCAAGCCGAGCAATTTGCCCGTCGTGCGCTGACCATGGCCAACGGTCGTCCGGATCTACAAGCCAGCCTGTGGGAGTTGATCGCTCAGGCCCGTGAGAAACAAGGCGATTCCGCCGGCGCCACGCTGGCCCGGCAGAAGGCCAAGGTCTCGCTGTAATGGATGCCCGTTTCCCGGAAGTCGCCGATCAGTTGCTGCTGATCGAGCGTGAGCTGCGCGCCCAGGGCTGGTGGGACGAGGTTGAGCCTTCGGCCGAAGCCCTGAGCAGTGTCGAGCCGTTTTCCGTCGATACGCTGGACTTTGAGCAGTGGCTTCAGTGGATCTTCTTGCCGCGCATGAAGATGATTCTGGAGCAGGATCTGCCGTTGCCGAATGCCTCGGGGATTCAGGAAATGGCCGAGATGGTCTTCGCCCAGCGCAACCTTGGGGGCAAGGATCGCCAGTTGCAGGTGCTGCTCAAAGAGTTCGACCTGCTGATCACCGCCTCACGCTGACCCGCAGAACTGCCAGTGATCACTGGCAGTTCTGCTCAATCTGCTTCTGCGCTTCGGCGATGCGCTCCTGACGCTGCGCATCGTCAAGCCGCTTCAACTGTCCTTCGACCTCTTCTCGTAAACGCGGATTGTTTTGCAGCTGCGCAAGGTTGGTCCGTGCCTGCTCACAAAACGCGTGGAGCTGCGCCTGTTGCTCGGCTACCTGCTTTTTGACCTTGTCGTTGATCGCTTTCTGATCGCCGAGTACTCCGCTGCCCGGAATGGCCGAAGGTTTTGCCGGTGGCGAGGAGGGCGTTTGCACGGTGGTCGATGGCTGGCCCGCAGGCGGCTGCGCATCGAAGTGGGTGACGCCCTGGGCATCGACCCATTTGTAGATTTGAGCGGCCGAGCACCACGGGCTTAGGCCGATCAGCAGAGTGAGGAGAAGCGTTCGCATGCTGATTCCTTGGCAAAATTGCGCAATTGACGCTAACAGAGTAGCGCTTTTCAGGTTTTTTCTTGCGTTCTCATGTGCTTACCCACAATTAACCACACAGACGACTTGACTTGCAGAGGGCGAAACAGAAGAATCCAAAGTCCGCTGTAGAGGGACTGCCAGAAGCAGACCCACTCGGTAGATCATGAGGCGCACATCCGCGCCGACCTGTTACACCCGCAACGCGTTACCTCGCGCTGGGTGGGAAAGGCCCGCAACACTTGGGACGATCCCAATACTTGCTCAGTCAGTGCTGACGTAGTCGGCGACCACCGTCGCTCATGCTCTGCCGAGAAGTAAACCTATTAAGACCCGCCCCTTTTTTGTGGACGGTATTCTGGCGTTTTAGAGGTGAACAACGTGGAGCTTTTATCTGGCGGTGAGATGCTCGTCCGCTTTTTGCGTGACGAAGGCGTCAAATATATCTACGGGTACCCGGGTGGTGCTCTCCTGCATGTTTACGATGCCCTGTTCAAAGAACCGGAAGTGACTCACATCCTGGTTCGTCACGAGCAAGCGGCAACCCATATGGCTGACGGCTACGCCCGTGCCACCGGTAAAGCCGGTGTGGTATTGGTGACTTCCGGTCCGGGCGCCACAAACGCCATCACCGGTATCGCCACTGCCTATATGGACTCGATTCCAATGGTGATCATTTCCGGTCAGGTGCCCAGCACCATGGTCGGCACCGACGCGTTCCAGGAAACCGACATGATCGGTATCTCTCGGCCGATCGTGAAGCACAGCTTCATGATCAAGCACGCCTCGGAAATCCCGGAAGTCATGAAGAAGGCGTTCTACCTGGCGCAATCCGGTCGTCCGGGCCCGGTCGTGGTCGATATCCCGAAAGACATGACCAACCCGGCCGAGAAGTTCGAATACATCTTTCCGAAAAAAGCCAAGCTGCGTTCCTACAGCCCGGCCGTTCGCGGTCACTCCGGGCAAATCCGCAAGGCAGCCGAAATGCTCCTGGCGGCCAAGCGTCCGGTGCTGTACTCCGGCGGTGGCGTGATTCTCGGCAACGGTTCCGCACCGCTGACCGAACTGGCAAAAATGCTTAACCTGCCGGTGACCAACACGCTGATGGGCCTGGGCGGCTTCCCCGGCACCGATCGCCAGTTCATCGGCATGCTCGGCATGCACGGCAGCTACACCGCCAACCTGGCGATGCACCATGCCGACGTGATTCTCGCCGTCGGCGCACGTTTCGACGACCGCGTGATCAATGGCCCGGCGAAGTTTTGCCCGAACGCCAAGATCATCCACATCGACATCGACCCGGCGTCGATCTCCAAGACCATCAAGGCCGACGTGCCAATCGTTGGCCCGGTCGAGAGTGTCCTGACCGAGATGGTCGCGATCCTCAAGGAAATCGGCGAGACCCCGAACAAGGAGTCCGTGGCCAGCTGGTGGAAGCAGGTCGATGAATGGCGCGGCGATCGCGGCCTGTTTCCTTACGAAAAGGGTGATGGCAGCAAGATCAAGCCGCAGACCGTAATCGAAACCCTGTGCGAAGTGACCAAGGGCGATGCCTTTGTGACCTCCGACGTCGGTCAGCACCAGATGTTCGCGGCGCAGTACTACACGTTCAACAAGCCGAACCGCTGGATCAACTCCGGTGGTCTGGGCACGATGGGCTTCGGTCTGCCGGCGGCGATGGGCATCAAGCTGAGCTTCCCGGACGACGACGTTGCCTGCGTCACCGGCGAAGGCAGCATCCAGATGAACATCCAGGAACTGTCGACCTGCCTGCAATACGGCTTGCCGGTGAAAATCGTCATCCTCAACAACGGTGTGCTGGGCATGGTTCGCCAGTGGCAGGACATGAGCTACGGCAGCCGTCACTCGCACTCCTACATGGAATCGCTGCCGGACTTCATCAAGCTGGCTGAAGCCTACGGCCACGTTGGCGTACGCATCACCGAATCGAAAGACTTGAAGTCGAAGATGGCAGAAGCGTTCGCCATGAAGGATCGCCTGGTGATCATCGATGTTTCGGTCGACACCAGCGAGCACGTCTATCCGATGCAGATCAAAGACGGCTCGATGCGCGATATGTGGTTGAGCAAGACGGAGCGTACTTAATCATGCGGCACATTATTTCCTTGCTTCTGGAAAACGAACCTGGCGCTCTGTCTCGCGTAGTCGGCCTGTTCTCGCAGCGCAACTACAACATCGAAAGCCTGACCGTGGCCCCGACCGAAGACCCGACCTTGTCGCGTCTGACGCTGACCACCGTGGGCCACGATGAAGTCATCGAGCAGATAACCAAAAACCTGAACAAGCTGATCGAAGTGGTCAAGCTGGTGGACCTGTCGGAAAGCGCTCACATCGAGCGTGAGCTGATGCTGGTCAAGGTCAAGGCCACTGGCGCCCAGCGCGCCGAGATCAAACGCACCACCGATATTTACCGCGGACAGATCGTCGATGTCAGCGCCAGCGTTTATACCGTTCAATTGACCGGTACCAGCGACAAGCTCGACAGCTTCATTCAGTCCATCGGCACCGCATCGATTCTGGAAACCGTCCGTAGCGGCGTGACCGGCATCGCCCGCGGCGACAAAGTACTCAGCATCTAAACCAAATTAGCGCATGGCCTGAATGGCCGGATATAAGGGGAAATTCATGAAAGTTTTCTACGATAAAGACTGCGACCTGTCGATCATCCAGGGCAAGAAAGTTGCCATCATCGGTTACGGTTCCCAGGGCCACGCCCAGGCGTGCAACCTGAAAGACTCCGGTGTCGACGTTACCGTTGGTCTGCGTAAAGGTTCGGCCACTGTTGCCAAAGCCGAAGCCCACGGCCTGAAAGTGACCGACGTGGCTTCCGCTGTTGCTGCAGCCGACCTGGTCATGATCCTGACCCCGGACGAGTTCCAGTCCTCGCTGTACAAGAATGAAATCGAGCCGAACATCAAGAAAGGCGCCACCCTGGCCTTCTCCCACGGCTTCGCGATTCACTACAACCAGGTTGTGCCGCGCGCCGACCTCGACGTGATCATGATCGCGCCGAAGGCTCCAGGCCACACCGTACGTTCCGAGTTCGTCAAGGGCGGTGGTATCCCTGACCTGATCGCGATCTACCAGGACGCCTCGGGCAACGCCAAGAACGTTGCACTGTCCTACGCAGCCGGCGTTGGCGGCGGTCGTACCGGCATCATCGAAACCACCTTCAAGGACGAGACCGAAACCGACCTGTTCGGCGAACAAGCCGTTCTGTGCGGCGGTACCGTTGAGCTGGTCAAGGCCGGTTTCGAAACCCTGGTTGAGGCTGGCTACGCGCCGGAAATGGCCTACTTCGAGTGCCTGCACGAACTGAAACTGATCGTTGACCTCATGTACGAAGGCGGTATCGCCAACATGAACTACTCGATCTCCAACAACGCTGAATACGGCGAGTACGTGACGGGGCCGGAAGTGATCAACGCCGAATCCCGTCAGGCCATGCGCAACGCCCTGAAACGTATTCAGGACGGCGAATACGCCAAAATGTTCATCAGCGAAGGCGCAACCGGCTACCCTTCGATGACCGCCAAGCGTCGTAACAACGCCGCTCACGGTATCGAGATCATCGGCGAGCAACTGCGCTCCATGATGCCGTGGATCGGTGCCAACAAGATCGTCGACAAAGCCAAAAACTAAGTCGTCGTTGCTTGTACGAAAAACGCGGCCTCGGCCGCGTTTTTTCGTTTGAGGCGGTGGTTCTGGTATAAAGCTGCATCGTTTGTGGCCGAACTGTCGTCCTCAAGCCTCTGTCGAATTTTTTCCAAACCGTTGCAAGGTAATGTCCATGAGCGAACGTCCCGAAGAGCCGAACAAGGCTTCTGACGCCGAAAGTCTGCTGCCCGTCGATGAACACATCGAAGAAGGGCACGACGCGGAAGGTCGTAAAGTCCGGCATCGTGGTATCTATCTGCTGCCGAACCTGTTCACCACTGCAAACCTGTTTGCAGGCTTCTATTCCATCATCAACTCGATGAGTGCCCAGGCTGCGTTGAGCGCCGGTGATTCGGCGAACGCGAGCAAGTATTTCGCTTTTGCCGCGATCGCGATTTTCGTCGCCATGGTGCTCGATGGCCTCGATGGTCGTGTGGCGCGCATGACCAATACGCAAAGTGCCTTCGGCGCCGAGTACGACTCGTTGTCGGACATGGTCGCGTTCGGTGTCGCCCCGGCGTTGCTGGCGTTCGGCTGGGCGCTGGGTGATATGGGCAAGGTTGGCTGGATGGTCGCCTTCATCTATGTAGCAGGCGCGGCGTTGCGTCTGGCGCGCTTCAACACTCAGGTCGGTACCGCTGACAAACGCTATTTCATCGGTCTGGCAAGTCCGGCGGCTGCCGGCGTCGTGGCCGGTATCGTCTGGGCGTTCAGCGATTACGGCATCCAGGGTTCGAAGATGTCGTTCCTGGTGGCGCTGATGGTCGCTGCGGCCGGCATGCTGATGGTCAGCAACATCAAGTACAACAGCTTCAAGGAGCTGGATCTGAAAGGACGCGTGCCGTTCGTGGCGATCCTGGCGGTGGTATTGGTGTTCGCCGTTGTGTTCAGCGATCCGCCGCGAATCCTGCTGCTGGTGTTCCTCGCCTATGCCGCTTCCGGGCCGGTGCAGTACCTGTTGCGTCTTCGTCGTCACAAAAACGCCGAGTGATGTAATTTCCCGCATACTCCGCAGTCAATGGGTGCATCAGTCCTCCAAAGCTGCGGAGTTGCCATGTTGATCAAAGTCCCTAAAGCGTCCGACTGCCATGAGTCGGATGTCACGCCTGAAGCCATTTATCTTTCGCGTCGCCAATTACTCGGAGCCACAGCGGCCGGCATTGCGATGAGCAGTCTGCCGCGTTGGGCCAGCGCCGATGATGCCGCGCGGTACGCCGATGTCGAGCCTGGCAAAGCGCCGGCCTGGTTTACCGAAAAGCTTCCTTCTACCCAGTGGGGCGCGGTTAATGTCAAGGATGAGGCGATCACGCCTTATAAAGACGCTACTCATTACAACAACTTCTATGAATTCGGTACGGACAAGGGCGATCCGGCAGCGAACGCCGGGTCGCTGAAAACCGAGCCGTGGAGCGTTGTGGTGGACGGGGAGGTGGGCAAGCCCGGACGTTATGCGCTGGAAGATTTCATGAAGCCGTATCAACTCGAGGAGCGCATCTACCGTCTGCGCTGTGTCGAGGCATGGTCGATGGTCATTCCGTGGATCGGCTTTCCGATCTCGGCATTGCTCAAGCAGGTCGAGCCGACCTCCAAGGCCAAGTACATCCGCTTCGAAACCCTGCAGGATCCGAAGAGCATGCCCGGGCAGCGCTCGGGTTTCGCCTTGATCGACTGGCCTTATGTCGAAGGCTTGCGACTGGACGAGGCGATGAATCCACTGGCGATCCTTGCGGTCGGGATGTATGGGCGCGAATTGCCCAACCAGAATGGCGCTCCGTTGCGTCTGGTGGTGCCGTGGAAATATGGCTTCAAGAGCGTAAAGTCCATCGTGCGCATCAGTCTGGTCAGCGAGCAGCCGAAGACCACCTGGCAAAGCATCGCCGCGAGTGAGTACGGCTTTTATGCCAATGTGAACCCGACCGTTGATCACCCGCGCTGGACGCAGGCACGCGAGCGACGTTTGCCGAACAGCCTGTTCAAACCGAACGTGCGTGATACGCAGATGTTCAACGGCTACGCGGATGAAGTCGCTTCTTTATATACAGGGCTCGATCTGCGGAAGAATTACTGATGCGGTTCCCGTACTGGCGGATAGGCGTGTTCATTGCTGCGGCCATCTGGCCGTTGCTGTGGTTGTATCAAGCTCTGGAGGATTCGCTGGGGCCTGATCCCGGCAAAGTCCTGGTTGATCGGCTGGGGCTGGGTACGTTGATCCTGCTGCTGATCACCTTGAGCATGACACCTCTGCAGAAGCTGACCGGGTGGGCGGGGTGGATTGCCGTGCGCCGGCAATTGGGGCTTTGGTGTTTCGCCTATGTGGTTTTGCATCTGAGCAGCTATCTGGCATTTATCCTCGGTTTCGATTGGTCGCAACTGGCGGTCGAATTACGCAAGCGGCCGTACATCATCGTTGGGGCTTTGGGTTTTCTTGGCTTGTTGGCACTGGCGGTGACGTCTAATCGTTACAGTCAGCGTCGACTGGGTATGCGCTGGAAGAAGTTGCATCGCTTGGTTTACGTGATTCTGGGCCTGGGTTTGCTGCATATGTTGTGGATCGTTCGTGCAGATCTCGAAGAATGGGCGATTTATGCATTTATAGGTGGCGTGCTGCTCGTTCTGCGTGTTCCGCCGGTGATGCGCAGAATCCCGCGTTTAAAAGCCGGGAAGGCGATTTTGCAAGAAAAGCGAAATTAACGGTTGACGGCAGATCTGAGGTGTCTATAATTCGCCCCACTTCCGGCGCGGTCGAAACGGAAAACTCCTTGAGATTCAACGAGTTAAGTAGGTTTCGGCAGTAAGTGGCTTCAGTTCATCGAAGCTCGAAAGGAAGTTGAAAAAGAGGTGTTGACAGCAGCGTGTAACGCTGTAGAATTCGCCTCCCGCTGACGAGAGATCGGAAGCGCAAGTGGTTGAAGTTGTTGAAGAAATCTTCGAAAGCTTCTGAAAATAATCACTTGACAGCAAATGAGGCTGCTGTAGAATGCGCGCCTCGGTTGAGACGAAAGATCTTAACCAACCGCTCTTTAACAACTGAATCAAGCAATTCGTGTGGGTGCTTGTGGAGTCAGACTGATAGTCAACAAGATTATCAGCATCACAAGTTACTCCGCGAGAAATCAAAGATGTAACCAACGATTGCTGAGCCAAGTTTAGGGTTTCTTAAAAACCCAAAGATGTTTGAACTGAAGAGTTTGATCATGGCTCAGATTGAACGCTGGCGGCAGGCCTAACACATGCAAGTCGAGCGGATGAAAGGAGCTTGCTCCTGGATTCAGCGGCGGACGGGTGAGTAATGCCTAGGAATCTGCCTGGTAGTGGGGGACAACGTTTCGAAAGGAACGCTAATACCGCATACGTCCTACGGGAGAAAGCAGGGGACCTTCGGGCCTTGCGCTATCAGATGAGCCTAGGTCGGATTAGCTAGTTGGTGAGGTAATGGCTCACCAAGGCGACGATCCGTAACTGGTCTGAGAGGATGATCAGTCACACTGGAACTGAGACACGGTCCAGACTCCTACGGGAGGCAGCAGTGGGGAATATTGGACAATGGGCGAAAGCCTGATCCAGCCATGCCGCGTGTGTGAAGAAGGTCTTCGGATTGTAAAGCACTTTAAGTTGGGAGGAAGGGTTGTAGATTAATACTCTGCAATTTTGACGTTACCGACAGAATAAGCACCGGCTAACTCTGTGCCAGCAGCCGCGGTAATACAGAGGGTGCAAGCGTTAATCGGAATTACTGGGCGTAAAGCGCGCGTAGGTGGTTCGTTAAGTTGGATGTGAAATCCCCGGGCTCAACCTGGGAACTGCATTCAAAACTGTCGAGCTAGAGTATGGTAGAGGGTGGTGGAATTTCCTGTGTAGCGGTGAAATGCGTAGATATAGGAAGGAACACCAGTGGCGAAGGCGACCACCTGGACTGATACTGACACTGAGGTGCGAAAGCGTGGGGAGCAAACAGGATTAGATACCCTGGTAGTCCACGCCGTAAACGATGTCAACTAGCCGTTGGGAGCCTTGAGCTCTTAGTGGCGCAGCTAACGCATTAAGTTGACCGCCTGGGGAGTACGGCCGCAAGGTTAAAACTCAAATGAATTGACGGGGGCCCGCACAAGCGGTGGAGCATGTGGTTTAATTCGAAGCAACGCGAAGAACCTTACCAGGCCTTGACATCCAATGAACTTTCCAGAGATGGATTGGTGCCTTCGGGAACATTGAGACAGGTGCTGCATGGCTGTCGTCAGCTCGTGTCGTGAGATGTTGGGTTAAGTCCCGTAACGAGCGCAACCCTTGTCCTTAGTTACCAGCACGTTATGGTGGGCACTCTAAGGAGACTGCCGGTGACAAACCGGAGGAAGGTGGGGATGACGTCAAGTCATCATGGCCCTTACGGCCTGGGCTACACACGTGCTACAATGGTCGGTACAAAGGGTTGCCAAGCCGCGAGGTGGAGCTAATCCCATAAAACCGATCGTAGTCCGGATCGCAGTCTGCAACTCGACTGCGTGAAGTCGGAATCGCTAGTAATCGTGAATCAGAATGTCACGGTGAATACGTTCCCGGGCCTTGTACACACCGCCCGTCACACCATGGGAGTGGGTTGCACCAGAAGTAGCTAGTCTAACCTTCGGGGGGACGGTTACCACGGTGTGATTCATGACTGGGGTGAAGTCGTAACAAGGTAGCCGTAGGGGAACCTGCGGCTGGATCACCTCCTTAATCGACGACATCAGCTGCTCCATGAGCTCCCACACGAATTGCTTGATTCATTGAAGAAGACGATAGAAGCAGCTTTAAGCTCCAAGCTGATAGCTCCAGGCTAACAGTTACGCGCTCGAAATTGGGTCTGTAGCTCAGTTGGTTAGAGCGCACCCCTGATAAGGGTGAGGTCGGCAGTTCGAATCTGCCCAGACCCACCAATTTTGTTATGGGGCCATAGCTCAGCTGGGAGAGCGCCTGCCTTGCACGCAGGAGGTCAGCGGTTCGATCCCGCTTGGCTCCACCATATAAACTGCTTCTGAAAGCTTAGAAATGAATATTCCGAGAGAATATTGATTTCTAGTCTTTTGATTAGATCGTTCTTTAAAAATTTGGGTATGTGATAGAAAGATAGACTGAACGTTACTTTCACTGGTAACGGATCAGGCTAAGGTAAAATTTGTGAGTTCTCTTAATTGAGAAATTCGAATTTTCGGCGAATGTCGTCTTCACAGTATAACCAGATTGCTTGGGGTTATATGGTCAAGTGAAGAAGCGCATACGGTGGATGCCTTGGCAGTCAGAGGCGATGAAAGACGTGGTAGCCTGCGAAAAGCTTCGGGGAGTCGGCAAACAGACTTTGATCCGGAGATGTCTGAATGGGGGAACCCAGCCATCACAAGATGGTTATCTTGTACTGAATACATAGGTGCAAGAGGCGAACCAGGGGAACTGAAACATCTAAGTACCCTGAGGAAAAGAAATCAACCGAGATTCCCTTAGTAGTGGCGAGCGAACGGGGACTAGCCCTTAAGTGGCTTTGAGATTAGCGGAACGCTCTGGAAAGTGCGGCCATAGTGGGTGATAGCCCTGTACGCGAAAATCTCTTAGTCATGAAATCGAGTAGGACGGAGCACGAGAAACTTTGTCTGAATATGGGGGGACCATCCTCCAAGGCTAAATACTACTGACTGACCGATAGTGAACTAGTACCGTGAGGGAAAGGCGAAAAGAACCCCGGAGAGGGGAGTGAAATAGATCCTGAAACCGTATGCGTACAAGCAGTGGGAGCCCACTTTGTTGGGTGACTGCGTACCTTTTGTATAATGGGTCAGCGACTTATTTTCAGTGGCGAGCTTAACCGAATAGGGGAGGCGTAGCGAAAGCGAGTCTTAATAGGGCGTCTAGTCGCTGGGAATAGACCCGAAACCGGGCGATCTATCCATGGGCAGGTTGAAGGTTAGGTAACACTGACTGGAGGACCGAACCGACTACCGTTGAAAAGTTAGCGGATGACCTGTGGATCGGAGTGAAAGGCTAATCAAGCTCGGAGATAGCTGGTTCTCCTCGAAAGCTATTTAGGTAGCGCCTCATGTATCACTGTAGGGGGTAGAGCACTGTTTCGGCTAGGGGGTCATCCCGACTTACCAAACCGATGCAAACTCCGAATACCTACAAGTGCCGAGCATGGGAGACACACGGCGGGTGCTAACGTCCGTCGTGAAAAGGGAAACAACCCAGACCGTCAGCTAAGGTCCCAAAGTTATGGTTAAGTGGGAAACGATGTGGGAAGGCTTAGACAGCTAGGAGGTTGGCTTAGAAGCAGCCACCCTTTAAAGAAAGCGTAATAGCTCACTAGTCGAGTCGGCCTGCGCGGAAGATGTAACGGGGCTCAAACCATACACCGAAGCTACGGGTATCATCTTAGGATGATGCGGTAGAGGAGCGTTCTGTAAGCCTGTGAAGGTGAGTTGAGAAGCTTGCTGGAGGTATCAGAAGTGCGAATGCTGACATGAGTAACGACAATGGGTGTGAAAAACACCCACGCCGAAAGACCAAGGTTTCCTGCGCAACGTTAATCGACGCAGGGTTAGTCGGTCCCTAAGGCGAGGCTGAAAAGCGTAGTCGATGGAAAACAGGTTAATATTCCTGTACTTCTGGTTATTGCGATGGAGGGACGGAGAAGGCTAGGCCAGCTTGGCGTTGGTTGTCCAAGTTTAAGGTGGTAGGCTGAGATCTTAGGTAAATCCGGGATCTTAAGGCCGAGAGCTGATGACGAGTTACCCTTTGGGTGACGAAGTGGTTGATGCCATGCTTCCAAGAAAAGCTTCTAAGCTTCAGGTAACCAGGAACCGTACCCCAAACCGACACAGGTGGTTGGGTAGAGAATACCAAGGCGCTTGAGAGAACTCGGGTGAAGGAACTAGGCAAAATGGCACCGTAACTTCGGGAGAAGGTGCGCCGGTGAGGGTGAAGGACTTGCTCCGTAAGCTCATGCCGGTCGAAGATACCAGGCCGCTGCGACTGTTTATTAAAAACACAGCACTCTGCAAACACGAAAGTGGACGTATAGGGTGTGACGCCTGCCCGGTGCCGGAAGGTTAATTGATGGGGTTAGCTAACGCGAAGCTCTTGATCGAAGCCCCGGTAAACGGCGGCCGTAACTATAACGGTCCTAAGGTAGCGAAATTCCTTGTCGGGTAAGTTCCGACCTGCACGAATGGCGTAACGATGGCGGCGCTGTCTCCACCCGAGACTCAGTGAAATTGAAATCGCTGTGAAGATGCAGTGTATCCGCGGCTAGACGGAAAGACCCCGTGAACCTTTACTATAGCTTTGCACTGGACTTTGAATTTGCTTGTGTAGGATAGGTGGGAGGCTTTGAAGCGTGGACGCCAGTTCGCGTGGAGCCATCCTTGAAATACCACCCTGGCAACTTTGAGGTTCTAACTCAGGTCCGTTATCCGGATCGAGGACAGTGTATGGTGGGTAGTTTGACTGGGGCGGTCTCCTCCTAAAGAGTAACGGAGGAGTACGAAGGTGCGCTCAGACCGGTCGGAAATCGGTCGTAGAGTATAAAGGCAAAAGCGCGCTTGACTGCGAGACAGACACGTCGAGCAGGTACGAAAGTAGGTCTTAGTGATCCGGTGGTTCTGTATGGAAGGGCCATCGCTCAACGGATAAAAGGTACTCCGGGGATAACAGGCTGATACCGCCCAAGAGTTCATATCGACGGCGGTGTTTGGCACCTCGATGTCGGCTCATCACATCCTGGGGCTGAAGCCGGTCCCAAGGGTATGGCTGTTCGCCATTTAAAGTGGTACGCGAGCTGGGTTTAGAACGTCGTGAGACAGTTCGGTCCCTATCTGCCGTGGACGTTTGAGATTTGAGAGGGGCTGCTCCTAGTACGAGAGGACCGGAGTGGACGAACCTCTGGTGTTCCGGTTGTCACGCCAGTGGCATTGCCGGGTAGCTATGTTCGGGAAAGATAACCGCTGAAAGCATCTAAGCGGGAAACTTGCCTCAAGATGAGATCTCACTGGAACCTTGAGTTCCCTGAAGGGCCGTCGAAGACTACGACGTTGATAGGTTGGGTGTGTAAGCGCTGTGAGGCGTTGAGCTAACCAATACTAATTGCCCGTGAGGCTTGACCATATAACACCCAAGCAATTTGAGTCGAAGAGACCAGATTGCGGTGTGTGAAGACGAAACGAACCGAAAGTTCGAAACGCACAAACACCGAAAGCTGTCACATACCCAATTTGCTGAAGCGAGGCCATCTGGTCACGAGTCAGTACCCGAATTTCTTGACGACCATAGAGCGTTGGAACCACCTGATCCCATCCCGAACTCAGCAGTGAAACGATGCATCGCCGATGGTAGTGTGGGGTTTCCCCATGTGAGAGTAGGTCATCGTCAAGATTAAATTCCGAAACCCCAATTGCGAAAGCAGTTGGGGTTTTGTTTTGCCTGCGGGAAAGTTTGCGTGCACTAGCGAACAAATTTGCACAGTTATTTTCCAATCACAGCACTAGAATAGCCCCACCTTTTTTGGAGCCAGAGCCTGTATGTCAGAGTCGGTTGACGCCCCCGGGCTGTCAGAATTACCGCTGGAAGACCTGGTAGCCTGTCATGAGTGCGACCTGCTGATGCGCAAGCCTCAACTCGCTCACGGCGAGAAGGCCGTCTGTCCGCGTTGTGGTTACGAGTTGTACGCCCACCGCCATAACGTGGTGCAGCGCAGCCTTGCCTTGGTGATCGCTGCGCTGCTGTTGTATATCCCGGCAAACTTTCTACCCATCATGCAGCTCAATATTCTCGGCCAAACCTCGCAAGACACCGTTTGGAGCGGTGTTGTGGGCCTGTTCAACACCGACATGCAGGGCGTTTCGATTGTCGTTTTCTTGTGCAGCATGGCCATACCGCTGCTGAAGCTGCTGTGCCAGTTATTCGTTTTACTGACGATCCAATTCAATGTCGGTCGCAGTTACGGCTTGCTGCTTTACCGCATTTACCACCACCTCAGAGACTGGGGAATGCTCGAGGTCTACCTCATGGGCGTGCTGGTGGCGATCGTCAAGCTGGCAGATATGGCAGCAATCACGGTCGGCCTCGGTTTGGCGTGTTTCATCGGTTTGTTGCTCGTGCAGGTCTGGCTGGAAGTGGTGATGTCACCGCATCAGATCTGGCAGGCGTTATCAGGAGAGGATGCCCATGCGGGCGATTGATGCAGGCATTCTGGTGTGCACCGAGTGCCACGAACTGAACAAGCAGGAAGCCGACCTCGATCAGCAGACATGTACCCGTTGCGGTGCGCTGGTACACGCCCGGCGTCCGAATAGCCTGACCCGAACCTGGGCGCTGCTGATCACCGCTGCGATCATTTACATCCCGGCCAATGTCCTGCCGATCATGACGGTCAGTTCTCTGGGGCAGGGCGATCCAAGCACGATCATGTCCGGGGTGATCCAGTTGGTGCAGCACGGCATGATTCCGATTGCAGCCGTGGTGTTCATTGCCAGCATTCTGGTGCCGACCTTCAAACTGGTCGGCATTGCGCTGCTGCTGTTTTCGGTGCAGCGACGTCAGCCGTTATCCGCGCGTCAGCGCATCTGGATGTACCGCTTTATCGAATTCATCGGTCGCTGGTCGATGCTCGATATTTTTGTGATCGCCATTCTGGTGGCGGTCGTCAACTTCGGCCGACTCGCCAGTGTCGAAGCCAATCTTGGTGCCATCGCCTTCGCCACTGTGGTGATTCTGACGATGCTTGCCGCAGTAACTTTTGATCCCCGGCTGATTTGGGATAACACGGAGTCGGACGACGACCATGACTGATTTGCCTGTAGCGAAAACCCGACCGGCCTCGAACTGGTCTGCCATCTGGGTGCTGCCTCTGATCGCGCTGATCATCGGCGGCTGGCTTGGCTGGCGTGCCTACTCCGAAACCGGTATCGAAATCCAGGTTCGCTTTGAAAGCGGCGAAGGCATCCAGGCCAACAAGACTGAAGTGGTCTACAAAGGCATGCCGGTCGGCAAGGTCAAGACGCTCAAGCTCGACGATGAAGGCAACTCCAAAGGCGTGATTGCCACCGTCGAAATGAACAAGGACGTCGAACAGTACCTGAAAACCAGCACGCGGTTCTGGCTGGTCAAGCCGAGCGTGACCCTGGCCGGCATTACCGGCCTGGAAACCCTGGTGTCGGGTAACTACGTCGCTATCAGTCCGGGCGAAGGCGAGCCGACGCGCAAGTTCAAGGCGCTGGCCGAAGAGCCTCCGCTGTCTGACGCCAAGCCCGGTTTGCACCTGACCATCAAGGCTGATCGCCTCGGCTCGCTGAATCGCGGCAGCCCGGTGTTCTACAAACAGATTCAGGTGGGTCAGGTTAAAAGCTATCTGCTGTCGGAGGACCAGAGCACCGTTGAGCTCAAAGTCTTCATCGAGCCGACCTACGCCAAACTGGTGCGCAAACACACGCGTTTCTGGAATGCCAGTGGCATCAGCATCGACGCCAACCTGTCCGGGGTGAAAGTGCGCAGCGAATCGCTGGCCAGTATCGTCGCCGGCGGTATCGCCTTCGCCACCCCTGAGAACCGCAAGGACAGCCCGCCGACCGATCCAAGCCTGCCGTTCCGTCTCTACGAAGACTTTGATGCGGCGGCAGCGGGTATCCGAGTGAAGGTCAAACTCAGCGACTTCGAAGGCCTGCAGGCCGGTCGTACGCCGGTGATGTACAAAGGCATTCAGGTCGGCAACCTGAAAGCCCTCAAGATCGATCCGGATCTGAACAGCGCCACTGCCGAGCTGACCCTCGATCCTCTGGCCGAAGATTATCTGGTCGACGGCACACAATTCTGGGTGGTCAAGCCGTCGATTTCTCTGGCGGGTATCACCGGGCTGGAAGCGTTGGTGAAAGGTAACTACATCGCGGTGCGTCCGGGCGACAAAGGTGCGGCGCCGAAGCGTGAATTCGAAGCGCGACCGAAAGCGCCGCCACTCGACCTGCGCTCGCCCGGCCTGCACCTTGTACTGTTTACCGACACCCTCGGTTCCATCGATGTCGGCAGTCCTATTCTGTACAAGCAGGTCAAGGTCGGTTCGGTGCAGAGCTACCAGTTTTCCAAGACGCGCAAGCAACTGGTCATCGGTGTGCACATCGAGAAAGAATACGAAAATCTGGTCAACGCCTCGACGCGCTTCTGGAATGTCAGCGGCGTGACGCTGACCGGCGGTTTGACCGGCGGGATTCAGGTCAAGAGTGAGTCGCTGCAGACGCTGATGGTTGGCGGCATCGCCTTCGAAACGCCGCAAGCCAAGGCGCCGTTGCAAAAGCGTATTCCGCGTTTCCGCCTGTTCGCCAGTCACGACGAGGCCAACCAGAAGGGCGCCGTGGTCACCATCAAGGTCGAGCGCGCGGACGGTCTGCGTAGCGGCACTCCGGTGCGCTTCAAGGGGCTGGACGTCGGCAAGATCGAAAGTGTCGATCTGACCGACGATCTGCAATCGGTCATCCTCACCGCGCGTATAACCGAAGTGCCGGAGAAGATCGCCCGGGTCGGCAGTCAGTTCTGGGTGGTCAAACCTGAGCTGGGCCTGATCAAGACTGAAAACCTGGAAACCCTGGTCACTGGTAAGTACATCGAGGTGCAGCCAGCGGCGAAGAACCTTGGCCCGCAGAAAAACTTTGTCGCCCTGGCTGAGGCCCCGGAAGTGACGAAGCAGGAAGCAGGTTTGAGTCTGGTATTGAGCGCGGCGCGTCGTGGCTCGCTGAAACCGGGTGTGCCGGTTACTTATCGGGAAATTACCGTGGGCAAAGTCACCGGTTATGAGCTGGGCCAGACGGCTGACCGGGTACTGGTACACATTCTGATCGAGCCGAAATACGCGCCGTTGGTGCGCAGTGGCAGCCGCTTCTGGAACACCAGTGGGGTCGGTTTTGATTACGGCTTGTTCAAAGGTGTCACGGTGCGCACCGAATCCCTGGAAACGCTGATTCAGGGCGGCATCGCCTTCGCTACGCCGGACGGTGAGCGCATGGGCAACCCGGCGCGGGCCGAGCAGACGTTCCCGTTGTTCGACAAGTTTGAGGATGAGTGGCTGACCTGGGCGCCGAAGATTTCGCTCGGTAAGTAAATCCTGCGGTGTCTGAAGTGGCGCCATCGCGAGCAGGCTCACTCCTACAGGGAAACGCATTCCAACTGTAGGAGTGAGCCTGCTCGCGATAGGGCCAGCCAATTCAGCACAAAACTCAAGCCATGAAAAAGGGCCGCGATCCCATCGGATCGCGGCCCATTTTCGTTTTCAGTCAAAGCCGATCAAACTGCATCCAGCTCCGGCTCATCCGCTTGCACGTTCAACGTGGCCTTCACCACATCATGGCGACGGATGTATTTCCAGTCCGCCTCATCGATGTAGATCCCCGCCGGACCGCTACCGCCTTCAAGGTCGATCGCAACACTGGCGCAGACCTGTGGCTTCACACTCGCCAGAATCGGCACGAAGCCCAGTTGCAGACTGGTTTCCAGCAATGCGGCCTGGTTCTTCTCGTCAATGTCCGCCGCCTCGTCGAGGTAGTACGGCAGGCGCACGCGGCCGGCCAGGTCGCGGTCCATCAAGTGCAGCAACAAATACATGTTGGTCAGCGCCTTGATGGTCATGGTCGTCCCGTTGGACGCCGCGCCATCGATGTCGGTGTGGATCACCGGTTGGCCGTTGACCTTGGTGATCTCGAACGCTAGTTCGAACAAGTCCTTGAGGCCGAGCTGGTTGTGGTTGGCGGCCACCAGTCGCGCCAGATATTCCTTGGCCTCTTCGTTCTTGTTGTCCTGCTCGGCGCTCTGGCTCAGATCGAACACCGACAGGGTTTCGCCTTCTTCGTACTGACCGGCGCTGTGGATGATCTGATCGATGTGCTTGAGCGCTTCCTTGTTCGGTGCCAGGACAATGCGGAAGCTTTGCAGGTTGGAGACCTGACGCTTGTTGATCTCGCGGTTGAACAGCGCCAGTTGATGCTCAAGGCTGTCGTAGTCGCTGCGGATGTTGCGCAGGGTGCGTGCGATGTCGGTGACCGCCGCGCGGCGCGCCTTGCCCAGCGTCAGTGCTTCATCGGTGCGGTGCGCGTAAGCGTTGATCAGCAGCGACAGGCGGCGCTCCATGTCGTCTTCGCTGTCGAACTTGGCCACGCCTTTGAGGCGCACCTGCGCATACAACGCTTCGATCTGACCGTCGGCGCGCAGCAAGCCCTGCCAACTGTCCTGATAGTCGTTGAGCAGCGGCAGCAAGTTGTCCATCGAGTCGTCGACCGGGTCCATGAACGGCGTGCCGAACGGCAGATCAGTTGGCAGCAGCTGGCGGCGACGCAGGGCGTCGTCGAGCGTGCGTTGTTTGGCTTCCATGTCGGCGATCTGCCGGCCGACCAGTTGCAGCTTGGCCGACAGTTGCTGGACGCGCTCGGTGAAAGCATCGCTGGAGCGCTTGAGTTCGTCCTGTGCGGCTTCCATTTGCGCCAGTTGCTCGAGTTTGTCGGCTTCTTCGGCGCTCAGGGTTTGCGTGCGGCGGAAATCTTCCAGCGCTTTCTGCGCATCCAGTACCTGCTGGTACAGCGCTTCGGTCTGGGTTTTGCTCGCGGCGCGGTCAGCAGCCACGGCTTGTTGGGTTTTCAGTTGCTTGAGTTCTTTTTCCAGACGCTCTTTTTGATCGCGCAACGCGGCGCGGTCGGCCAGCGCTTGCAGGGCCGGCGGCTCTATGTGCGAGATGTCGATCGACAGGCCCGGCACTTCGAAGCGCTCGCCTTTGAAACCATCAAGAATCAGCTCGACCGATTTGACCCACTCGCCGTTCTCGTCGAGGGTGATGCCGTGTTCGCCCAGCGGCAGGCTGAACAGCGCGCTGTTGAACAGACGCATCAGGCGTTCGACGTCCTGTTGCGAAAACTCTTCGCGCAGACGGGCGTAGCTGTTGTTGTCGGCGTTATCGAGTTGCTGCTTCACCGACTTCAGGCGTTTTTCCAGATCGCGCAGACGCTCTTCGAGATCTTCGGCGCTGAACTGCCGCGACTGCGCCAGCGCGCCGGCCAGTTCGTCGTGCGCGTCTTTGGCGGCGAGCAGTTGTTGCTCGAGCACTTTGACGTCATCGACCAGCGCGAAGCGGTTTTTCAGCACCGACAGCTCGCCGAGCCAGCGCTGGATGCCGGAAATCTCCCGCTCCAGACGCATCAGTTCCTGAGTGCCGCCGCGCTGATCGTTTTGCAGATCGTCCTGCTCGCGGCGGTAGTGCTCGGCTTGCAGCGTCAGCTCTTCCTTGCGCGCGGTGGCGTAGTCAGACCAGGTGCCGAGCAGCGAATCGAGCAGCGGCGACAGGCGATGCAGTTTGCCGCGCAGCACATCGCGCTGTTTCACGCCGTTAGCCAGCGCTTCGACCAACGGACCGGCGGCAACCAATGAGTTGTAATCCTGCTCCATACGTCGTACGTCGCGGAAGGCTTCTTCGCACGCGGCGATGTAATCGACGCTGCCGGAACGCAGGCTGTGCTCAAAGGCATCGAGGAACAGTTGCTTGAGCTTGGCCGCAGTGATTTCGCGCATGTGCAGCAGGTTGATGAACAGCGCACGGAAGGTTTTCAGGCTTTGCTCGCTGGTCGAGCGCAGCGGAATCAGCGTCAGGTCGAGCGGGATCGACGTGTGACCGCCGACCAGCAAACGACGCAGTTCGTCAGGCTTGAGTTCGTAGGCTTTCAGGCCTTCTTTCTCAAGGTTGCTGAACAGCTCTTTCTGGCGCAGGCAGGTTTCGTTTTTCTGATAATGGGCCAGGTCGAGTTTGCCGGCGTAGGCGAAGAACTGATGACCGAAACCACCGCCCGGGCCACGACCGACCACACCAATCACGTGCGGGCCGTGAGGCAGGTTAACTTCGACGAGGATGTAGCTGGTGTCGGAGGCGAAGTAAAAGCGCCGCGATTGCTCGAGGCTGTACTTGCCGAAACTCATGTCCGACATGCGCGCCAGAATCGGGAACTGCAAGGCGTTGATCGATGCCGATTTGCCGAGGTTGTTCGCGCCGTAAACCGATAGCGGTTCTTCCAGCGGGAACAGGCCGAGGCTGTATCCAGCGGTGTTCAAAAGGGCAAAGCGGCGGATGCCGTAGCGTTCCTGGCTCATGCGTCGGACTCCTGTTCTTCGGCAATGGCGCGGGCCAGTGCGTCTTCTTCGCTTTCTTCGGCAAACTCACTGAGGTCCAGTGGGTCGTCGGTTTCGAGGAATCTGGCTTCGGCCGCTTCGTCGATCAGCACCGGTGCCGGCAGCGGCAGCACGCTGTGCACGCTGGCCGCCAGGTCGCGGTCCTGCTGCACCGACAGGCACACATCGAGGAAACGGTGCATCGGCGGCAAGAAGCGGTACACGCCGTTTTCTTCGCCGGCGAAACCCAGTTGAGTCATGCGGCGCATGATCTTTTCCTCGAGTTCTTCAACGGTCTGCACTTCGGCCTGGATGAACAGGTCGCGATACTTGTCCAGCAGCGACGGCAGTTCTTCACGGCCGAGGCTGCCGCCGTCGAGGACGGCGATCGGGTCGCGGCCCTGATCAGCCAGATGCTCAACGAGGATGAAGGTGAACAACGCCAGACGCTGGGCGGTCTTGTTCACCGCCGCGGCGGCCATGTCCGGCACGAAGTAGTAGAAGCCACGGGTGTCGCAGACCAGTTCAAAGCCCAGCGCCTTGAACAGCGTGCGGTACTGGTCCTGGAAGTTCGACAGCTGGGCGTACAGCTCCGGGTCGCGGCGGCTGACGTGGTAGCCCTTGAACAACTCGCGGAAGATCGGCGCCAGTTGCGACAGTTCGGAAAGATCAAGATGCATGGGGGATGCTCGCAGAATCCTCGGCGGCGGTGTCGCTGGCCGAGAGCAGGGCGAAGGAGCGCAGGCTGACCTGATGCTCGTGAGTGTGGTATTCGCGGCGTTCCAGACGCTCGCGCTTGAAGCGTTTTTCCCGCGACAGGCGCGAGAACCAGTAAAGCAATTCGTCAGTGGCGCCGTCCGGTTCCTGCTCCAGCAGCCAGGTCATCAGATCCGGCATCGGCAGGGCTTCTTCGCAGCGGTCGACCATCTCGCGCACGGTGCGCGGTGCACGCGGCGCATCGCCAGCCTTCTGGGTCTTGTGCGCCTTGGGGAAGCGCGCCGGTTTCGGCTCGAAACGCGCCAACGCATAGACGTAGGCTTCGACCTGACTGGCGCTGCCGAGAAAGGTGCTTTGCGGGCGGGTGAACAATGGCATCGCCGCTTGCGGCACGGCGTCGATGCCTTTACGTCGGATCGCCGCCAGCGCCAGTGCCGCACCACGGGTCACGGCGTTGTGCCGGCGCGCTTCTTCACGCAACGGCAGCAGCAGTTCGCGGGCATGACGCAGAGTCAGCTGGGCGCTGGTCTGCATTTCAAGAATGCGCGCGTGGGTGCGCAGGAGCATGTCGTCATCGACCAGGTGGCCCAGGCGCTGCTGTTCGCTGAGCATTTTCAGCAACACCGTTTCGACCTTGCGCACGCCTTGTTCAAAGGCGCCGTCGGCGTTGACCAGATCGATCATCGGCTCGACGTATTCGTCCCACGTCGCCAGTACTTCGGCGTAACGCTGACGCAACGGAATCTGCCGGTCGCTGGTCTTGGCGCGTTCGGCCACGGCGACCAGCGCCTGTTCGTCGTTATCGAGTTTCTTCAGCACGTCGCGCACGCGCATGTCGAGCAGGCGCAATTGGCGGGCGAGGTCGTTGCCGTCGCGTACTTCGAAGGCGTCCTGAATGTAACCGGCCAGCCGTTCGAGGTGACGCAGGTAGGCTTCGATTTCCAGGCACAGGCCCAGCCGGTGTTCGCGGCGCAGGTAGGCAAGGAAGTCGTGGATCTGCGCGTTCAGCTCGAAACGGTTCGGGCTTTTCGCCACGGGCACCAGGATGTCGAGGCGAATCCACACGTCGAGCAGGCTGGTGATGTCCTGCGGCGTGCTGTCGAGTTGTTGGGCGGCCAGTTGCGTGCGCAGTTCGTTGAGGCTCAGGGTGCCTTGGTCGAAGTGCTCGCACAGTGGCTCCAGAAGTGCCCAGTGTTCAGCGAGGGCGCGCAAGACGCGCTTGGGTTCGATCATCGGAATGGCCGGCTGGTTGGCGATTAAAAGCCGCGATTGTACTGCATCGAAGCCGATGCGATTCACTCTCGGGACGGACTGCTGCGTTTCTTTTCAATCAAGTGCATCGATCAACAGCAGGCGATCTTGAGCGAAGGGCGGTAGAATCAGCGCACTTTCCGTTATCCACAAGTGGCCGACCCTTGCTTATCGAGTCCCGCCGCCGCGCCTATTTGAACGCCATGCAGGTGGTCAACTGGCTGCCGCGCACCGAATTGCCCTTCGCCGCGCCGTCCCGGCCCGAGTTGCTGGACATGCCCGAGCCTGAGCTTGAAGCGCCCGTCGCGCCTGCGCCGCAGGCCCAGGCACCGGTGCAGCCGGCGGTCGCGCGGCCTAGCGAACGACCGAAAATCGAGGTGCCACGGCCTTCGCTGGCCAGCACCCGCAATGGTGCCAAACCGGTGGAAGAGGCCGACCCCACGCCGGTCGTCGCCAAACCCGCCCCGGTGCCGCCACCCCGTTTTGCCCTGCAATTGCTGCGCGCCGGGCGCTGCCTGCTGCTGGTCGAGTTACCCACAGGCGAAGCGTTCCAGAGCCGCGACCCGGCTTATCTGTTGCTCAAGGACATGCTGCGCGCCGCGGGTCTGCCGGAGGCGCCGCAAATCGTCGGTGAGCCGGTGCGCTGGCCGTGGCTAAATCGCGGCACGCTGGACCAAGGCCCGGACGCGGCGCGGGACTTCGTCCAGGGTTTCCTCTCGGTACAAATGGAAGCGGCACCCTGCGCCTGCCTGTGGCTGATCGGCTTGCCGGCCGTGCGTTTTGCCGGCGAAGCGGACGCCGAGGCGTTCAATCGTGAATTGCAGATCGAAGGTCTGGGCCCGGCCTGGGCGATTCCCGGTCTGGAATTGTTAATGGAAGAGCCGCAGCGCAAAGCCGCTGTGTGGCAAGCCATGCGTCGGCTGATGGCGCGCTGGAAAGAATCGAATGAGTGACGCGGTAACCTTCCGCCCGATGACCGAGGCGGATCTCGAGGCAGTGCTGAAAATCGAGTACGCCGCTTACAGTCATCCGTGGACCCGGGGAATTTTTCTCGACGGTCTCGGCAAATACCAGATCTGGCTGATGTTCGAAGGGCAGCAGCAGGTCGGGCATGGTGTGGTGCAGATCATTCTCGACGAGGCGCACCTGCTCAACATCACCGTCAAGCCTGAGAACCAGGGACGTGGGCTGGGGCTGACGTTGCTGGAGCATCTGATGTCGATTGCCTACAAGGCTGAAGCTCGGGAGTGCTTTCTTGAAGTGCGCGACAGCAATACTGCGGCGTTCAAGTTGTATGAGCGTTATGGCTTCAACGAGATTGGCCGGCGCCGGGATTATTATCCGGCGGTGGGTGGGCGCGAAGATGCGGTGGTGATGGCCTGTACCCTTGTTGACTGAAGCTTAAAAGCATCGCGAGCAGGCTCACTCTTACAATTTGGAATGCGTTCCCCTGTAGGAGTGAGCCTGCTCGCGATAGCGATTTATCAGGTGCCGCTGATCAGCGCTTGCCATCCAGCGGATCCAGATCCGCCAGTTCAGCCTCGTCCAGTCCGTCACCGCCGCCGATGTCATTTTCACCGACCTCGCTCAAATCCCAGTCCGCCGGATTGCCTTCGCCAATCTCGTCGGCATCGCGGGCGCCATCGTCGCGAATCAGCGTTTCCGGACTCAAGTCGTCGTCCGTCGGCTGATGATCGTCGACCGAACCGCCGGTCAGACCTGCCTCACGCACGCGTTCGCGTGGCATCAACTGCTCGCGTTCACGTTCAGGAATCTCATCACCGATCTTCGCGCTGGGCTCTTCGTCGTCGAAATCCAGCTCATGCACCGAACCCATGCGGTCTTCGTTATCATCGATGGGCTCCGGTTGCGCCGCATCGTAGGGGCGTCGTGAATCAGTCATGGCAAATCCTCATACTGTGGGCCTTACTTGGAATGGACTCATCAGGCGCACGAGAATTCCAACGAAAACACTTTGCTCAACGGGCGTGACTCCGACGGGCGGTCGTCTATCAAACCAGCGCATCTTTCTTGAGGCCTTATCCATGCACGACTTACAAGACCTGATTGATAACAACGAGCGTTGGGCTGACGCGATCACCAAGGAAGACCCGGATTTCTTCGCCAAACTGGCGCGCCAGCAGACCCCCGAATACCTGTGGATCGGCTGTTCCGACGCACGGGTGCCAGCCAACGAAATCGTTGGCATGTTGCCTGGCGATCTGTTCGTGCACCGCAACGTCGCCAACGTGGTGCTGCACACCGACCTCAACTGTTTGTCGGTGATCCAGTACGCAGTGGACGTGCTCAAGGTCAAACACATCCTCGTTACCGGCCACTACGGTTGCGGCGGTGTGCGCGCGTCGATGCAGGACCGCCAGTTCGGTCTGATCGATGGCTGGCTGCGTTCGATCCGCGATCTGTATTACGAAAAGCGCGAAGAACTGGCCAAGCTGCCAACCGAAGAAGAGCAGGTCGACCGGATGTGCGAACTCAACGTGATCCAGCAAGTGGCCAACGTCGCGCACACCAGCATCATCCAGAACGCCTGGCATCGCGGCCAGAGCCTGTCGATCCACGGCTGCATCTACGGCATCAAGGATGGCCGCTGGAAAAGTCTCAACACCACCATCAGTGGTTTCGAGCAACTGCCGCCGCAGTATCGCTTGCGCCCGATCGGCCCGGCGTAAAGCCGCCTAGCGTCGGCCCGATTGCCGCCAGCGCTGGAGAAAGTGCAGGCCTTCCAGGCTTGGCGGTTCATCGTAACCGGTGATCCAGCCACGACAACGTGATGAGCCGCAACCGCAGGCAAACTGGCGCGAGAGTTTGTCTTCGGTGGCGGCGTAATCAATGCTCAGATGCTCGCCGCGCTGAATGTCCTTGAGCGACCACAGCCACAACTCAGTCATGTCGAGAAACGTGTTCGGGTCGCAGGCATGTTCGAGCAGTCCGCAAAAGCGAGGGTCGTACAGGTGAATGCCGCTGAGCAATTGGCGGGTCTGTCGGCAGCGATAGGGCAGCAATTGCCCGGAAACCCTGCACATCCGGTGTGTACCGGGAAAATCCCGGCGTGCGGCGATTGCCACCGGATTGGCGTAGGGATCGTGAATGATTTCGAAGTCGGCACTGGAGGGAAACCCAAGACGCACGGGCAGGCCGGAGAAAGGGTAGATGCCTTCGGTATCGTGCGGGGCAGAGCCTGCCACGGCGTGGGTATTCATGATCTTCCTTTGTCGCACGGCTATGCGACGTTGCCGGGACGACGTCCTGTCGGCCCTTGTTTACAGCCATGGATCCAATCTAGTGGTTACAGGTATAACCGGTCTACTGTCAGATGTGACAGGCGTGATAGACGTATTCCCGCGTCAGCCAGGGCTGACACGGGATGAGTCGTCAGGTTTACAGGTGCGGAGCAGGAATGGCGGTCGCCGGCAGGGGCGCTTTCAACTGTTGCAGTTGCGCCTTGATCGGCGTGCTAGCGCACTTGGCTGCGGCCTGCTCCGCTGTCAGATCACGGATCGAGGTGTAGAACAGTTCGCAGGTTTTGGCTTTCTGCGTGACCTGCCAGGTTTGCGTGCAAGTGTTCAGCGTGGTCTGCGCGTTGCTGCCCGGTTTGCTGCCCATGCCGGCCTGCCAGCAGGCGGCGCTCAAATCCTGACCCATGACTTTCAGGCCCGCAGCATCGGCCTTGGCCTGCGCATCGTCGCCGGTGTAGCTTTTCGGATCGGCGGCGTACCAGATGTAACTCGGATGGTTGGACCCCAGCACCGGCACCTGCACGCCCTCGCTCGGGCTGATGGTCGCCAGGCCCAATACGCCGACGGTCGGCCCGTATTGCTGTTTGATCCAGTTACGCACCGGCGCACCGAACGCGACCATCGGCAGCGTCGTGCCGCTGGCAGTCTGGCTGAACTGCTTGACCAGCGTGGTCTGGTAGTCCTTGAAATAGTCGTACACGCCTTCCAGGTCGCTACCGGCATTGGACGGCGCGGCAATCGGGGCGATGTCAATGATGGTCTGATAAGCCGGCGTCTGCTCAGCGGGAATGCCATTGTCAGTGAGCAACGTCGCCCAGCGATCAGTGGTGTTGGAGCGCAAGTAATCCTGCGCCTGAGTCAGCGAATAATCTGGAGGGAAGTGCAGCAACTCGACACTTTTGCGGTTTTCCAGGGCCATGCCCAGTGGCAGGAACAGGTACCAGCTGTAAGCCCATTTGCCATCGGCGTTGAGCTTGCTGGCGCCGCTGTAAGCCAGATCCCCCGCATCAAGCAGTGCGCTCAGCGGTTTGTCGTAACCCTGCGCAACACCCGTGATCTCGGCGTAGAGCTGATCGTTGTCGGTCTTCACCAGCACCTTGGCGTCGGCATAGCCATCGCGCTGCACGCTCTGGGTCAGGTAATGCGCAACGGTCTGCTCCAGCGTCCAGTTGCGGTAACAGATGACGTGACAATTATTGGGATAAGCGAAGAGGCGGGTGACGCGTTCGGTGCTGCCCAGTTTCAGGTCGACATCGGCGTGGGCGGCGGCGCTCAGCGTCAGTGCGGTGAGGGCCAGTGCGGCGGGGGAAAGTCCTGCGAACTTGAACATGCTCAGATCCTTTTCAGCGTGGAGTTCCCCGCAAGTGTCGGGGGCGTTTCATAGTGGATCAGCCGTGTGGCACAAAAAAGCGGGTCGGTACGATTTTTTTCAGCGAGTAGCGCAAGAAATGTGGGAGGCCAGCCTGCTGGCGATAGCGGTATGTCAGGCAACACTGAAGTCGACTGATAGTTTGCTATCGCCAGCGGGCTGGCTCCCACAGTTGCAGCAGGCAGCTACTTGATGGCTACGGCATCACCGGCGGCGTATACGCCAACGTCGTCCCCAGCGCCCACAGCAGCACCAGCACCAGCGGCGTGTGCACCAGCAATTGCACGAACGAGAAGCCGATCAGATCCCGCGCCTTCAAGCCGAGTACGCCGAGCAGCGGCAGCATGTAGAACGGGTTGATCAGGTTCGGCAGTGCTTCGGCGGCGTTGTAGATCTGCACGGCCCAGCCGAGGTGGTACTGCAAGTCGTTGGCGACCTGCATCACGTACGGCGCTTCGATGATCCACTTGCCGCCGCCCGACGGAATGAAAAAGCCAAGAATCGCCGAGTAGACGCCCATCAGCAGCGCATAGGTGTCGTGCGAGGCGATGCTGACGAAGAACGTCGAGATGTGGTGCGCCAGAGTCTGCGCATCCGCGCCTTTGACCGTGGTCATCAACGCGGCGATCGAGCCGTACAGCGGAAACTGGATCAGCACGCCGGTGGTGGTCGGCACGGCGCGCGCCACCGCATCGAGAAAGCTGCGCGGGCGCCAGTGCAGCAGGGCGCCGAGCATGATGAACAGGAAGTTGTAGGTATTGAGCCCGGAAATCGCAGTGATCGCCGGTTTGCTGGAAAATTCATGGAACAACCATCCCACCGCCAGCAGCACCAGCACGATGATCAACAGCGGGCTGTGTTCCAGCCATTCGCCCGGTCGTGTGCGCGGTTGCAGCGGTGGCAGGTTGAACGCCGGGTCGATGCCGCAGGCCTTCGCGTCGCGCGCCGAGTTCGGGCCGGGTGCGGTGGCGTAAGCGATGATGATCGAGATCACGATCAGCGCCAGCAACATTACGCCCGACTGCCAGAGGAAAATGGTTTCGGTGAACGGAATCACCCCGGTGATCGACAGGATCGACGGCGGCAGGCTGGCAGGGTTGGCCTGCAGTTGCGCGGCGGACGACGACAAACCCAGCGCCCACACCGCGCCAAGGCCGAGATACGCAGCGGCGCCGGCGGCGCGGTAATCCATTTTCAGGTCGGTACGGCGGGCGAGGGCGCGCACCAGCAGACCACCGAAGACCAGCGACAGGCCCCAGTTGAGCAAGGACGCGACCATCGAGATCAACGCCACCCAGGCCACGGCGGAGCGGCCATTTTTCGGGACCCGCGCCAGTCTGTCGATCAGTTTGACCGCAGGCGGCGAGCTGGCGACCACGTAGCCGCCGATCACCACGAAGGCCATCTGCATGGTGAACGGAATCAGGCTCCAGAAACCGTCGCCGAAGGCCATTGCCGCCGCGGTGGGTTTGGCACCCATGGCCAGAGTGGCGAGGGCAACGATGATGACGGCCAACGCGGCAAATACCCAGGAATCGGGAAACCAGCGTTCGGCAAAACTTGAACAGCGCAGGGCAAAGCGCGCAGAGCGGCTATCTTCGATATCAACGGCCACGGGGAGTACCTCGGAATTTTTATGGTTATTTTGGTCTGGCAGGCGAAACACAAATCCCTTGCAGGAGTGAGCCTGCTCGCGATAGCGCAATCACATTCAACACATTCAGTGACTGGACGCACGCCATCGCGAGCAGGCTCACTCCTGCAGGGCAGCGGTGTTCATCCTGCAGACAGGCATTTACAGTAAATCAAGCGCCGCCCATTTGTGATCAGCTTTTGCAAAACCATGACTATGGTCTAACGGGTTGTCCCCCCGTCCATTTGCGTAGACCATGGGCGCCTTGGTTTTTTGCCTGATCCAGAGTTCTTTGCGATGACTGCCCAAATCCCGGCCAGACCTGCGCCGTTCAGCCGCTCCGACTACAAGACCCTTGGCCTTGCGGCCCTCGGCGGGGCGCTGGAAATCTACGATTTCATCATTTTCGTATTTTTTGCCCTGACCCTCAGTCAGCTGTTCTTCCCGCCGGAAATGCCCGAGTGGCTGCGCCTGCTGCAGAGCTTCGGCATCTTCGTCACCGGCTATCTCGCACGGCCGCTGGGCGGCATCCTGATGGCGCATTTCGCCGACCGTTTGGGCCGCAAAAAGGTCTTCAGCCTGAGCATCCTGATGATGGCGCTGCCGTGCCTGCTGATCGGGATCATGCCGACTTATGCACAGATCGGTTATTTCGCACCGCTGCTGTTGCTGGCGCTGCGCATCCTTCAGGGCGCAGCCGTGGGGGGCGAAGTGCCGAGTGCCTGGGTATTCGTCGCCGAACACGCACCGTCCGGTCACCGCGGTTACGCCCTTGGCTTTTTGCAGGCCGGGCTGACCTTCGGCTATCTGATCGGTGCACTGACCGCGACATTCCTCGCCCAGGTCTTCACTCCAGCGGAAATTCTCGATTACGCCTGGCGTTATCCCTTCCTGCTCGGCGGAGTGTTTGGGGTGGTTGGCGTTTATCTGCGCCGCTGGCTGAGCGAAACACCGGTTTTCATCGCGATGGAGGCGCAGCGCGAGGCGCGGGTCGAACTGCCGCTGCGCACCGTGTTGCGCGAGCATCGACTGGCGATGTTGCCGGCGATGCTGCTGACCTGCGTGCTGACCTCGGCGGTGGTGGTGTTTGTGGTCATCACGCCGACGATGATGCAAAAGACGTTTGGCATGACCGCCAGCCACACCTTCGGCCTCAGTGCGCTGGGTATCGTTTTCCTCAACATCGGTTGCGTGCTCGCCGGTCTGCTGGTCGATCGCATCGGCGCGTGGCGCACGGTCATGCTCTACAGCCTGCTGCTGCCACTGGGCATCGGCGTGCTGTATGCCTGCCTGATCGCAGGCGGGCAGTGGGTCGGCCTGGCTTATGCCGTGGCCGGGCTCGGTTGCGGAGTCGTCGGCGCGGTGCCTTCGGTGATGGTCGGGCTGTTTCCAGCGCGTATTCGCGTGTCGGGCATTTCCTTTACCTACAACATTGCCTACGCCGCGTGGGCGAGCGTTACGCCGCTGTTGCTGATCGGATTGATGCCGTGGAGCCCGTGGATCTGCGTAATGTTCTGCGCAGTGATGGGCATGGTGGGCATGCTGACGGCCGCTTATTTCGGTGCTCGCATGCCTCGCACAGGGCCCTGTCAGGCCGCGGGCGCTGCCTGAGCAGAAACCGCCGAACTATTTTCGACTGACGGGTCTCGCGGCCGCTTCAGAAAAGCTCTGCAAGGCCGATGGCTAGGTTGTACGCCGCGTTCAACCCTGCCATTGGTGCTTTCCCATGTTCAATAAACGCTTGAAGCAAGAGCTGGCCGCTCTCCGTGAAGAACTCTCCAGCCTTGTGCAAGTGAAGGAAAGCCTGGAAAGCGAGATGCTGGCGCTGACGCTTGAGGCCGACGGGCGGATTCGTTCGGTCAACCAGAACTTCCTTGGCGAGATGTTTTACAAAAGCCAGGACCTGATCGGCCGGGCGCTTGAAGACATCGTCCCGGCCCACGTCAAAACCAACGAATTCCATCTGCGCTTCAAGAACGCAATGACCCGTGGCGAGCATTTTGCCGGTGCCGTGCGCCTGGTGCGTGGCAATGGCGAAGAGGCGTGGCTACGCTCGATCGTCCAGCCCGTGCGTGCTTCCGATGGCCGGATCAGACATATTTCGTTCTACGCCAGCGACCTGACCCGCACCATCGAAGCCTCCCGCGAGCATGAAAACCTGATCGGCGCGCTGGTGCGCTCTACCGCTGTGATCGAATTCGATCTCAATGGCAACGTACTCACCGCCAATGATCGTTTCCTCAATGGCATGGGTTACAGCCTGGCGCAGATCAAGGGCAAACATCACCGCACGTTCTGCGCGCCGGAGGAATACAACAGCGGCGAGTATCAGAATTTCTGGCGCCGCTTGAACAATGGCGAGTTCGTCGCGGGTCGTTTCAAGCGTATCGACAGCCATGGCCGCGATGTCTGGCTGGAAGCGTCCTACAACCCGGTGGTCGATGCCAACGACAAACTGTACAAAGTGGTGAAGTTCGCCACGGTCATCACCGATCAGGTCAACCGCGAACAAGCTGTTGCCGACGCGGCCAGCATCGCCTACAGCACCTCGCAACAAACCGACAGCACCGCGCAACGTGGCACGACGGTGGTCACCGAAGCGGTCAACGTGATGCGTGATTTGTCGCGGCACATGCAAGCCGCCGGGGAGGGCATCGAGGCGCTCAACGAGCAGTCACTGGTGATCGGCACCATCGTCAAAACCATCAGCGGCATTGCCGAACAGACCAACCTGCTGGCGCTCAACGCCGCGATCGAAGCCGCCCGTGCCGGCGAGCAGGGTCGCGGCTTTGCTGTAGTCGCCGATGAAGTGCGACAGCTGGCTTCGCGCACCAGCCAGGCCACCGACGAGATCGTCACCGTGGTCCGGCAGAACCAGGAAATGGCCCGCAATGCGGTGGCGCTGATGACCGACGGCAAGCTGCAGGCCGAGCAAGGCCTGGCGCTGGCGGCAGAGGCGGGGACGGTGATTGTCGAAATCCAGGACGGAGCACAGAAAGTGGTAGACGCGGTGGGTCAGTTCGCCAATCAACTGTCTCACTGACACCCTGCTGAGCGTTCCCACGCTCTGCGTGGGAACGTCTCTCGGGACGCTCCGCGTTCCCTTGCCGGCGTGACGCAGAGCGTCACAGGATGCATTCCCACGCAGAGCGTGGGAACGATCACCGAGGTGTCACAGGTTCTGTGATTCTCCAGTAGCAGCGCTACAATCGGCTCCTTTACCCGCGGAGCAGACCCCCATGAGCGATTCCCACCGCCGCCCGGTACCCTTGAACAAAGCCTACCGCTTGCTCAATCACGGCCCGACCGTGCTGGTCAGCGCGGCCCACGATGGGCAGCGCAACATCATGGCCGCCGCCTGGGCCATGCCCCTGGATTTCGAACCGCCGAAGGTCGCCGTGGTGCTCGATAAGTCCACCTGGACCCGACAGCTGCTCGAAGCCTCGGGCACCTTCGTACTCAACGTTCCTTGCGCCGATCAAGCCGACATCGTGCAAACCGTCGGCAACACCTCGGGGCTGGAAATTACCCAGAACCAGGGACGGGACAAATTTCAGGCCTATGGTCTGCAGACCTTCATTGGCGAGCAGGTTGCAGCGCCGCTGCTCGACGGCTGCGTCGCCTGGCTCGAGTGCCGCCTGCTGCCGGAACCGCGCAACCACCAGCAATACGACCTGTTCCTCGCCGAAGTCATCGCCGCCCATGCCGATGAACGCGTGTTCAGCGACGGGCGCTGGCATTTCGACGGGCACGACGGTTTGCGCACGCTGCACCATGTTGCCGGGGGGCATTTTTTGAAGATTGGTGATGCGGTGGATGGCAAGACGCTAGAGGTTTAAGCAGCGTTGATGGATAACCGTCAGCGGATGTAGCAAGGTATAAGCCTCACTTTATTTCAGGCGCCTGAATCATGGACCTTTCCGCTGCCGGTTATCTCGGCCCGCTGTTGTCGCTGGCGCTGTTGTGGACGGTTGCCGTGGTCACGCCCGGCCCGAATTTTTTCAACATCGCTCAGTTGGCGGCGAGTCAGTCGCGTCGGCATGGTGTGGTGGCGGCGCTGGGCGTGGCGACCGGCACGGTGCTCTGGGGGCTCGCGGGTGGCTTGGGAATCAAGACACTGTTCAGCGTTGCGCCGGCGCTTTATCTCGGCTTCAAGATCGCCGGCGGTTGCTACCTGATTTATCTGGGATTAAAGCAATTCAAGCGCAAGGCAGCGATTGCTCCCGGTGAGCCCGCGGCAACCCACCAGACCTATCTCAGCGTTTACGCTCGCGGTTTGCTCGGCAATATGACCAACCCGAAATCGGCACTGTTCGTCACCACCATCTTCGCCACCGCCATGCCGGCTCACGTATCGCCGCTCTTGCTGGCGCTGGCCGTGCTGACCATGGCCACATTGTCCTTCAGTTGGTATTGCAGCGTTGCATTGTTCTTCGCCAGCCGCCGGGTTGCCGGTGTTTACGAGCGGTCACGCCAGTGGCTGGATCGGTTGGCGGGTGGGTGCTATTTGTTTTTTGGGGCGCATTTAGTGGCGAATCGTTGATGGAGCTTGGCTTCATAGGCTTCGATGAGGGTAATCAATTCGTCGAAATAATCTCCCTCAGGGGTGCCCGGTTCTGGCTCATTGTTGAATAGAGCAGAGACCTTTTTCAGTGCCACTCTGTAATCTTCATCGGTTTGGATCGGGCTTGGACTCAACGTTTTGCTCCATTTTTCGTGCGATCTTCGCGGAATTGAATCTAAGCTAGGCAGAGAATTTTCGGGGTAGGAAAAAGCGACGGGGCGCAGATGAACAGAACCTATCGGCAACAAAAAAAGCCTACCGCCCGGTAAGCCTTTTCTCTTTGCGTCCTAGCCTCAATCCCCCAGCGCTTCCCCCTCACGCCGTGGATCCGCGCCACCCTCCAACGACGCTTCTCCCCGCGCATCCTTGACCCGCACGATGGCTTGCGTGCCGCTGGTCATGTCGATTTCGCTCACCGTATGCCCTTTGTTTTTCAGCGCCTGTACCAGCGCCGGGCTGAACTGGCCCTGTTCCAGTTCGGTCGGGCCGTTGCGGCTGCCGAAGTTGGGCAGGCTGATCGCGCGTTGTGCGTCGAGGTCCCAGTCGAGCAGGCCGATGGTGGTTTTAGCGACGTATTCAATGATTTGCGAGCCGCCGGGCGAGCCGACCGTGGCGACGAATTCGCCGCTCTGGCGATCAAAGATCAGGGTCGGCGCCATCGACGAGCGCGGGCGTTTGCCGGGTTCGACGCGGTTGGCGACTTTCTGACCGTTCTCTTCGGGGATGAACGAGAAATCGGTCATCTGGTTATTGAGCAGAAAGCCCTGAACCATCAGGTGCGAGCCGAATGCGGCTTCGATAGTGGTGGTCATCGACACCGCGCCGCCGAGGTCATCCACCGCCACGACTTGTGAGGTGGAAATACGCAATGGCGAACGGTCCGGCGCGTAGGCAACCTGCACGCCTGGCGGTGTGCCCGGTTTGGCAGTGCCCATGCTGCGTTCGCCAATCAGGCTGGCGCGGCTGGCCAGATAACCCTGGTCGACCAGACCTTTGACCGGCACCGGCACGAAGTCGGTGTCCGCGACATATTGCGCACGGTCGGCGTAGGCGAGCCGTTCGGCTTCGGCGATCAGGTGCACGGCTTGCGGGTCCGGTTCAATGCCGGCCGGTTTGTCGGTCTTGACCGGTTTGAGCGGTGTCAGCGAAAGGCGCGGATCACGGGTTTCCAGGGCCTGCAACGTGCCGAGGATCTGCGCCACGGCGATCCCGCCCGACGACGGTGGCGGCATGCCGCACACCTGCCAGCGCTTGTAGTCCGTGCACACCGGCGCACGCTCCTTGGCCTGATAGCGTTGCAGGTCGGTCAGCGACAGGCTGCCGGGGTTGGCGTGACGCTGGACCTTGGCGACGATTTCCTCAGCGATCGGACCTTTGTAAAACGCGTCTGCACCTTCACTGGCGATGCGCTTGAGCACGGCGGCCAAGGCCGGATTCTGCAGGCGCGTGCCGACGGCTTTGACGCTGCCATCGCTGTTCAAAAAGTAGGCGGCCATGTCGGGCGACTGGCGCAGCGCCGAATCGGCGGCAAGCAACGAGTACAGGCGCGGGGAGATGGCGAAACCCTGTTCGGCCAGTTGGATCGCCGGCTCGAACAACCTGGCCCACGGCAGACGCCCGTGTTGTTTGTGCGCCAACTCCAGCGCACGCAACACCCCCGGTGTACCGACCGAACGGCCACCAATCTGCGCCTGCGGGAAAGCCATCGGTTTGCCGTCCGCTTGCAGAAACAGCTTCTCGGTAGCGCCTGCCGGCGCCGTCTCGCGCCCGTCATAGGTGCGCACCTGTTTGCCATCCCACAACACGATCATCGCCCCACCACCAATCCCGGACGACTGCGGCTCGACCAGCGTCAGCACCGCCTGCATCGCAATCGCCGCATCGATCGCCGAACCACCCTGACGCAACATCTCCCGACCCGCCTCGGCGGCCAGTGGATTGGCGGCAGCAGCCATGTGTTTGTTGGCGTGGCGGGTTTGCAGATCGGTGCGATAACCGGAAGCGGCTTCCGGTGCCAGCGGCAACGTCGAGGAGGGCGGAGCGTTGCACGCGGTGAGGGTCAGGGCGCTGACAAGCAGCGTCGAAACTGGCAGGCGAAAGCGGCTCAAGGGCTGGGTTGAAAACACGCGGGCTCTCCGTCCGTGGGATAGAAGTGTTGGGGGACTTTAGCGAGCGGGCGGTTGGGGTGCAAACCGGGTGAGGATTTGATCCTTGGTCAAAGTGTTTCGGAAGCACTCGGGCCTCTCGTAACGGGCTCAGTCAAATCAAAGGTTTTGTGTAGTACTCCTCTCTGGGTTGGTATTTACCCTTCATTTCTCCTACAGACTTTTCAGGTCGACAACCTACGCACCCTTGCCTGAGGATGTTTCTATTGAATTTCCCCAGGATGGATTTCAGGTAGAGGGACAAGTCCGTTGTTATTCAACTCCATTTCCAGTCGGCGATTGTCATGAGTGTTTCCAATGAGGAGGACCGCGCTTTTCTGGTGGCGATGGGCAGTCGCATCGCTCACTTACGCATGGTGCATGAGATCACACAGACTCGGTTGGCACGGGCTTTAGGTCTTTCTCGACAGACCTTTCAGGGTTACGAAGAGGGCACGCGCAGCATGCCGGTCACGACACTGGTGAAGATGGCATTTGCGCTTCGCATTCCTGTTGAAGAGCTGCTCGGGGTTCCCTCGTACACGGAAACGCCCAGACGCAGCTTGACCTCGACCTGGTATCGACGGCTGCAGTCCATCAATGAGCTGCCGAAAGTCCAGCAGAAGGTCGTAGCACAGATGCTCGATGCCCTGATCGCACAAGCAACGAGCAAGGCAAGCAACGAAGAAAGAGAATTTTGAAGTAACTCAAAGAACGCGGAACCAAGGTGCTACCAACACTTTGGCCCCGCTAACCACAAGCAGCTAAACAGGAGCTGAACCATGGCTAAGGCCGATCATACGTCATCAACCCCCCACTGAACGCCGGCTGAAAATCGCCGCTGATTTTTACCCGGTCTACATAAAGGATAAACCTCATAGCCCCGCCAAACCGGTGCCCTGGATCAGGCTACGCGGACTGTGGTTAAGACAGGCAGGATTCGAGGTGAACGAGAACGTGAAAGTCCGTGTGATGAAAGGTTGTCTGGTGATTACTGCGGAATAGCAAACAACCAAAGAATGCACCAACGCCGCTCGCATAAGAAAAGCGCCGCTACCTTTTATTGAATAGCGGCGCTTTGAGCAGCGGTTTTTCGTTTACTTCTGTATCGATGTGCGAACTGTCAGCCTAAAGCAGTTGGTCACCGATCCATCCTATGGACTGACGGCTCACAGGTTCAAGGCGTTTCCAAGGGGGCAGGTATGAAGCCTTGCTCCCTGAGTGATTTGATGACTCCCCGAATCAGGTAATTGTTGGAAAACCCGATCGTGTACTGGCGCGCTCCGGTGGTCAGAGGTAACAGCATTCCCTGATCCACCAATTTCTTGATCAGATAGGTTCTCTGATTACTCGAGTGTTTGGTTAGTACTGCTGCCACATCAGCCGATTTCACTACCTTGTGTTTAATGGCTGCGGAGAGCACTAACTCCTCTGTTTCAGTGATCCATTCTCGCTCCCGAGCGAAGGCAATGGCAGGGACGAGGATCGCTTTGGTGAGGTAGGCATAATTTGTAAGGCGGTCGACCTTTTCGAGTTCGTCACGAATCCCGACCAGTACGTAGGTACACCATTGCTCCAACCCTTCCTTTGTTCCTTTATCAGCTGCTGCAAGCATCGTGTAATAGCGTTCACGGTCATTGCAAAACACAGCGGTAGGATTCAGTACGCGACCACCTGCATTGACGTTAAAGCCGTACTTCATTAGCAAGGCGTAAGTGAGCAGCCTGACCACCCGGCCATTGCCGTTGCCGAACGGGTGTATCCAGCCAAACCTGTGATGTGCTAGCGCGACCTTCATGAGGTCATATTTGGGAGAATCCTTTCGATTTACGAATTCGACGAGTTCCTCCATATATGCCTGCACCTGGATGAAGTCGGGTGGCAGGTGATCGGATTGCGAAATACTGACGCCGCCACTGCGATACGCGCCTGGTGTTTTGTCCCCTTCGCGCTGGAGGTCGTCGACTGTCATCGCATGCAGCTCTCGAATCGTATGTTCGGTCAGCTCGGCGCCCGGCTCCATGACTTGCTCGATGTAATCCATCGCTTTCTCAATATTGGCGACCTCCCGCAACTGATCCGTGTCGCGGGCCTTACCCTCTACTTTGCTGTCGATGTAATCCGCGAGGGTGGTGTGGTTGCCCTCAATGCGCGCCGAGCCAAGGCTTTCCAAGGCGTGGAACAGCGATTTGAGCTGGTAGAACACCTGTGGCGGGGTATCCCCTTCGAGCCTTAAGCGACGCAAGTGCTCCAGCTCACTCAAGACATCAACCAAATCAGAGTCAAAGGATGGATTGAGCAGCGCCAGATCGTGATGGTTGAATTCGGCCATGATAATAACTATCTCAAAAAACGGCTTTGGTTATCTAAAATTATCCTGCGGAAAAGCCAGTATTTATTGGATTTAAACCGGTTGGTGAGATTAGCACTATCTTGAATTGGGGATTTGTCTATATGGGAAAGGGCGAAGTGAAAATTGGAAAACGATGTTTCACGACTATTGCGAGCCCTTTCGATTCGGGCAGATTGGCTGCTTTTTGCCAAGCGTCGATTGCTAGCCATTACTGAGCCACGATCGAAACCCATAACTCTGTGAGGACACAAGCTGGCTGGTTTATTTCAGCCATAAAAAAACGGCCTACCTTTCGGTAAGCCGTTTTTAGTACTTGGTGGCTACACAGGGACTTGAACCCCGGACCCCAGCATTATGAATGCTATGCTCTAACCAACTGAGCTATGTAGCCAAGTGGCGCGCATTATTCCCCTGAAATGGAAAAGCGTCAAGCGTAAATCCAAAATATTTCTTCTTATTTTCAACCGCTTATCCTCCGGCCCCGAAAATCGGGGCCGGGGAGGGTGTCAGCGCAGGCGGAATCTGGCGGTATTGGCGCTCAAGGCTTCGCTGCCCAGGCTCAAGGTGTCTGCCGCAATGTTCACCGCCCGCGCGCCTTCGAGCAAACGCACCGCCGCTTGATCGACCTGCTGGATGTTGCCGCTCACCTCATCGGCGGTGCTCGCCTGTTCCTCAACCGCCGTGGCGATCTGCGCCAGGGTGTCGGTGACGCTCTGAACGGCGCTGGCAATTTCGCCCAGGCGTTCACCGAGGCCGGTGACGGCGGCGGCGTCCGATTGCGCCTGGCCGCACGCGGCTTCCATCAGGCTGACTGCTTCATTGACGGTGGCGCGCAGGCTGTCGACGGTGCCGGCGATCTGCGCGGTGGACGACTGGGTGCGTTGCGACAGGCTGCGCACTTCGTCGGCTACTACGGCAAAGCCACGCCCCTGTTCACCGGCACGTGCGGCTTCGATGGCTGCGTTGAGTGCCAGCAGGTTGGTTTGCTCGGCGACGCCGCGAATGGTGTCGACGACCAGTTGAATCTGCTGGCCTTGTTCGCTGACCCGACCCAATGCCGCTGCTGTTTCGTTCAAGCGCTGATTGAGCTGCTGAATGCTCGCCGTGGTGCGCTGGCTGTCGCGGCTGCTCTCAGCGGCGATGCGCCGGGTGTGCTGGGCGCTGCTGGAGGCCTGTTCGCAGCTTTGCGCCACGCCTTGCGAGGTGGCGGCGAGTTGCGTGGCCGCTGCGGCGATCTGGCTGATCTGCAATTGCTGCGCCTCGACTTCGCTGAGCGCACCGCTGGAATGGTCGTTGAGGCTGCGCACCGCGTTGCTCAGTTGCGAGGTTTCGTGATCGACACCGAGCATGCTGCTGCGCAGTTGCACCACGGCCACGTTGAGCGCGGTGCTGATGGCCGCCAGCTCATCACGGCCGACTACCGGCACCTGCAGGCTCAGATTGCCGTCACGCAGGGCTTCGGCGAGCAGCGTGATGCCGCTGGCGCTGCGGCGGATCGAGGCTTGCAGGCAAATGAACAGGTATAACGCGGCCAGCAGCAGGCAACCGAAGATCGCCGCGACCAGGATGAACTGACGGATAGCCGAGCTGTGATAGGCGTCGAGCCGCTGATCCAGCGACAGCAGCGATTGCTGGCGCAGGGACGCGAGGTTGGTCAGCAGGGCGTCGAGGCTGCGCTCGAAGTCTTCCGGTTTCAGATTGATGCTGCCCCCGAACACGCCGTCGTCGAGCACTTTCAAGCCGCTGTCGAGGTGTTTGAGGCTGTCGTGGTATTGGCTGGCCCAGCTCTGCTGGTCTGTCGGCAGGCGGGCTTCGAGCAGCGTGGCAGTTTTGACCAGTTGCTCGCGGGCGTCGCCGATGCGGCTGCGCAGGTCACGCAATTGCAAACGGCTCTGCAGGGTAAATTGGCCGGAGACCACCGAGGCTTGGCCGACCGCGGCGAGGCGGCCGATTCGCTCGATCAGGTCCGGCGCGTGTTGCGTGGAGATCTGCGTCAGCAGATAGGTTTCCAGCCACGGCGCGAGCGTCAGGCGATTGTCCATGACGATCTGCTCACGCAACGCTTGCAACGCGCCCAAGGCGTTGGTAAAGCGGTCGTAGCCGTCCGGCCACCAGCCGACGCTGCTCAGGCTTTTCGAATCGAGGCTATTGAGCGCGGTTTGCAGCGCTTGATAGCGCGTCAGCGTTTCGCCTTCGGCTCCTTCGTTATTCAGTGCTGTGCCCAGGTCCGTAGTGGCTTGCAATACGGCAGGCTGCACCTTGTCGAACGCGGCCATGGCCGCCAGTGTGGCCGGCGTCGGTTGCCGGTTGGTTTCCGTAGCGCGCCAGCGGGCGGCGCGGTCGCGTTGCGCGGCGAGCAGGTTGTCCAGCGCATCCAGCGCCAGCAACTGGCGCACGCCGGCGCGCTCGCCGGAGATAAGACTGAGCTTTTCGCGATAGTCCTGACCGATCATCAACAGGCTACCGGCCAATGGCAGAATAAACAGCAGAAACAACAACTGGAATTTACGTGCGAAGCCAAATCGCCCCAGCAATTTGATCCCCGGCGAAAGAAAAGCCTGCATGCCCCATGACTCCCCCGGACACCACGCACCATTGGCGTGCATCGCAGTCGCTCGACCTTGATGTTGTGCCCTGCTAAAAGGCCTCGAAAGTTCACTCTTGCCCGCTCTGTAGGCCGGCTCTGTAGCGAAACTTCCCATTGTCGGTCGCCTTTGTAAGGCGGCCGCGTTCAAGCAGAGAAGCAAGGCAAGATTCAGACCATGGCGTTGCGCTATCACCTGGCAATCGACGACCCGTCAGTTAGTTAGCTGGCTAAGGGGATAGCGCAGGCGCACCGAAAAATGGCACATTGACGCACCTGCCTGCGGGCACCCCTCTGCTGTCCGGAAAATTCCATGGCTATCAGCAATGTTCAGACCGCCGCTGCCTCGGCGACCGCTGCTCCGCAAAGCAGCCCTTTGGTGATGCGCATCATCGGCGCGGTAGCGCTGGCGCATTTGATCAACGACCTGATCCAGTCGGTGCTGCCGTCGATCTATCCGATGCTCAAGGCCAATTACGGCCTGACGTTCACCCAGGTCGGCCTGATCACTTTGACTTTCCAATTGACGGCGTCGCTGTTGCAGCCGTGGGTGGGTTATCACACTGATCGACATCCGAAGCCGTGGCTGCTGCCGGCCGGTTCGATTTGCACCCTGATCGGCATTGTGATGATGTCGATGGTTGGCAGCTTCCCCTTGATTCTGCTGGCGGCGGCGCTGATCGGCATTGGCTCCTCGACATTTCACCCCGAAGCCTCGCGGATTGCGCGACTGGCCTCGGGTGGGCGTTACGGTCTGGCGCAATCGACCTTTCAGGTCGGTGGTAACGCGGGTTCGGCATTCGGCCCGCTGCTGGCGGCGGCGATCATCATTCCGTTTGGTCAGGGCAACGTCGCGTGGTTCGGCCTGTTTGCGGTGTTTGCGCTGTTCGTGCTGTACCGCATCAGCCGCTGGTACGCCCATCACTTGAATCTGTTCAAGCTCAAGGCCGGCCAGGCTGCGGCTCACGGCTTGTCGAAGGGCAGGGTGATCAGCGCGCTGGTGGTGCTGGGGCTGTTGGTGTTCTCCAAGTATTTCTACATGGCCAGCCTCACCAGCTATTTCACCTTTTACCTGATCGAGAAATTCGACCTGTCGGTGGCCAGCTCGCAGTTGCACCTGTTCCTATTTCTCGGCGCGGTAGCGGCGGGGACATTCTTCGGCGGGCCGATCGGCGACAGGATCGGCCGTAAGGCGGTGATCTGGTTCTCGATCCTCGGCGTGGCGCCGTTCACCTTGCTGATGCCTCACGTCGATCTGTTCTGGACCAGTGTGCTCAGCGTGGTGATCGGCTTTATTCTGGCCTCGGCGTTTTCGGCGATCGTGGTGTACGCGCAGGAGCTGGTGCCGGGCAATGTCGGAATGATCGCCGGGGTGTTCTTCGGTTTGATGTTTGGTTTTGGCGGGATTGGCGCGGCGTTGCTCGGGCATCTGGCGGATATACACGGGATCGAGTACGTGTATTTCCTGTGTTCGTTTTTGCCGTTGTTCGGGGTGTTGGCAATTTTCTTGCCGCGTACCAAAAAGGCGTGACCCCCAACAGATCCAATTGTAGGAGTGAGCCTGCTCGCGATAGCGTTCTCTCAGCTACAGATGTACTGACTGACATACCGCTATCGCGAGCAGGCTCACTCCTACAGGGAAATGTGTTGGGCTATAAATTTCAGGCACAAAAAAGCCGCGTATCAAACGCGGCTTTTTCTTGCGCGGGTGTTGCTTAGACGTTGAAGCGGAAGTGCATCACGTCGCCATCCTTGACGATGTATTCCTTGCCTTCCAGACGCCATTTGCCAGCTTCCTTGGCACCGGGTTCGCCCTTGTACTGGATGAAGTCGTTGTAGGCGATGACTTCGGCGCGGATGAAGCCTTTTTCGAAATCGGTGTGGATCACGCCAGCGGCTTGCGGGGCGGTGGCACCGACCTTGACGGTCCAGGCGCGGACTTCTTCGACACCGGCGGTGAAGTAGGTCTGCAGGTGCAGCATTTCGTAGCCGGCGCGGATCACGCGGTTCAGGCCCGGCTCTTCCAGGCCCAGGGCCTCGAGGAACATGTCCTTTTCTTCGCCGTCGTCGAGCTCGGCGATTTCCGCTTCGATCTTGTTGCACACCGGCACGACCATGGCGCCTTCTTCTTCGGCGATGGCGCGAACCACGTCCAGGTGCGGGTTGTTGTCAAAACCGTCTTCAGCGACGTTGGCGATGTACATGACCGGTTTGGTGGTCAGCAGGTGGAAGCCCTTGATCACTGCCTTTTCGTCAGTGCTCATGTTCTTCATCAGGCTGCGCGCCGGTTTGGCTTCGGTGAAGTGCGCGATCAGTTGCTCCAGCAGCGCCTTCTGCACGACCGCGTCCTTGTCACCGCCCTTGGCGTTGCGCGCGACTTTCTGCAGTTGCTTCTCGCAGCTGTCGAGGTCGGCAAAGATCAGTTCCAGGTCGATGATTTCAATGTCGCGCTTGGGGTCGACGCTGTTGGAAACGTGGATCACGTTTTCGTCTTCGAAGCAGCGCACGACGTGAGCGATGGCATCGGTTTCGCGGATGTTGGCGAGGAACTTGTTGCCCAGACCTTCACCTTTCGAGGCGCCGGCCACCAGGCCTGCGATGTCGACGAATTCCATGGTGGTCGGCAGGATGCGCTTGGGATTGACGATTTCCGCCAGTGCTTGCAGGCGCGGATCCGGCATCGCCACGATGCCGCTGTTCGGCTCGATGGTGCAGAAGGGGAAGTTTTCGGCCGCGATACCGGACTTGGTCAGGGCGTTGAACAGGGTGGACTTGCCGACGTTAGGCAGGCCGACGATGCCGCAATTGAATCCCATGGTGTTTCCCCTCGGGTAAAAGTCAGGCCTTCTGGCTGTGCAGGTTTTTCATCGCGCGGTTCCATTCCCCGGCGAGGATATCCGGCAGCACGCCGAGGGCAAAGTCGATGCTGGCATCGAGTTTTTCCTGTTCGGCGCGTGGCGCACGACCCAGGACGAAATTTGAAACCATACTGGCAACGCCCGGGTGGCCAATGCCAAGCCGCAGGCGGTAGAACGTATTCTGATTACCCAGTTGCGCAATGATGTCGCGCAACCCGTTGTGACCGCCATGGCCGCCGCCCTGCTTGAGCTTGGCAACGCCCGGAGGCAAGTCGAGTTCGTCGTGCGCCACGAGGATTTCTTCAGGCTTGATGCGGAAGAAACCGGCGAGTGCCGCCACGGCCTGGCCGCTGCGGTTCATGTAGGTCGTGGGAATCAGCAGACGAACATCCTGACCCTGATGCGAATAGCGCCCGGTCAGGCCGAAATATTTGCGATCGGCCACCAGATTCACGTTCTGGGCGTGGGCGATGCGCTCAACAAAAAGGGCCCCTGCGTTATGCCGGGTCTGGTCGTATTCAGCGCCTGGATTTCCCAGGCCAACGATCAGTTTGATGGCAGTCACGATAGGGGCCCTTCCTTTGAGTGGTGAATAACATCGCCGCAATCTGTGACAGCGGCGAAAGTGGACGAAAAATGCTCATTTACCATGAATGTAAACTCCGCGTTCTCGCCCGCTTTCTCGCTACGTTCCAGTCCGCGATGTTACTTGCTCACTCAGGCTAGACAGAGTGAATTACTCTGCTGCGCCTTCTTCGGTAGCTTCTGGAGCAACACGTGGAGCGTGGACGTTGGCAACAGCCTTGTCATCGCCGTGTGCCAGAGCAACGAACTCAACACCTTTAGGAGCTTTGAGGTCCGACAGGTGAATGATGGTGCCGATTTCTGCTTTCGACAGGTCGACTTCGATGAACTCAGGCAGGTCTTTCGGCAGGCAGGTCACTTCGATTTCAGCAACAACGTGCGAAACTTCGCCGCCTTTCTTCACTGGCGCTTCTTCGCCAACAAAGTGTACTGGCACGATGGCGGTCAGTTTCTGGCCGGCAACAACGCGTACGAAGTCAGCGTGCATCACGTGGCCTTTGGCCGGGTGACGCTGCAGAGCCTTGATGATGACGTTTTGCTTGGTGCCACCAACGTTCAGCTCGATGATGTGGCTGTAAGCCGCTTCGTTTTCGAGCAGTTTGGCAACTTCTTTGGCCAGCATGCTGATGGATTCAGGGGCTTTGTCGCCACCGTAAACTACAGCTGGAACCAGGCTTGCGAGACGACGCAGGCGGCGGCTCGCACCTTTCCCCAGGTCGGAACGCACTTCAGCATTCAGAGTAAAATCGTTCATTTTGTATCTCCAAAATAGCCATGACCGCGTGGCGTTTGCGACCAGCGCCGAGCACGGTATGGGCAAAAAAGCCCCGCCCCGGCAGAAATGCCGGGGCGGGGCGCTTTTCGTCAACGAGACATTTCGCGAAGGGCAGGGCCCTTAACGGAACATCGCGCTGATCGATTCTTCATTGCTGATGCGGCGAACCGCTTCGGCAACAACCGGTGCGATATCCAGTTGACGGATACGTGCACAGGCTTGTGCTGCAGCGGACAGCGGGATGGTGTTAGTGACCACCAGCTCGTCCAGCACGGAATTTTCGATATTCTCGATGGCCCGACCCGACAGCACAGGGTGTGTGCAATAGGCGAAGACCTTGGCTGCGCCATGCTCTTTCAGGGCCTTGGCCGCGTGGCACAGGGTGCCGGCGGTATCGACCATGTCATCGACCAGAATACAGGTACGCCCCTGGACATCACCGATGATATGCATCACTTCAGAGTGATTGGCTTTCTCACGGCGTTTGTCGATGATCCCGAGATCGACACCCAGCGACTTGGCAACCGCCCGTGCACGCACGACGCCACCAATGTCCGGGGACACGATCATCAGGTTTTCGAAGCGCTGATCTTCAATGTCATCCACCAGAACCGGGGAGCCGTAGATGTTATCTACCGGAATATCGAAGAAGCCCTGAATCTGGTCAGCATGCAGATCAACCGTGAGAACACGGTCGATGCCGACTACGGTAAGCATGTCAGCGACGACTTTCGCGCTGATGGCCACACGTGCGGAACGCGGACGGCGATCCTGACGGGCATAACCAAAATAAGGAATAACAGCAGTGATACGAGTAGCCGAGGAGCGGCGGAAGGCATCAGCCATCACTACCAGTTCCATCAGGTTATCGTTGGTCGGAGCGCAAGTCGGCTGAATAATGAAGACGTCTTTACCGCGAACGTTTTCATTGATCTCGGCTGTGATTTCGCCGTCGGAAAACTTGCCGACAGAGATGTCACCGAGAGGGATATGCAGCTGACGTACGACACGCCGAGCCAGATCGGGGTTAGCGTTCCCCGTAAAGACCATCATCTTGGACACGCGCAGTACCTAGAGGCTGAGGGTAACCTGGATGAGTAGAGAAAATGGCAGGGGCGGCTGGATTCGAACCAACGCATGGCAGGATCAAAACCTGCTGCCTTACCGCTTGGCGACGCCCCTGTATCTGTTGCATCAAGTGCCGAGCACCTGGTTCCTTTAGAGCAGACTTTGCAGTTTGCGGTGCAACATCGAAATGTTGCTGCCTTTGGCTACAAACCCTGTAAGGGTCTCTGTCAGAAGGGCCGAGACTTTATCAGCTTCAGCTTTGCTTGGGAAGCCCCCAAACACACAACTTCCAGTTCCGGTGAGTTTTGCTTCGGTAAATTTACCTAACAAATTCAATGCGTTACGTACTTCTGGATAACGCCTTGCAACCACCGGCAAGCAGTCATTTCGACTGTTTCCCTCGGGAACGGGGCGCACTTTAATGGGCGGTGTGTTACGTGTCAACAAAGGATCGGAAAAAATTTCTGCCGTACTAACAGAGACTTGCGGCACGAGTACCAGATACCACGGTTCTTCGGGGTCGACCGGGGTGAGTTTCTCGCCCACGCCCTCGGCGAACGCCGCGTGGCCGCGCACAAAAACCGGCACGTCAGCGCCGAGTGTCAGACCCAGCGCGGCCAGGCGATCTTCATTCCAGCCCAGCTGCCACAGGTGATTGAGGCCGAGCAATGTCGTTGCCGCATTCGAACTGCCGCCACCGATGCCGCCGCCCATGGGCAGCACCTTGTCGATCCAGATGTCGATACCGAGTGTGCAGCCGGATTGTTGCTGAAGCATTTTCGCTGCGCGCACGATCAGGTTGCTGTCGTGGGGCACGCCGGTGAACTCGGTGTGCAGTCGAATCACGCCGTCATCGCGCACGGCGTAAGTGATTTCATCGCCGTAATCGACAAACTGAAACAGCGTCTGCAATTCGTGATAACCGTCGGCGCGGCGACCGAGAATGTGCAGCATCAGGTTGAGTTTGGCCGGCGAGGGCAGGGTCAGGCGTACAGCGGTCATCGATTACTGCCCCAGCTTGCGAGGTTGCCAGGTCTTGATCACCAGCGTCACGTCAAGATCGGTGCCGTGCAGCTTGATGCGCTCGGGCAACCAATAACCATTCTGTTCGGTGTAGGCGAGATATTCGACGTTCCAGCCATCCTGCTCAAGGCTGGCCAGCCGGCTGTCGGCGTCCAGATTCAGGCGGCTTTTGCTTTCAGGAGCCGGCAAGCCACGCACCCACCACGCCAGGTTCGACACCGGCAACTTCCACCCAAGCTGTTCTTCGAGCAGCGCTTCCGGCGATTGCGCTTCGTAGCGGCCCTGATTGGCGACTTCCAGCGAGACTTTGCCCGGACGCCCGGTCAGGCGTGCCGCGCCGCGACCCAGCGGGCCGGACAGGCGAATGTCGTAATAGTCCTGACGCTGCAGCCAGAACAACGTGCCGCTGCCGGAATCCTTCGGGGCGCGGATGCCGATCTTGCCGTCGATCTGCCAGCCATCGAGGGCGGTCAGTTGCTGTTTGTTGGCGGCCCATTGAGCCGGGCTGCCGTGGCCCTCGACCGATTCGCGAGTACCAAAGCCCGAGCAACCGGCGAGCAGGGCGATGAAGCTGAAAACAATGACGTGGCGCAAAAACATGGGTTAGAGAGTCTCGGATCCGGTCAGGCGCTTGATGGTGCTGCGCAGAATGGTGCTGTCGGGCTGGTCCTTGAGGAACTTGCCCCACACTTGTTTGGCTTCGCGTTGATTGCCCTTGGCCCACAACACTTCGCCCAGGTGCGCGGCGACTTCGTGATCGGGAAAGCGCTCCAGGGCCTGACGCAGGTATTTCTCCGCGTCGTCCAGATTGCCCAGGCGGTAATTCACCCAGCCGAGGCTGTCGAGGACCGCCGGGTCTTCCGGATTGATCTGGTGCGCCTGCTCGATCAGGGTTTTCGCTTCCGCGTAGCGGGTGGTGCGGTCGGACAAGGTGTAGCCCAGCGCATTGAGCGCCATGGCGTTGTCCGGGTCACGCTTGATGATCAGGCGCAGGTCTTTTTCCATTTGCGCCAGATCATTGCGTTTTTCCGCGAGCATCGCTCGGGTGTAGAGCAGATTAAGGTCGTCCGGGTATTGCACCAGCGCTTGCTGCAGAACCGTCCAGGCCTTGTCGTCCTGTTTATTGGCCGACAGGGTTTCCGATTCGATCAGAAACAGCTGGATCGCGTAATCCGGTTGTTCGTCACGCTCTGCGCCGAGTTTTCTCTGTGCTTCAGCGGTCTTGCCGTTGCTCATCAGAATGTCGGCCTGACGCAATTGCGCCGGCAGATAGTCGTTGCCCGGTCCGACCTGGGCGTACTCGATGAGCGCCCCTTGCGGATCGTTGCGTTCCTCGGCAATACGACCGAGGTTCAAGTGCGCTGAATCGACATGGCTTTCACGGGCAATCAGGTCTTCCAGATAACCCTTGGCCTCGTCCCAGGCCTTGGCTTCCAGGCACACCAGCGCCAGCGAATAACGCAGTTCGTCGTCTTCCGGATACTGCTGAACGAGGCTGGAGAACTCGGCCTTGGCGTCGTCCATGCGGTCCTGTTCAACCAGCATGCGCGCGTAAGTCAGGCGCAGGCGTTTGTCGTCCGGGTATTTCTTGATGCTTTTTTGCAACAGCGGCAGCGCTTCGTCGCCACGGTTGAGGATTTGCAGCAAGCGTGCACGCAGCAGAATCGGCGCGATCTCGCCGTCTTCCGGGGGATTGTCTTCGAGCAGGGCCAGCGCACCTTTGTTGTCGCCGTCCTGTTGCAGCAGCAAGGCCTTGCCGAAAATCAGCTGGCTGTTGTTCGGATGGCGCTGCAGCAAACGGTCGAAACTTTTCATCAGGCCGTTGCGGGTTTCCTGATCGGTGTCAGCGGCGGACAGCGCGAGGAAATCGAAATGGGTATCGCCCTTGCCCTGCAAGACTTTCTCCATGTACACCATGGAGTCGTCATAACGTCCGGCGCGTGCCAGTTGCACGGCGGCGGCGCGTTGCGCTTCGAGATCGTCCGGAGCGTTTCGCGCCCAGATCAGCGCGGTATCGAGGGCCGGTTGATCGGCGCCCAGGTACTCGGCGATGCGGAAGGCGCGCTCGGAAATGCCCGGATCCTGCGTGTTGATGGCCTGGGTCACGTAGTTGTCCAGGGCAATGTCGAAGCGATTGCGCTGGCCGGCGAGCTCGGCGCTCAACAGGCTGAAAACGGTTTCCTCGCTGAACGAGCCGTAGACCTTGGGCTTTTCAGGTGCGGGCGTGGTGTCTTCGACCGACGGCGTGCCGCTCGGCGAAACGGGAGCCATGGCCTGGCAGCCGCTGAGGAAGACAAAAGCGAGGAGCAACGCGGAAGATCTATTCATATAGGAAGAGGACGGCTAAACCTGCGGTCGGATCATCATGACACAAGCCTTCGGCCAAACATAACCGAGTCTCGATTGTGGCCATTATAGGGGCCGACAATTGGGACAATAGTCAGCGGTAGTTGTTCTGAATCTTTCGAAGTAGGACAATTGCCGGCTTCACGTCACCACCAGCGACCTTGAATGGCCTTCCTTGCACTCGGTATCAACCACAAGACTGCTTCCGTAGACGTCCGCGAGCGCGTGGCCTTTACGCCAGAACAGCTGGTGGAGGCCTTGCAGCAGCTCTGCCGACTGACCGACAGCCGCGAAGCCGCGATCCTCTCCACCTGCAATCGCAGTGAACTTTATATAGAACAGGATCAGTTGTCGGCGGATATCGTGCTGCGCTGGCTGGCCGATTATCACAAGCTCAGTCTCGACGAGCTGCGCGCCAGTGCTTATGTGCATGAAGACGATGCGGCCGTTCGTCACATGATGCGCGTCGCCTCCGGGCTCGATTCACTGGTGCTGGGTGAGCCACAGATTCTCGGGCAGATGAAGTCGGCCTACGCCGTTGCCCGCGAGGCCGGCACCATTGGCCCGCTGCTGGGACGGCTGTTTCAGGCCACCTTCAATGCCGCCAAGCAGGTGCGCACCGACACCGCGATCGGCGAAAACCCGGTGTCGGTGGCGTTTGCCGCGGTCAGCCTGGCCAAGCAGATTTTCAGCGACTTGCAACGCAGCCAGGCCTTGCTGATCGGCGCCGGCGAGACCATTACCCTGGTCGCCCGTCATTTGCATGAGCTGGGGGTCAAGCGCATCGTCGTTGCCAACCGTACGCTGGAACGTGCCAGCCTGTTGGCTGAACAGTTCGGTGCCCACGCGGTGCTGCTGTCGGATATTCCGGCGGAGCTGGTGCGCAGCGATATCGTCATCAGCTCGACCGCCAGTCAGTTGCCAATCCTCGGCAAAGGCGCGGTCGAGAGTGCGCTTAAGCTGCGCAAGCACAAACCGATTTTCATGGTCGATATCGCGGTTCCCCGCGATATCGAGCCGGAAGTCGGCGAGTTGGACGACGTTTACTTGTACAGCGTCGATGACCTGCACGAAGTGGTCGCCGAAAACCTCAAGAGCCGCCAGGGCGCAGCGCAGGCGGCAGAAGAAATGGTGTCGGTCGGCGCCGACGATTTCATGGTGCGCCTGCGCGAACTCGCGGCAGTCGACGTGCTCAAGGCCTATCGTCAACAGAGCGAACGCTTGCGCGACGAAGAGCTGCAAAAGGCCCTGCGCCTGCTCGCCAACGGCGCCAATGCCGAAGATGTGCTCGGGCAATTGGCCCGTGGCCTGACCAACAAATTGCTGCATGCGCCCAGCGTGCAGTTGAAAAAGCTGTCTGCCGAAGGCCGCCTCGATGCGCTGGCCATGGCCCAGGAACTCTTTGCCCTTGAGGGCTCACCGGATAGTTTTTCGGATAAAAAACCGCAATGAAAGCGTCACTGCTCAACAAGCTGGATACCCTCCAGGACCGTTTCGAGGAACTGACCGCGCTGCTCGGCGACGCTGAAGTCATTTCCGATCAGACGAAGTTTCGCGCCTATTCCAAGGAATACGCCGAACTCGAGCCGGTCGTGCAGGCTTATAAAAAGCTGCTCGGCGTACAAAGCGATCTTGAAGGCGCACAGGCGCTGCTCAAGGACAACGACCCGGACATGCGCGAAATGGCCGTGGAAGAAGTCCGCGAAGCCAAGGAATTGCTGATTACCCTCGAATCCGACCTGCAGCGCATGTTGCTGCCCAAGGACCCCAACGATGGCCGCAACGTGTTCCTCGAAATTCGCGCCGGCACCGGTGGCGACGAGGCGGCGATCTTCTCCGGCGACCTGTTTCGCATGTACTCGCGTTACGCCGAACGCCGTGGCTGGCGCGTGGAGATCCTCTCGGAAAACGAAGGCGAACACGGCGGCTATAAAGAAGTCATCGCGCGCATTGAAGGCGACAACGTTTACGGCAAGCTGAAATTCGAGTCCGGGGCGCACCGCGTACAGCGCGTACCGGCCACCGAATCCCAGGGCCGTATCCATACTTCTGCGTGCACCGTGGCGGTATTGCCAGAGCCGGACGAGCGCGAAGCCATCGAAATCAACCCGGCGGATTTGCGCGTCGACACGTACCGCTCCTCCGGCGCCGGGGGGCAGCACGTCAACACCACCGACTCGGCGATCCGCATCACCCACATACCGACCGGCACTGTGGTCGAGTGCCAGGAAGAACGTTCCCAGCACAAGAACCGTGCGCGGGCGATGGCGTGGCTGTCGGCCAAACTCAATGATCAGCAAAACGCTGCGGCGGCCAACGCGATCGCCAGCGAGCGCAAATTGCTGGTCGGTTCCGGCGATCGTTCCGAGCGCATCCGCACCTACAACTATGCGCAGGGCCGGGTCACCGACCATCGCGTCAACCTGACCCTGTATTCGCTGGATGAAATTCTCGCCGGTGGCGTGGACGCGGTGATCGAACCGTTGCTGGCCGAATACCAAGCGGATCAGCTCGCGGCGATAGGTGAATAAATGACCATTATCGCCAGCCTGTTGCGCGCCGCCGAACTGCCGGATTCGCCGACGGCGCGTCTGGACGCCGAATTGCTCCTCGCCGCAGCGCTGGGCAAATCGCGCAGTTTTCTGCACACCTGGCCCGAGCGCATCGTCCCGAGCGAAGCGGCGCTGACCTTTGCCGAGTATCTGCAACGACGCCGTGGCGGCGAGCCGGTGGCCTACATTCTCGGCCAGCAGGGCTTCTGGAAACTCGATCTGGAAGTGGCACCGCACACGCTGATCCCGCGCCCCGACACTGAATTGCTGGTGGAAGCGGCGTTGGAACTGCTGCCCGCGACCCCGGCGAAAGTGCTCGACCTCGGCACCGGCAGCGGTGCCATCGCCTTGGCCCTGGCCAGCGAGCGCCCGGCGTGGCGAGTGACGGCGGTGGATCGCGTGCTCGAAGCCGTCGCGTTGGCCGAACGTAATCGCCAGCGCCTGCACTTGAACAACGCTACAGTGCTGAGCAGCCACTGGTTCAGTGCGCTGGCCGGTCAGCGTTTTCAGTTGATCATCAGCAACCCGCCGTACATCGCCGCCGCCGATCCGCATCTGGTCGAAGGCGATGTGCGCTTCGAGCCGGCCAGTGCGCTGGTCGCCGGTGAAGACGGTCTCGACGATCTGCGTTTGATCGTCGCCCAGGCGCCGGATCATCTCGAAGCCGGTGGCTGGCTGATGCTCGAACATGGCTATGATCAGGCCGAAGCCGTGCGCGATCTGCTGCTGACGCGCAGTTTTACCGAGGTTCACAGCCGCACCGATCTGGGCGGCCATCAACGCATCAGTCTGGGGCGCCTGCCGTGCTGAATGATCAGGAATTGCTGCGCTACAGCCGGCAGATTCTGCTGCAACACATCGACATCGACGGGCAACTGAAGCTCAAGGACAGTCGCGTATTGATCGTCGGCCTCGGCGGTCTCGGCGCACCGGTGGCGCTGTATCTGGCCGCTGCCGGTGTCGGTGCATTGCATCTGGCCGATTTCGATACCGTCGACCTGACCAACCTGCAACGGCAGATCATTCATGACACCGACAGTGTCGGCATGAGCAAGGTCGATTCGGCGCTCAAGCGCCTGGGTGCGATCAATCCGGAGATTCAGCTGATTGCCCACCGTCAGGCGCTCGACGAGAGTTCTCTGGCAGTCGCAGTGACGGCGGTGGATCTGGTCCTCGACTGTTCGGATAACTTTTCCACCCGCGAGGCGGTCAATGCGGCGTGCGTTGCGGCGGATAAACCGCTGGTCAGCGGCGCGGCGATTCGCCTGGAAGGGCAGTTGTCGGTGTTCGACCCGCGGCGTGCCGAGAGCCCTTGTTATCACTGCCTGTACGGGCATGGCAGCGAAGCCGAATTGACCTGCAGCGAGGCGGGCGTGGTCGGGCCTCTGGTCGGTCTGGTCGGTAGCCTGCAAGCACTTGAAGCGCTGAAGATGCTGGTTGGTTTCGGCGAGCCGCTGGTAGGGCGCTTGCTACTGATCGATGCGCTCGGTTCGCGTTTCCGCGAATTGCGCGTCAAGCGCGATCCGGGTTGCAGTGTCTGTGGTTCGCGCCATGCGTGAAGCGCCGATCGGCGTGTTCGATTCCGGCGTCGGCGGCTTGTCGGTACTGGCTGAAATCCAGCGCTTGCTGCCCAATGAATCGCTGCTCTATGTTGGCGATTGCGGGCACATTCCCTACGGTGAGAAAACTCCGGAATTCATCCGCCAGCGCTGCAGCGCGATGGCCGGGTTTTTCCGCGAGCAGGGCGCCAAGGCCCTGGTGCTGGCTTGCAACACTGCAACCGTGGCCGGTGTGGCCGATCTGCGCCGGGATTTTCCCGAGTGGCCGATTGTCGGCATGGAACCGGCGGTCAAACCTGCCGCCGCCGCGACCCGCAGCGGTGTGGTCGGCGTGCTGGCGACTACGGGCACCTTGCAGAGCGCCAAGTTCGCCGCGCTGCTCGATCGCTTCGCCGCCGACGTGAAAGTCATCACCCAGCCGTGCCCGGGGCTGGTCGAGCTGATTGAAGACGGTGAGCTGCACAGCCCGCAATTGCGCGTGTTATTGCAAGGTTACGTCGCGCCATTATTGGCTCAGGGCTGCGACACGATTATTCTCGGCTGTACGCATTATCCTTTCCTGAAGCCGCTGCTAAAGACGATGATCGGCGACGATATCAGCCTGATCGACACCGGCGCGGCGGTGGCCCGGCAACTGCAACGGTTGCTGGGTGAACGTGATCTGCTTGCCGCAGGCCCATGCCAGCCTGTGAAGTTCTGGACCAGTGCCGATCCGCTGTCCTTCAGAAAAATCCTGCCGCTGCTGGGCCAATCCGCCGCAGATGTGCAAAACTTCGACTTGTAAAAAAAATGTGAAATAACTCGAAATAAGCTGAACTTCTTTTCGAGCGCAGATTTCTATAGCGACAGCAGCACTAAAAACCAAACGATCGTTCCGGAAAAGGAAGTTTCAAAGTGAAGCGACTATTCTGCTTGGCCGCGATTGCGGCCGCACTGATGGGGCAAAGCATTTCTGCACAAGCCGCTGGCGTTGAATTCGCCGTTGGCGGTACCAGCGACTCGACCATGACCTATCGTCTGGGCATGAATTTCGACTGGGACAAGAGCTGGCTACAGAGCGACGTGGGTCGCCTGACCGGCTACTGGAGTGGCGCTTACACTTATTGGGAAGGTGACAAGACTTCCAGCAACAACAGCCTGTCGTTCTCGCCTGTTTTCGTTTATGAGTTTGCCGGCCAGTCGGTCAAACCGTACGTTGAAGCGGGTATCGGTGCGGCGTTTTTCTCTAACACCGAATACGAAGACAACAAAATCGGCGGTTCCTTCCAGTTCGAAGACCGCATCGGTTTCGGCCTGCGTTTCAATGGCGGGCATGAAGTCGGGATTCGTGCGACGCACTATTCCAACGCCGGCCTGTCCAGCGACAACGATGGTGTAGAGAGTTACGCACTGCATTACACGATGCCGCTGTAACCGCTACGCAGCTCCCCTTGCAGGAGTGAGCCTGCTCGCGATAGCGGAGTGTCAGTCAAACAATTTTCGGCTGACACTCCGCTATCGCGAGCAGGCTCACTCCTGCATTGGTTTGTGGTGTTTGAAAAATCAGCGGTAGGCCGTGGCGATGCCGCGCCGTTCCTCAATGCACTCCGGTGCACCCATTTCGAATTCGCGGCAGATCAGCGGGCGTTTTTCGTAGATCGTGCACATCATGCTGTCGCGATCCAGCGCTGCGCACCAGCCGTCGTCCAGACGCAGCATCACTTCGCCGCCCCACTCATCGGTATCGATAAAACGTTCAGGCACGCCCGTGTCGGTGATCAGCATGACTTCGAGCTGGCAACAGCAGGCTGCGCAGGTCGAGCAAGTGACCGCCGGTTCGGCGATTTGTTGATGAGGGATGGTTTTCATGGCGCCAGTGTAAGGCAGCTGTCGCTGTGCGTGTGAAAGCGCTGACAGACGCTCACTGCGCCAGGCGCCGGGCCATCGCGTGCAGCAGCGGAAACACCAATGCCCAAAGCACACCGATGCCAATCAGTGTGGGCCAATCGCCGTAGGGAAATTGCACCCCGGCCAGGCGCCCGCCCGCGTAATAGGACAGTGCACCGCCAACCGCGCCCAACGCACTGGCCAGCCACCACGGCCGAGCACTCCATTGCAGACAATGGCGCAACGTTGTCGCGAGCAATGCCCAGAGCAACATCAGCCACAACGGAATCAGCGGCGACTCGTCGCTGAACTCGAACACTCCCAACGCGCGCAGAACACTGTCCAGCGCCGTGCCGACAATCACCACGCTGAGCACCAGCCGGCCCTCGGCCGCCCAACTGCTGAGCCAGCGCAAATGAATCACCAACACCGCCAATGCCAGCAGCAACCACAGACTGTTGCCGCCCATCACGCAGGTCAGCCAGCCGAGCTGGAACAGTACCGCGTTGGCGACATTTTTAAGCATCGAAGCGTCCGAGCAGCGGCGCAGTGATCGCCGCCGGTTTTGCCAGCAGCAGTTGCGCCGTGCCAATCGCGCGCTCGAGGAAACCGCCCTCGCAGTAGCACAGATAGAACTCCCACAAACGCAGGAAATAATCGTCATAGCCCAGCTCGGTCAAGCGACCGTGGGCCTGGCGAAAGTTTTCATGCCACAGGCGCAGGGTCCGCGCGTAGTGGAGGCCGAAATCTTCCATGTGCAACAGGTTCATGTCGGTGTCGCGGCTGACCACATCGAGCATCTTCTGCACGCTGGGCAAGGCGCCGCCGGGGAAGATGTAGCGCTGGATGAAATCGACATTGCGGCACGCCTGTTCGTAGCGCTGTTCACGAATGGTGATGGCCTGGATCAGCATCAGCCCGTTGCTCTTGAGCAACTGCGCGCACTGCTTGAAGTAGGTCGGCAGGAAACGATGGCCGACCGCTTCGATCATCTCGATCGACACCAGTTTGTCGTACTGCCCGGTGAGGTCGCGATAGTCCTGCAACAGCAGCGTGACGCGATCTTGCAGGCCGAGTTGTTCGATGCGTTGCGCGGTGAATGCGTACTGCTCTTTCGACAGGGTCGTGGTGGTCACGCGGCAGCCGTAATGCTGCGCCGCATACAGCGCCATGCTGCCCCAACCGGTGCCGATCTCCAGCAAGTGATCGCCGGGTTGCAGGGCAAGCTTCTGGCAGATGCGCTGCAATTTGTTCAGTTGCGCCTGCTCGAGGCTGTCCTCGGGGCGCAGGAATTGCCCGGCCGAGTACATCATGGTCGGGTCGAGAAACTGCTCGAAAAGGTCGTTGCCCAAATCGTAGTGCGCGGCGATGTTTTTCTGCGAGCCCTTGCGCGTGTTGCGATTGAGCCAGTGCAAGCCTTGCACCAACGGCCGACTGATACGCGCCAGGCCACCCTCCATTGCATCGAGCACGTCGAGGTTGCTGACGAACACGCGCACTACCGCGGTCAGATCCGGCGAACTCCAGTAGCCGTGAATGAACGCCTCGCCCGCGCCAATCGAACCGTTGCCGGCGACCATGCCCCAGAGTGCCGGATCGTTGACGTGAATTTCCCCCAGCAGCGTGCTGCCCGGAGTGCCGAACAGCAGACGTTCGCCATCCTCGACCACCAGCAGTTGTCCGTGTTTAAGCAGGCTCAATTGGCGCAAGACGCCACGGCGCAACAGCGAACCGGTCAAACCGTTGGTGCTGAGCCAGCCGGCCGACAGACTAGAGGATTTCATGGCGGTGCTCCTTGGGAGACACAGTGGCGGTTTGAAAGCTGCCGTCGGCAGTCTGGTGGGAGAAAATCGGCGCGCGCTTGAGCAACAGGCGCAGCGCCTGCCAATAAATGGCCAAAGCGGTTTTTGCAGTCATCCACGGAAAGCGTCGCAGGTAGCGATGCAGGTTCTGTCGGTCAAGGCGTTCGCGTTGCAGGTTGAGCGTGGCGTCGAACAGTTTCTGTTCGCCCTGCCAGTCGGCCATGTGCACGCCGAGGTTTTGCGCGGCGGGGCTGAAGCTCATGCGGTATTCGAGATCGCGCGGCAAAAACGGTGACACGTGAAAAGCCTTGGCCACGGCGAAGTGCTGATGAAAATCGCCCAGGCTCTGCGGTGCGCGCGCCGGCAGCACATAGTGATAGCGCTCGCGCCACGGCGTGTTGGTCACTTCGCAGACAATCGCCGCCAGTTGCCCGTCCGCCTCATGGCAATAAAAGAAACTCACCGGATTGAACGACAAGCCCCAACTGCGCACCTGGGTCAGCAGGCAGATCGAACCTTGCGGCTCATGCCCGATGGCCGCGCCGACCTGTTGGCGCACCGCATCGATCAGGCGCATGCCCTGGCCGGTGAAGGCCTTGAGGTAGTCGGTCTCGCGGAAGGAAAACGGCGCGAAGCGACTGCGCCCGGCCAGCGGCGACAGGGCGAGAACTGCGTCCTGCTCGCTCAGATCGAGATACAGCAAGCCGATGCGGTAGCGGAATTCATGGCGACGCGGCGAGAAGCGCCGGTGGCCGATCCAGCCGCTGTACAGGGCGCTGTTCACAGGGTTTCCCCGAACGCGGCGGCCACGCGCAACCCGCTGACCACACCGTCCTCGTGAAAACCGTTGGCCCAATAGGCGCCGCAATAATGCGTGTGCTGCGCGCCGTCCAGTTCGCCCCAGCGCTGCTGTGCCGCCACCGCGTTGAGGCTGAATTGCGGGTGCGCGTAGGTGTAACGGGCGAGCACCTTGTCCGGACTGATGCCGGCGCTCTGATTGAGGCTCACGCAAAACGTGGTGTCGCTTTGAATGCCCTGGAGAATGTTCATGTCGTAGGTGACGGCGGCGTGCGTGTGGCCGGCGCCGCTGAGCCGGTAGTTCCAGCTCGCCCACGCCAGTTTGCGTGTCGGCAGCAGGCGCGTGTCGGTGTGCAGCACCACTTCATTGTCGGCGTAGGGCAGGGCGCCGAGGATCGCCCGTTCGGCGTCGCTCGGCGTCGCCAGCAGTTTCAGCGCCTGATCGCTGTGGCAGGCGAACACCACGCGGTCGAAGTGTTCGATGCCGGCCGGGCTGTGGGTGACCACACCGTGGGTGTCGCGATCGACTCGAGTCACCGCACAATTGGTGCGAATCCGTTCCTTGAACGAAGCGGTCAGCGGCGCGATGTAAGCGCTCGAGCCACCCTCGATGACTTGCCATTGCGGACGGTCGCTGACCGACAGCAGTCCATGATTCTTGAAAAAACGTACAAAGAACTGCAGCGGGAAGTTGAGCATTTCCGCCATCGACATCGACCAGATCGCCGAACCCATCGGCACGATGTAATGCAGGATGAAACGCTCACCGTAGCCGCCGGCCTTGAGGTATTCGTCCAGCGTGGTATCGGCGGCGATGCGCAGTTCGAGCAGGTCGCGCTGGGCTTCTTTGTTGAAGCGCAGAATGTCCCGCAACATGCCCCAGAACCCCGGCGACAACAGATTGCTGCGCTGGGCGAAAAGGCTGTTGAGATTGTTGCCGTTGTATTCCAGACCTGTGTCGGGATCGTTCACCGAGAAGCTCATCTCGGTCGGTTTGAACGCCACCCCAAGTTGCCCGAGCAAGCGGATGAAGTTCGGGTACGTCCAGTCGTTGAACACGATGAAACCGGTGTCCACCGCATAGTCACGCCCGTCGACCGTCACCGGCACGGTATGCGTGTGGCCGCCAACCCAGTCGCTGGCCTCGAACACCGTGATGTCGTGGCGGCGATTGAGCAGGTAGGCGCAGGTCAGCCCGGCGATGCCGCTGCCGATAATGGCGATTTTCATGTCGGGTCCGTCAATGGCGGAGATTTGCGCACCATGCGTTTGCCGATCGCCAGTTGCACACGCGACGGCAGCTTCGACAGCGGCCACAGGGCCGCCATGAACAGCGCCGGGAAGGCTATCTCCAGCGGCCGGTCCTTGAGCTTGGCGAAGATGTGCCGCGCGGCCTTATCCACAGGCCAGCTCAGCGGCATGGGGAAATCGTTTTTCGCGGTGAGCGGCGTTTCGACGAATCCGGGGCTGACCACGGTGACTTCGATGCCTTCGTCGGCCAGATCAATGCGCAGTGATTCGAACAGATAACGCAGGCCAGCCTTCGACGCGCCATAGGCTTCGGCGCGTGGCAGCGGCAGATAAGTCACTGAACTGGCGACACCGACCAGATGCGGCGCGGTGCCTTTGCGCAGCAGCGGCAGGGCGGCTTCGATGCAGTAGCTGCTGGCGAGCAGATTGGTGCGCACCACATGCTCGATGATCGATGAGTCGAACTGTTTCGCGTCGACATATTCACAGGTGCCGGCATTGAGGATCACCGAATCCAGCGAGCCCCAGTCTTGGGTAATCTGCTCACCGATTTCACGCACGGTCTGGCTGTTGGTCAGGTCGCCCGGCACCACCAGCACTTGTCCCGGATAGCGTTGCGACAAGACTTTCAGCGGCGCGATCTGCCGCGAGCTGACCGCCAGGTGCGCACCGGTTTTCAGAATTTCCTCAGCCAGTGCCGCGCCGATGCCACTGCTGGCACCGGTCAGCCAATAACGCCGTGGAGGTGTAAGGCTCATCCCATTCTCCTTTTTAGCCAGGCGATGACCCGGCCCAATACGGGTAAATGCTCATACAGCAGCGCCCCGGCATCGAAATAATCCCGATGGCGATAAACCTTGTCGTGCCACAGCAAATGCGAGCAGCCGCTGACGCGAATCACTTGCCCGCTCGCCAGACGCGGGTGGCGATAACTCATGACCCAACGCAAGTAGCCTTCGCCCTCAGCGATCTGGTCGTAACCGTGAAAATCGAAGCGCAGCTCGCTGACGTTGGCGTACAGCTCGTTAAAGTAATCGCGCAATTGCTGCAAACCCTGCACTTCGTGCAGCGGGTCGGTGAAATGAATGTCGTGGCTGTACAGCTCGCCGAGGCGGTCCAGGTTGTCTTTGTTCAAGGTGGAAAATTGCCCGGCGAAGCGGTACAGGAACTCACTCATCATGGCCTCCGGCTGGCAGGCGCGACGGCAGGTTCTTGAACGCGGCCAGGGCACGCTCGCGCGAGGTGCTCAGATTGACGATCGGCGCCGGGTAATCCGCCACGCCGAACAAGCCGCCGAGTTTGGCCGGGTTGTGCACGTCTTTTTTGTTCAGACCGGCCAGCTCTGGCAGCCAGTGCTTGATGAACAGGCCTTCGCTGTCGAATTTCTCCGACTGGCTCAGCGGATTGAAAATCCGGAAGTACGGTGCCGAGTCGGTGCCGGTTGAGGAGCTCCACTGCCAGCCACCGTTGTTCGCCGCCAGATCGCCATCGATCAGATGACGCATGAAAAAGCGCTCGCCTTCGCGCCAGTCGATCAGCAGGTTCTTGGTCAGGAACATCGCCACGACCATGCGCAGACGATTGTGCATCCAGCCGGTTTCAAGCAATTGGCGCATCGCCGCGTCGATGATCGGCAGGCCGGTGCGCGCCTCTTGCCAGGCGGCCAGTTCGGCCGGCGCATCACGCCAGGCCAGTGCTTCGGTTTCCGGGCGAAACGCGCGGTGGCGCGAGACCCGCGGATAACCAACCAGAATGTGTTTGTAGAATTCGCGCCAGAGCAGCTCATTGATCCAGGTGACCGCACCGACCTTGCCGCTTTCGAATTCGCCCTGATTGCTGTGCAGAGCCGCATGCAGGCACTGACGCGGGGAGATCACCCCGGCCGCCAGATAAGCTGAGAGCTGGCTGGTGCCGGGTTTCGCCGGGAAGTCACGCTCGCTCTGGTAATAGTCGATTTGCGCGTCGGTGAAGCTGTCGAGACGCCGGCGGGCTTCGTCTTCACCGGCCGGCCACAGCGCTCGCAGGGTTTGGCTCGGGGTGGCGAACCCCTTGATCGATGCGGGAACCGGATCACTGTCGACGTGCAGCGCGGCTTGTTTGCCGGGTGCCTTGACCAGCGACGGCAACGAGCGGTGCAGGCGTTCGTAACAGACCTTGCGAAACTGGCTGAACACCTGAAAGTACGTCTCGGTCTTGGTCAGCACGGTGCCGGGTTTGAACAGCAACTGATCGAGGTAGCTATGGAATTCGATGCCTGCGGCTTTCAGGGTTTGGCGGACGGCGGCATCGCGGCGACTTTCATGGACACCGTATTCCTCGTTGACGTGGACTGCCTGAATTCCGAGCTCCTTGCACAGTTTCAGCAGTTGCGCTGGCGCCTGATCCCAATGCGTCGCGGTGCGAATCAGCAGAGGAATATTCAGCGCGGCGAGGCTTTGGCTCAGGACGGTGAGGTTGCGCAACCAGAAATCGACCTTGCACGGCGCATCGTCATGTTCCTGCCATTGCTGTGGGCTCAGCAGGTACACGGCCACCGTCGGCCCGCGCGCAGCGGCGGCGGCCAGGGCAGTGTTGTCATGTAGGCGCAAGTCGCAGCGCAGCCAGATCAATTGCATGTCGGAACTCACCGCGTCCATTTAAATCAATCCACGCTGAACCAGTGCCTGGTGGGCCAGAAGCACGTCTTCTGCCAGGAGCACATCAGTCATGTCGGAGGTTTTTACGGACAACTCGGCGTGGTGGATGCATACCGTTGGTCCGACGATCATTTTCGGGCAGTCGATGCCATTGAGCAGCTTCGGCAACTGCGCAAGGTTCATGGCTTTGCTGGAATACAGCAGTACGCCACGGGCCTGCAGGTGTTCCACCGCCAGTGCCAGTTCGGCGGCGGGCAGCGGCCAGTCGAACACTTGCACCGGACAATCGGCACTGCTGATCAGCCAGGCGCATAGCCACAGATGCGGTTCCAGTGGCAGGTCGGAATGGTTGATCAACAACAGCGGCGCGCCGTGGAACTGGCGGTTGTTATGGTAGATGCGCGTGCCGAATTTGCTGCGCAGCCAGGAATAAAAGAACACCCGTTCCATCTGTGCGCCGAACTGGCCCTGCCAGCGCTGCTCCAGTTCTGTCAGCAGGGGCAGCAGCAGTTGCTCGCACAGGGTGCGCGGCGGGTACAACGCCATGGCCTGATTGATGCTGTCGTCGAGCAAGCGCTCGTTGAGTTGGGTGACGGCCGTCATCAGCGTCTGGTGCAGTTGCTGCCAATCGTTCTCTACCGTTTCGCTGTACGCCTGTGGCGTGTCGAGCAACGGCTTGACCTGACTGACCGCGACGCCGCGGTTGAGCCAGGTGAGAATTGCCAGAATGCGCTGCACATGTTCAGCCGAATACAGGCGATGGCCCTTGGGCGTGCGCTGCGGCACGACCAGCCCGTAGCGGCGCTCCCAGGCGCGCAAGGTGATGGCGTTGACGCCGGTCTGCCGCGCCACTTCACGGATTGGCAGCCAGCCCTCGTCCAGGGCCTTTTTGAAGTCGGCGCCGAGATCTTCCTGGGCGCTGCTGTCGGTTTTTTCGTTCATTAGATAGCGTTTCGCAGACTGAGGTTTTCCGGGTGCGGTTGCAGGTAAACCTGTTGCGCAATGTACGGATCCGGATGGAGACGAAAGTGATGCTTGAGCAGGGTCAGCGGCACCACCAGCGGCACAATGCCCTGGCGGTACTGGCCAATGACGTGCTGCATTTCTTTTTTGTCTTCGGCGCTCAGCGATTGTTTCAAATAACCGCTGATGTGCAGCAAGACGTTGCAGTGGGTGCCACGGGTCGCGCATTTCTTCAGGGCGGCCATCAGCTCGCTGAAGTAGCGCGGGCCGAGTTCGGCCGGATCGCTGTCGGCCATGCTGCCCAGCAGTTTGCCGAGGGCTTTGTATTGCAGCGGGTTGTGCGCCATCAGCAGGTATTTGTAGCGCGAGTGGAATTCGGTCAGGACACGACGGCTCAGGCCTTGTGCAAGCACTTGTTGCCAGGCGCTGTAGGCGAGTACCCGGGTGATGAAGTTTTCGCGCAGCACCGGGTCGTTCAGGCGTCCGGCTTCTTCCACAGGCAGGTCAGGGTGCTCGGCGCAGAAGGCCTGGGCGTAAATGCCGCGACCGCCGCCGTTCACCGGGGCGCCGTTGGCGTGGTAGACCTTGACTCGCTCGAGGCCGCAGGACGGTGATTGCTGCATGAAGATGTAGCCGCAGAGGTCGTTGAGTTCGGCGGCCATCTGTTTGCCATATTCAGCCAGTGGGGCGGTGACGTTGATCGCCGGGTTTACGGTGCCGACGGCTTGTGGCTGTTCGGGGTCGCCGACCAGGCGGATCGGTTCGCGGGGAATGCCCATGCCGATGGCGACTTCGGGGCACAGCGGGGTGAAGTCGAAGTATTCGGTGAGGGTGCGGCTGCACAGGCGCGATTCCTTGTGTCCGCCGTTGTAGCGCACTTCGGCGCCGAGCAGGCAGGCGCTGATGGCGATTTTTGGCTTGGACGTGGGGGTAGCGGACATGGGCACCTCGCGATCTATACCTGTACAGTGGGTTTTGTCTGTACAACTTTTTGTCAGCATAGATGGGTTGGTGTACAAGTCAAATAGTTTGTACAAGATTTTTGGGTTGGAATGGTGGTATTGGTTTTTCTGTGGGACCGAGCTTGCGCGCGAAGGCTTCGGGTCGGGCTATGATTTTGTGTATATATTCGTTGCTGCGGTAACGGCTGCTTAAGGTTCCGCCCTTACGGCGGGTCACCTTTTTCAAACGCCAAAAAGGTAACCCAAAACGCTTGCTCCTGCGTTCGGCCCTCGCAAGCTCGGGTCCCTTCGCTCCGGGACTGATCCGGGCGCAGCGGCTACGGTTTGCTTCGCTGCACCTCCTTCCGCTGTGTACGACTTCGTCGTACGGTCGCTGCGCTCCCACGCCCGGATCAATCCCTCCACTCAGCCTTCCGACGTCGCCGGTGACGCAAGATCAAGATCAAGAGCACGCGAGCTAACGCTCATTGTTGAGTGGTTAGAAGCGCCGCATGGCTTGGGATCTTCAGTGGATTCGCCCCTCACCCCAGCCCTCTCCCGAGGGAGAGGGAGCCGATTTGTCGGCCGTTCAGAATCTGCATTCGACTCGGTATTGCACGTCGGCGCACTTCTCCCAAACAACTCGGTCCGTCCCCTCTCCCTCCGGGAGAGGGCTAGGGTGAGGGTTGGCTTTTGGCTGTGTCCGTGAAAGTGGCTACCAAGCTGATTTGCAGGACGAGCGGGTTATCGTCCATCGCCCGCAGGCTGGCTCCCACAGGTTTATTTCCAGCCCTGAATCCACTGCTCGGCATTCTTCAGCGCTCGCCATTCCATCCGCTCACTGCGTTTGGTCAGCACGGCCTGCATTTCGATTTCCAGTACGGTGCCTTCTTCGTCGCGAAACAGTTCGGTGACGAGGAAGTGCTTTTCGCGGTGTTGTGGCTGGGCTGCTGTCCATTTCGACAGCAGCAGTTTGCTCGGGTTGAGGCGGTTCATTGCAAGTGCTCGTGCAGGCGGCGGGCGGCTTCCTGGCCGCTGAGCCAGGCGCCTTCGACGCGGCCGGAGAGGCACCAGTCGCCGCAGGCGTAGAGGCCGAGGTCGGCGTCGGCGAGGGTGCCCCATTCGTGGCCGGTGGCCGGGCGGGCGTAGAGCCAGCGGTGGGCGAGGCTGAAGGTGGGGGCGGGCATGGCGCTGTGCAGGAGTTCGGCGAAGGCGCCATGCAGATGTTCGATCACCGCTTCCTTGGACAGGTCGATGTGTTGCCGGCTCCAGGCGCTGGTGGCGTGCAGGACCCAGGTGTCGAGGGTGGTGTCGCGTCCGGGTTTGCTGCGGTTGCGGGCCAGCCAGTCGAGTGGGCTGTCCTGCACGAAGCAGCCTTCGATCGGGGTGTCCAATGGGGTTTCGAAGGCGAGGGCGACGGCCCAGGTCGGGTCCATTTTGACCCCGGCGGCGGCCGCGGCGAGTTTCGGTGCGGCGGCGAGCAGGGCGGTGGCTTGCGGCGCTGGTGTGGCGATGACGACGTGGCTGAACGGGCCGTGGGTAAAGCCCTCGGCGTCTTGTAAATGCCAGTGTTGTTCGCCACGAAACACTTCGGTGATGCGGCAGGCGAACTGCACGTTCAGGCCGTCGAGCAGGCCACGGGTGATGGCGCTCATGCGAGGTGCGCCGACCCAGCGGGTCTGCTCGTCCGGGGACATGTTCAGTTGCCCGCCCTGATACGAATAGAGCTGTGGCGCCCATTCGGCGACCCAGCCCTGGCTTTGCCAGCGTTGTACTTCAGTGACGAAGCGGCGGTCGCGGGCGGTGAAGTATTGCGCGCCGAGGTCCAGCGAGCCGGCGTCGCTGCGTTTGCTCGACATGCGCCCGCCGCTGCCGCGGCTTTTGTCGAAGAGTTGCACGGTGTGCCCGGCCTCTGTCAGAGCCTGGGCGGCGGAGAGTCCGGCGATGCCGGTGCCGATGATTGCGATAGGTACAGTCATAGGGGCCTCGTTTACCTTTCTGTACAGACTACGCCGTCGATGAAACCTGTACAATTATGTTTTTTGGTATAACTTCTGCCATTCTCGTTTCGTTAGCTTGGCCTATGGTTAAACAATAGAGCCCGCCCGATGGAAAAGATCCCTGCTTATAAAAATAGACTAGTGATCCGGGTTAAATGCCACGCGAGGAAGATGTCATGCACATATTGCTGACCGGCGGTACTGGTTTGATCGGACGTCAGCTCTGCCGTCATTGGCTGGAGCAGGGCCATCGCCTGACGGTGTGGAGTCGCAATCCCGAAACGGTGGCGAAGATCTGTGGCGCGTCGGTGCGTGGCATCGCCCGTCTGGAAGACCTCGGCGAGGAGCCGCTCGACGCGATCGTCAATCTGGCTGGCGCGCCGATTGCCGATCGGCCCTGGACGCACCGGCGCAAGGCGTTGCTGTGGAGCAGTCGGATCAAGCTCACCGAGACCCTGTTGACCTGGCTCGAAACGCGCACGCAAAAACCGGCCTTGCTGATTTCCGGCTCGGCCATCGGCTGGTACGGCGACGGTGGCGAGCGCGAGTTGACTGAAGAGTCGCCGCCGGTGATCGACGATTTTGCCAGTCAGTTGTGCATCGCCTGGGAAGAGACGGCCTTGCGTGCGGAGAACCTGGGTATGCGCGTCGTGCTGGTGCGAACCGGTCTGGTGCTGTCGGCCGAGGGCGGCTTTTTGTCGCGCCTGCTGTTGCCGTTCAAGCTGTGTCTGGGCGGGCCGTTGGGCAACGGGCGGCAGTGGATGCCGTGGATTCATATCAACGACCAAATCGCCCTGATTGATTTTCTTCTGCACCGCGAGCAGGCCAGTGGTCCTTATAATGCCTGCGCGCCGAAACCGGTGCGCAATCGCGAATTTGCGCAGACGCTGGGCAGCGTGTTGCACCGCCCGGCGTTCATGCCGATGCCGACGCTGGCGCTGAAAGTCGGCCTCGGTGAGATGTCATTGTTGTTGCTCGGCGGCCAAAAGGCCATGCCGGTACGCTTGCTGGAAGCGGGTTTCACTTTCCAGTTCACGGATTTACGCGCGGCTCTGGACGATCTCTCCAGCCGCCTCTGAAATAGGACGTTGCATGACCGATCACGCCTTGCTTCTGGTCAACCTGGGTTCCCCGGCCTCGACCTCGGTGGCCGATGTGCGCCGCTACCTCAATCAATTTCTGATGGACCCGTACGTCATCGACCTGCCCTGGCCGGTGCGGCGTCTGCTGGTGTCGCTGATCCTGATCAAACGCCCGGAGCAATCGGCGCATGCCTATGCCTCAATCTGGTGGGAGGAAGGGTCGCCGCTGGTGGTGCTCAGCCAGCGTCTGCAACAGCAGATGACCCAGACCTGGAAGCATGGCCCGGTCGACCTGGCGATGCGTTATGGCGAGCCGTCGATCGAAACCTGCCTGCTGCGCCTGGTGAAGGCCGGGCACAAGAAGATCACCCTGGCGCCGCTGTATCCGCAGTTCGCCGACAGCACCACCACCACGGTGATCGAAGAAGCCCGACGCGTTTTGCGCGAGCACAAGCTCGATGTGCAGCTGTCGATCCTGCAGCCGTTTTACGACCAGCCGGAATACATCGATGCGCTGGTAGCCAGCGCTCGCCCGCATTTGCAGCAGGATTTCGATCACTTGCTGCTGAGCTTCCACGGCTTGCCGGAGCGGCATCTGACCAAGCTCGATCCGAGTGGCAATCACTGCTTGAAAGGCGCCGATTGCTGCCAGACCGCGTCGCCGACGGTGCTGGCGACCTGTTATCGCGCGCAGTGCTTCCGTACCGCCGCCGAGTTCGCCAAAAGCATGGGGCTGGCGGACGGCAAGTGGTCGGTGTCGTTTCAGTCGCGATTGGGGCGGGCAAAGTGGATCGAGCCGTACACCGAAGCGCGGCTGGACGAGTTGGCAAAAAGCGGCGTGAAAAAGATTCTGGTGATGTGCCCGGCATTCGTTGCCGACTGCATCGAGACGCTGGAAGAAATCGGCGATCGCGGCAAGGAGCAGTTCCGCGAAGCGGGGGGCGAGGAGCTGGTGCTGGTGCCCTGCCTGAACGACGACCCGCAATGGGCCAAGGCCTTGGCAACGCTTTGCGAACGCGCGCCGCTGGCCCTCTAAAAGCATCGCCAGCAGGCTGGCTCCCACACTGGATCTGCTGTGTTCACAAAAGCTGTGGCATCAGAGATCAAATGTGGGAGCCAGCCTGCTGGCGATAACGGTGTGTCAGGCGCTGCAGATCTGTAGGTTTAGATCAGCGGCTCATCCGCTTTCTTCTGCTTCCAGCCATCATTACCCGGCAGGATCAGGTTCAGCGCAATCGCCACCACCGCGCACAGCGCGATGCCTTTGAGGCCGAAGTCATCCGGACCGGTGCCGGTGCCGACCAGCACACCGCCAATACCGAACACCAGCGTCACCGAGACGATCACCAGATTGCGCGCTTCGCCCAGGTCGATCTTGTGACGGATCAGGGTGTTCATCCCTACCGCCGCGATCGAGCCGAACAACAGGCACAGAATCCCGCCCATCACCGGCACCGGAATGCTTTGCAGCAGCGCGCCGAACTTGCCGATGAACGCCAGGGTGATGGCGAAGATCGCCGCCCAGGTCATGATTTTCGGGTTGTAGTTCTTGGTCAGCATCACCGCGCCGGTCACTTCGGCGTAGGTGGTGTTGGGCGGACCGCCGAACAGGCCGGCAGCGGTGGTGGCGATGCCGTCACCGAGCAGGGTGCGATGCAGGCCCGGCTTCTTCAGGTAGTCGCGGCCGGTCACGCTGCCGACCGCAATCACCCCGCCGATGTGCTCAATCGCCGGCGCCAGGGCCACCGGAACGATGAACAGGATCGCCTGCCAGTTGAACTCCGGCGCGGTGAAGTGCGGCAGGGCGAACCAGGGCGCCGCTGCAATCTTCGCGGTGTCGACCACGCCGAAATAGAACGACATGGCAAAACCCACCAGCACCCCGGAAATGATCGGCACCAGACGAAAGATGCCTTTGCCGAACACCGCCACGATCAACGTGGTCAGCAGGGCCGGCATCGAAATCAGCATGGCGGTCTGGTAGGGAATCAATTCAGAACCATCGCCAGCCTTGCCCATCGCCATGTTCGCGGCAATCGGCGCCATGGCCAGGCCGATCGAGATGATCACCGGACCGATCACCACCGGCGGCAGCAGACGGTCAATGAACCCGGTGCCTTTGATCTTCACGGCCAGGCCGAGGAAGGTGTAGACGAAACCGGCCGCCATCACCCCGCCCATGGTCGCGGCGAGGCCGAACTGGCCCTTGGCGAGAATGATCGGGGTAATGAAGGCGAAGCTCGACGCCAGAAACACCGGCACCTGACGTCCGGTGACGATCTGGAACAGGATCGTGCCCAGACCGGCGGTAAACAGTGCCACGTTCGGGTCCAGGCCCGTGATCAGCGGCATCAGCACCAGCGCGCCGAAGGCCACGAACAGCATCTGCGCGCCGGACAGCACCGTGCGCCAGAGCGGATCGTTGAACTCTTGCTGCATGCTTACGCGTCCTTCTGCTTGGTGCCGAAAATCTTGTCACCGGCGTCGCCAAGCCCAGGAATGATGTAGCCATGCTCGTTCAAGCGTTCATCGATGGACGCGGTGTAGATGGTCACGTCCGGGTGCGCCTTTTCGACGGCGGCGATGCCTTCTGGCGCGGCGACCAGGACCATGGCGCGAATGTCGCGGCAACCGGCTTTTTTCAGCAGGTCGATGGTCGCGACCATGGAACTGCCGGTGGCGAGCATCGGGTCAATGATCATCGCCAGACGTTCGTCGATTTCCGGCACCAGTTTTTCCAGATAGGTGTGCGCTTGCAGGGTTTCTTCGTTGCGGGCAACACCGACAGCCGAAACCTTGGCACCCGGAATCAGGCTGAGCACGCCTTCGAGCATGCCGATGCCGGCGCGCAGGATCGGCACGACGGTGATTTTCTTGCCGGCGATCTTTTCCACCGACACGGTGCCGCACCAGCCGGCGATATCGTAGGATTCAAGCGGCAAATCTTTTGTAGCTTCATAGGTCAACAGGGCGCCGACTTCCTGAGCGAGCTCACGGAAATTCTTGGTGCTGATGTCAGCGCGGCGCATCAGGCCGAGTTTATGGCGGATCAGCGGATGGCGGATCTCGAGAATGGGCATGGAAAAACTCCGGCGGCGGGCAAAAAAACCGGCCTAGATTAATCTATCCGAGGGTGATGTCCTATAGGACATACAGTACGTTAGTCCATAAAGGCTTGATTCAGCCGTTGCGGATGCGTACCTTTGCCCGCTTTTCCGAATCCGAAGCCCCCCTGGAGAGCGCCATGTCCGCTGATCTCGAGCATATCCGTCAAGTCATGCGAGAGGCTGACTGCCTGTACACCGAAGCTGAAGTCGAAGCGGCCATCGCCCGTGTCGGTGCACAAATCAACGAACAACTGGCGGACACCAACCCGGTGGTGTTCTGCGTGATGAACGGCGGCCTGATTTTCTCCGGCAAACTGCTGACGCATCTGCAGTTCCCGCTGGAAGCGTCCTACCTGCACGCCACCCGTTATCGCAATGAAACCAGCGGCGGCGACCTGTTCTGGAAAGCCAAGCCGGAAGTCTCGTTCATTGACCGCGACGTGCTGATCATCGACGACATCCTCGACGAAGGTCACACCCTGGGCGCGATCATCGACTTCTGCAAACATGCCGGCGCGCGCAAAGTGCACACCGCCGTGCTGATCGACAAGGACCACGACCGCAAGGCGCGTCCTGACCTGAAAGCCGATTTCGTCGGCCTGCCGTGCATCGACCGCTACATCTTCGGTTACGGCATGGACTACAAGGGTTACTGGCGCAACGCCAACGGGATCTACGCCGTCAAGGGCATGTAAGCTCCGGCACAACCCCTTGTAGGAGTGAGCCTGCTCGCGATAGCGGTCTGTCAGCCACATTGATGTTGGCTGATACGACGCTATCGCGAGCAGGCTCACTCCTACAGTTGTTTTTGTGTGTGCTGATCCATCCGCGACACCCATGCTAGAGTGCTCGGCCCCGCCCCTCGGAGTCTGTCATGCGCCTCTTGTCCCGCAGCCTTGCCGCGCTGTTGCTGTCCCTCAGCCTGCCGTTGTCCGCCGCGCCGATGCACAGTCAATTCCTGCCGCCCGACGATCTGACCGTGCGCGATGCCGAACCCGAGCAGCAACAACTGATGCAGGTCAGCGAATACTCGGTGGTGGTCGGTGCGCAACGCCAATCCAACCAGCAGCCGATTCCGGTCACCTCGTCGTTGTTGATCCGCCTCAAAGGCAAGTCGCTGAACAAGGGCGCAACCATCAGTCAGGTGCTGGTGAGTTTCGACGGCGAAAGCAAGAGCCTGAAAAAACCGGCCTACGACGACAAGAGCAAAACCCTGACGCTGTTTTATCCGCTCGCCCAGTACCGTGTGGTGATGGATTTGCTGCGCAACGACACCGTGTATGTGCAGTTCCTCAGTTACGCCAATGGCCATATCTGGGCGGATTTGCACACCGGTGCGGTGCGATCGCGTTGAGCAGGGCGGCCGGGCAGGGGTAAACTGCCCGCCCCGTGTCATGTCTGCGAGCTGGAGTCGGCAATGCGTAAAGATAAGAAACAAGTGATTGGTGACGAGATCGGCGATGAGCAGATCAAGCTGTTCCTCGATTTTGAGCCCGTCGACGCCACTTCGCCGTCGCTGCACAAACTGATCAAGGCGTATCGCGGTCTGCGTGTTGACGACTTCGAGCGCTTTCTGGGCTTCTTCGTCGCGGCCGGTTACGACGTTGATGGCAAGGACGAGCAGGGCAATACTTTCGTCGAGCGGATCGCCGATCAGCGCAATGCCGCTGAATACATCGAGCTGATCGACAAGGCTCGTGGCTGAGGCATTCGAGACATTTGCCAGGGCATAAAAAAACGCCCCGCACTCAGTGAGTACGGGGCGTTTTTTATGCGGCGAGATCAAGCGTAGCTTGGCGTCTCGCTGTTTTCTTCTACCAGTTCCAGCGCGATGTTGTTCTGCGTGTTGATCTTGCGATACAGCGCAGCATCGGTTTCCAGGACTTTCTCACGGGCCGGGAAGATCTCGGCCAGTTTGCCGGCCCATTCGCCTTTGGCTTTGTCCGCGAAGCACTTCTCGATCAGTTCCAGCATGATCGAAACGGTCACCGACGCGCCTGGCGAAGCGCCGAGCAGGGCGGCGAGGGAGCCGTCCTTCGCAGCAACCAGCTCGGTACCGAATTGCAGGATGCCGCCCTTTTTCGGGTCCTTTTTGATGATCTGCACCCGTTGGCCGGCCACTTCCAGGCGCCAGTCTTCGGCTTTCGCCTGCGGGTAGAAACGGCGCAGGGAATCCAGGCGCTGCTCCATCGATTGCATCACTTCACTGACCAGGTACTTGGTCAGGTCCATGTTGTTTTTCGCCACCGCCAGCATCGGCCCGATGTTGCCGGCGCGCACCGACAGCGGCAGGTCCATGAAGGAACCGTGCTTGAGGAATTTGGTGGTGAAACCGGCGTATGGCCCGAACAGCAGGGATTTCTTGCCGTCGACCACACGGGTGTCGAGGTGTGGCACCGACATCGGTGGCGAACCCACAGCCGCCTGGCTGTAGACCTTGGCCTGATGCTGCTTGACCACTTCCGGGTTGTCGCAACGCAGCCACTGGCCGCTGATCGGGAAGCCGCCGAAGCCTTTGCTTTCTTCGATGCCCGAAGCCTGCAGCAATGGCAGCGCCGCGCCGCCAGCACCGAGGAAGACGAATTTGGCGTCGACTTCGCGGGTGTTGCCGTTGTTGACGTCCTTGATGCTGACGGTCCAGCCGTTGCCGTTACGCTTCAGGCCGGTGACGCGCTTGCAGTATTTGACCTGGGTGTCCGGGGCGCTGGTCAGGTGCTTGAGCAACTGATTGGTCAGGGCGCCGAAGTTGACGTCGGTGCCGTTCATCACACGGGTCGCGGCGAGGACTTCGTCCGGCGAACGGCCCGGCATCATCAGCGGCATCCACTCGGCCATCTTGCCTTTGTCTTCGGTGTATTCCATGTCGGCAAAGGCGTGGTGCTTGCTCAGCACGTTGAAGCGTTCCTTGAGGAACGACACACCGCTGTCGCCCTGAACGAAGCTCAGGTGCGGCACCGGGCTGATGAAGGATTTGCACGAGCCGAAGGTGCCTTTCTTGGTCAGGTACGACCAGAACTGTTTCGACACCTCGAACTGGGTGTTGATGTGCACGGCTTTCTTGATGTCGACGCTGCCATCGGCAGCCTGCGGCGTGTAGTTCAGCTCACACAGACCCGCGTGGCCGGTACCGGCGTTGTTCCAGGGGTTGGAACTCTCGGCGGCACCGGAATCCATCAGCTCGACGACTTCCAGCTTGATCGCGGGGTCGAGCTCTTTGAGCAGTACGGCCAGGGTGGCGCTCATGATGCCGGCCCCTACCAGAACTACGTCGACTGCTTCGTTATGCGCCATTTAACGCGTCTCCAAAATCTGCAGCACCAAATTGTCGGCATGGCTGCCAGGCGTTCCGGGACAGGTCAGTGGTGTCCGGGCTATCCGTGGTCAGGTTTGCCATGTCCGAATCTTCGCAATTTTTCGCAACTTCGACGGATGCGTGCGGCCTGGCTTCAAGGGTTCCATGAACTCATTTCTGCGCAGGGCTGGCAATTCGACTTATGGTCGAGACATCCGTTTTGTGCAACCAAATCCGTAGCGGACAGGCTTCAGGCTCCGGTATTCGAGGTATACCCGGTCCTGTGTCGTTGGGCTGTTTCAGACGCTAATGGTGCATGTTCAGACGCAAAACTATTCATTTGCTCGCCACACTCTTGTGAAGTTGTGAAAACCCGTTTTTTTCACGCTCTTTTGAAGACGTGAACCTCAAAAAAGGGCTGCCTTGGCCTGGCACCTGCCCGCAAAGGGCAAAAACACGCGGTGGCCGAGCGTCATGACAGCTCTGCAGATTCGCGAAAAGCGGGTTTTTGCCGGAAGAACAGGCAAGCGCGCCAACTTCACTCGATCTGTGTGGGCGGCTCTCTGTGGGCGATTTTGGGTGTCGATGCATGCGCATTGACGCTGTTGCGGGGCCCGATCAGGAGACGTCCTTATAATCGGGGGGAGATTGTAGCGAAGAAATGCGCGCAGTTGCTCGTGTTTAATGACTTTTATTAGGCATCCGGTCAGATGCTCAACATCGCCTGGACCCGCGTGCGAGGCTGCGACGCTATGACGCGGGCGCTGGCCGGCAGTGGCTGGTGCAACCAGTTGAGGCGGATTTCTTCGATTTCCACCCAACCATCGCCCATCGGTTGCAGGCTGCACTGCTTGAAGGCCTGACAGTGGCCATTGCGGTCGAGCAGTGCAAAGCAGCGATGCAGCGGGCGGGGGGCGAACAACGAGATCAGATAACGCATGGCTGAGTACCTTGTTGGGGACTGAGTGAAGCTTGATCTCGAGCCGTGACGTCGTGGTGTATGGACGGTGAAGAATCTGTGACAGGAACCGCTTTCGACGGGGTTTGTCAGACATTTCAGTATTCACTGTGTGGCGCTGGTTACCCGCAGTGGCGCACCGCTATACTGCCGGCCTGTTTGTGCCTGATTCTGGAGAGAAGAGCATGTTGCAACGCCTGTTGTTCGGTTTGATCACTGTGGCCGGTTTGACCCTGGCCGGCTGCGCCCACAGCCCGCAACAACTGAATCCGGAGCCGAAGCTGACCACGCAACTGCCAGCGGTCGGCCGTGGCCAGCCGGTGATCGTGCGCGTGGTCGACGGTCGTCCGTCGCCAACCCTCGGCACCCGTGGCGGCCTGTACCCGGAAACCAGCGCCATCACTGTGCAGCGCGAGCAGATTCTGCCCAAGTTGCAGGCTCAGGCTGAGGCCGCCGTGCGTCTGCTCGGCTTCACCCCGACCACCAACGCGCCGAACGCGCCGCAGCTGACGGTGACGCTGGCCGAGCTGAAATATCAGTCGCCGAAGGAAGGCATGTACGTGACCGAAGCGACCATCGGCGCGACCTTCCGCTCCGACGTGCAGAACGCCAACCGCCGCTACAGCGGCCGTTACGGCGCTTCGCTGGACCAGCGCTTCGGCATGGCGCCGAACCAGGAAACCAACACCAAGCTGGTCAGCGATGTGTTGAGCGATGCGTTGACGCGTCTGTTCAAGGATCCGACGGTGGGGCAGGTTCTCGCCGAATAAGTGATCGGCGGATGTGAAAAAGCCCGGGATCAGCGATGAGCCCGGGCTTTTTTGTGGGATTTGAAATCGTACCCCCTCACCCCAGCCCTCTCCCCCAAGGGGGCGAGGGGGAAAGGGAGCCGATCGGGGGCTTTTCAAAATCTGAGTTCGGCTGGATATTTCAGGCCGATGCACCTCGAAAATCCACCTCGGTCAGTCCCCTCTCCCTCAGGGAGAGGGTTAGGGTGAGGGGCTTTTAAGCTTTTGACGTTCAGGCAGCCTGCGAATAAAAGTCGAGCACGCTCACTCCAGTCAGCAAATCCGTCTCCGGCAAATCCGCATGCTGATGCCCGCCTAGTGCGCAATACACCAGCCAATGCCGATCCTGCACATTGAACGCAAGGCTGCCGACCAGACTTTGCTGTTCGTCGTAGGGCGTGATGAGGTACAGGCGATCCTGGTTTTCCGCGTGCAGCATGGTGCAATCCATTGAAGTTTCGAGGCGCGCAGGGTGCAGCATCCACATGACGAAGCCGTGACACAGGACAGCCATCGGTCGTTTGTCAGGTTATTTGTCGCAAAGGCTGGGGCAGGGCGCTCGGGTTTGGGTAGAATCCGCGCCGCGGTCGTCGGTCTGGCGTCTGCCGAACCGGTCTAGATTGAGGTCTGTGATGTCGCTGCACTTGATGACACTGTTTACCGCCCATCCCGCCAAATTGATCAATCTGCTGGCGCTGCTGTTGGCGTTTCCCGGCAGTTGGCTGCTGCACGCCACCCGTCGCCGCGAACAACGCGCGCAGGCCAGCCTCGCCGCTCAGCGTCAGGCGCAGCCGAATGCCGAGCCGCTGCTCGATTGGGCGACCTTGCGCATGAACCGTTTTTTCTATCGTTTCGGTTTTGCCTGCCTGGGCCTGGCCTTGCTGGTGTCGTGGATCAGCACGCGTTTCTGACTCGTTCAGGCATGAAAAACGGCGCCCGCAGGCGCCGTTTTTGTGTCTGGCTCACACCGCTTACAACGGCAATCCAGCCTTGACCCGGTACTGATTGCGCACCGGCGTCGCGTATTGCAGCACCAGATACGGGCGATGCTCGGCGGGGCAGGCGTCCAGCCGGCTCTGCCATTCTTCCTGCGCCTTGGCCAGTTCGTCGGCCGGGAACACCTCGGCAGCCTTTGGCACATTCAGTTGCGGATCAGCGTCAGCCCACTGCGCGTACGCCAGGTAATGCACCGGGAACAAGCGGTAACCGCCGAGTATCTGCCTGTCCATCTCGGTCGCCAACTGCTTGGTGTCTTCGAACACATCGGTGATCGGCGCGGCGAAGTTGATGTGCACGCGGCCCTTGTAGCCGGTGATGCCCTTGGCGATGCTCACGTCATCCTCGCCCGGCGCCTTGCAATAGGTGCCGGTGGTGGCGCGGATGTACAGCTCGCGGGCCTTGGCCTGATCGCAGGGGTCGTATTCATAGCTGATCGATACTGGCGTGACATTGAGCGAGCGGATCACTTCGCCGAACGGCTCGTCCTTGCGGCTCATGTGGAACATTTTGAGGATCGCCGACTCGGTGCGATCGTCGCCGTCCTTCGCCCGACCTTCCGCCTGGGCGATCCAGATCGAGGCGCAATCGTTGCGGATCGAGTGGTTGATGTACGCCGACAGCAACTGATACGCGGCCATTTTCTCGCGTCGACCGGTGATCGAACGATGCACGATGAAGCTCTTGTTCAAGCGCATCAGGTCGCTGACGAAGGGCTTCTGCAGCAGGTTGTCGCCAATCGCGATACGCGGCGTCGGCAGGCCGGCGTGGTACACGGCGTAGTTGACGAAAGCCGGGTCCATGACGATGTCGCGGTGGTTGGCGATGAACAGATAGGCGCTGCCGGACTTGAATTGCTCGACCCCGGTGTAGGTCACGCCGTCGGTAGCACGCTCGATGGTGTGATCGACATAAGACTCGATCTTGTCCTGCAAAGTCGCCACCGACACCACGTCGGCGAACTCACGACGCAGCCGATGCGCTATAAGAGGTTTGAGCATCCAGCCGAAGGCACCGGCAAAACGCGGGAAGCGGAAGTGGGTGAGGATATCTAGAAACGCCTTGTCGCCGAGCAGTCTTGCCAGTACCACAGGTACTTCGCTGTCGTCGTAAGGTCGGATGGCATCGAATTCGCCCATCATGCTCTCTTGTTGGAAACGGCTAGGGTAAGTAAAGGGTTTGATCGAAAACCCGCGGGGCACGGTCTGAAAAAATAGCCAGACACCAATAGCCCTGCCAATAGACCGGCGATTATACGCACAAGTCACTTGGGAGACCGCGATGCTGGAAACCGCTGAGTATGAATGTCCGTATTGTGGGGAAGAAGTCGAGACTTCGGTGGATCTGTCCGGTGGCGATCAGACGTATATCGAGGATTGTCAGGTGTGTTGCCGACCGATCACCTTTGTTTTGCAGGTGCATGGTGAGGAATGGCACCTGGAAGTCTTCAGCGAAAACGAATGAGGGGCGCCCATGCAGCGAATCTACGAACCGGCCAGTCTGATGGAAGGCGAAATGCTCAAGGGCATGCTTGCCAGCGAAGGCATCGAGGCGCACCTGATCGGCCGCGATCTGCTTGGTGGCACGGGGGAGTTGCCGATTTTCGGGCTGCTGTGGCTGTCGGTGGATAACGATCAGGCCGAATACGCCCGCGAGCTGATCACCGCGTACAATGCCGCGCTGCCGCTGCCCGGCGATGAACCGGAGAGCTATCCCGGTACGCTGGTCTGTTAGGCTGGCGTCGGTTTTATTGAAGAGTCGTGTTGCCTCATGTGTGGACGTTATGCCCTGTTTCGCTGGAACCGCGACTTCGCGGCCCTGCCAGGTTTTCCCGCCGATCAGCAGGCGCAGTGGAACATTTCCCCCAATGATTCAGTGCTGATGCTGCGCGCCGGTGAAGACGGTGAGCGCACGCTGGCCCGCGCGCGTTGGGGGCTGACACCGCCGTGGCTGACCGACCTGTCGAAAACGCCTGCCCACGCCCGGGCCGAAACCGTGGCCGAACAACCGATGTTCCGCGAAGCGCTGCGCTTGCGTCGTTGCCTGTTGCCCGCCAATGGTTTTTACGAATGGCGCGGGACTCAGCGCAAGCGTCCGTTCTGGCTGACGCCGGGGGAGGGCTCGTCGCTGTGTTTTGCGGCGATCTGGGAGGCGTATCCGGTGCAGGAACAGGTCTGGCTGAGTACCGCCGTCATTACCCAGCCGGCGGCCAGCCAGCGCCGACCGTTGATACTCGATGAGGCGGGGCAGGCGGCGTGGCTTGATCCCGACACGCCGCTGCATGTGTTGCAGGGCTTGCTGGCCAGTGAGCCGGCGGTGTTGCGCGAGCGGGTGTTGGCGAATCTGGTGAATGATCCGAAGTTGAATGGACCGGAATGTTTGACCCCGGGCTAAGTTTGTAGAGCAAAAGCCCCTCACCCTAACCCTCTCCCGGAGGGAGAGGGGACTGAATGGGGGATTTTTGAAGATATGCGCCGATTAGCGTGTATTTCGCTGAATCCATAATCGATACGATTTTTCAGGTCGATGTATGACGGGAGACAACTCGGTCAGTCCCCTCTCCCTCTGGGAGAGGGTTAGGGTGAGGGGCTTTTCGCTTTTCAGACCTTGAACTGATTGATCAACCGCCGCTGCTGCTCCGCCAGTTTGGTCAACCCTGCACTCGCCGAACTCGATTCATCCGCACCGCCCGCCACTTCGTTGGCCACCTGACCGATATTGATCACGTTGCGATTGATGTCATCGGCCACCGCACTCTGCTCTTCCGCCGCGCTGGCGATCTGTGTGTTCATGTCGTTGATTACCGACACTGCGTGTGTAATCGTCTCCAGCGCCTCGGCGGCTTTCGCCGCGTGTTGCACGCTTTCGTCGGTGCGGTTCTGGCTGTCTTCCATGACCCGCACTACATCGCGGGTGCCTTGTTGCAGTTGCTGGATCATGGACTGAATTTCTTCGGTGGCTTTCTGGGTTTTCTGCGCCAGGTTGCGCACTTCGTCCGCCACCACCGCAAAGCCGCGACCTTGTTCGCCAGCGCGCGCCGCTTCGATCGCCGCGTTCAGCGCCAGCAGGTTGGTCTGCTCGGCAATCCCGCGAATCGCCGTGAGAATCGCGTTGATGTTTTCGCTGTCCTTGGCCAGGTTTTGCACCACGTCGACCGCTTTGCCGATTTCCCTGGCCAGCACACCAATCGAGTCCGAGGTGTCGCGCACGATCTGCATGCCCTGAGTGGCCGCCTGATCGGCGTGGCTGGCGGCCTGCGCTGCTTGCGTGGCATTGCGCGCCACGTCTTGCGCGGTCGCGGTCATTTCCTGCACCGCTGTCGCCACCTGATCGATCTCGGCCATTTGTTTCTGGATGCCGATGTTGGTGCGAATGGCGATGTCGGCGGTGTGCTCCGAGGAGTCGCTGACGCTCTGCACCGAGGCCACCACTTGGGTAATCATCGCCTGCAACTTGGCCAGGAAGGTGTTGAAGCCCTTGGCGATCGAGCCGAGTTCATCGCTGCGGTCACTGCTCAGGCGGCGAGTCAGATCGCCTTCGCCCTGGGCGATGTCATTGAGCATGGCGACCATTTGCTTCAGCGGTCGGGCGATGCCATGGCCGACCAGCCAGATCACCAGCAAGCCGAGGCCGGCGATCAGCAAACCGACCATGGCCATGCCGAAGGTGTCGGACTTGCGCTGGGCATCGAGGTCGGCCTGCAGCGTTTGCAGATCGGCCATCACCGCGTTGAGCGGCAGTTGCAGCATCAGCGTCCAGCGCGCGTCGGTCTGACCGATGCCGAACGGCAGGTACAGCTCGATCCGGTCCTTGTTCACCGAGTAGGTCACTTCGCCGCGCTTGAGGCTGGCCATGTTGGCGGACTGTTCGGCATCGAGAATATCGCTGACCTTCTCGCCGAATTTGCTCGGGTCCTTGGTGTAGGCCACGATCCGGCCATTGCCGCCCACCAAAGCCATTTCCCCGGCACCGCTGTAGAGTTTCTGGTTGGCGCCCAGCAGCATTTCCTGAATGAAGTTCACCGACAGGTCCGCGCCGACGATGCCCTGGAAAGCGCCGTTGAGCATGATCGGTTCGATAAACGAGGCAAGCATGACGACCTTGTCGCCAACCTTGTACGGCGCCGGATCGATCACGCAGGACTTTTTACTTTCCTTCGAGCACAGGTAGTACTCGCTGGCGCGCACGCCGGTCGACAGGGTTTTCTGATCGTCGACGTCGACCAGTTTGTCGAGGCCGAGGGTGCCGTCCTCGTTGCGGAACCACCACGGCAGAAAGCGCCCGTTGCTCGCATCGATACCGACCACGCTAGTGCCGACATAGGCCGCGTCATTGTGATCGAGAGCATTCTTTTCCCAGCCGATGTACGTGCCGAGAATCTTCGGGTTCTTTTCGACGTTTTCTTTGATCAGACTGATCAGTTGCTCGCGGCTGACGCTCAGGCGCGGCTGGCCATCGGCGCCCGGCATGCCGAGGAGGGCGTTGACGCGCACCAGGCCGCCGGCGATCAGCAGCGGCGCTTCGAGCTCGCGCTGGATCTGGCTGACCTGGGTTTGCGCCAGCGCGGTCAGGCGCTGTTCGATGACCTGCTCGAACTGGGCCTGGGTGCGTTGTTGCACCATTGCCTGGGTGCGCGCGCCGGCAAACAGCGCATACAGCACCAGCGCAGCGACCACGCTGAGAACGATGGCGCCGGCCAGAGCGGCGACGGAAAACTGGATCGATTTGAACTTCATGGGAGCTCCGCAGGCAGGAGAATATCTGCGAAAGATTTATCGGCGGCGCCTGCGGGGCCATGAGTGGCGCTGGTCGGAATCGGCCCGGGATGTCGTAAATCGGCTGCTGCGTGACGCAGTGGCTGCGCGGCTGGCGGGCGCTGGGATTTTTTTCGTGACATTACGCTGCGGGAAATGTCTGAAAGTCACTTCAACCTATCCTTTGTATCTGGCATCGATACAATTACCCGCCTAGGATACGCCACAGGTTTTCAGGGAGCTTTTCGATGAACAAGACATTGGTTGTGAGTGCACTGAGCGCAGCGCTGTTGCTGGCCGGTTGTCAGTCGGTCAACACCACCAGCGGCGGCGCCGTCGGGGTGGAGCGCAAGCAGTATATGTTCAGCATGCTGTCGGCACAGGAAGTCGACCAGATGTACGCCCAGTCGTATCAGAAGACTGTCGGCGAGGCATCCAGCAAAGGTGTGCTGGACAAGACCAGCCCCGAGGCCAAGCGGGTGCAGGCGATTGCCAACCGTTTGATCGCCCAGGCACCGAATTTCCGTCCGGATGCGGCGCAGTGGCAGTGGGAAGTCAATCTGATCAAGAGCGACGAACTCAACGCCAACTGCGGTCCCGGCGGCAAGATCATTTTCTACACCGGGCTGATCGACAGCCTGAAACTGACCGACGATGAAATCGCTGCGGTCATGGGCCATGAAATCGCCCACGCCTTGCGCGAGCACGGTCGCGAAGCGATGTCCAAGGCCTATGGCATTGAAATGGCCAAGCAGGGCGCCGGTGCGTTGTTCGGTCTAGGCCAGGACAGCCTGGCCCTGGCCGACACCGTGGCCAACTACGGCATGACCTTGCCCAACAGCCGCGCCAACGAAAACGAAGCCGACCTGATCGGCCTGGAACTCGCCGCCCGCGCCGGCTACAACCCGAATGCCGCAATCACCCTGTGGGACAAGATGAGCAAGGCTTCGGAAGGTTCGCCGCCGGAATTCATGAGCACCCACCCGGCCTCGACCAGCCGGATCGCCGCGTTGCAGGCAGCGATTCCGAAGGTCATGCCACTCTACGAAAAAGCCCCAAAATCCTGATAAAGCAGCGGCAAGCTTCGAGCGGCAAGCTACAAGTCAAAGCAGATTCGCGTGGCTTGCAGCTTTCTCTTGAAGCTTTTTCTTGGAGCTTGTAGCTGGAAGCTTGCAGCTGCGTTAAACCCATCCGCTGCTCTGCATCGCTTTATACACAGCAACAATCGCCAGAATCATGAACGCCGAAGCCGCCAGGCGACGGATCAGGGTCAGTGGCAGTTTGTCCGCTGCAAAATTACCCGCCAATACCACCGGCACGTTGGCAATCAGCATGCCCACGGTGGTGCCGATGATCACCAGCCACAATTCCGGATACTGCGCGGCGAGCATCACCGTGGCGATCTGGGTCTTGTCGCCGATTTCGGCGAGGAAGAATGCAATAAGCGTGGTCAGGAACGGGCCGAACTTGCGCGCCGTGCTGGCTTCGTCGTCATCGAGCTTGTCCGGGACCAGCGTCCACAACGCCGTGGCGGCGAAGCTTGCAGCGAGAATCCAGTGCAGAACACTGTCGGAGAAGAAACTGCCGAACCAGGCACCGACCGCACCGGCTGCCGCGTGGTTAGCCAGGGTCGCGGCGACAATCCCGGCAATGATCGGCCAGGGTTTGCGGAAGCGAGCGGCGAGAATCAGCGCGAGCAGTTGCGTCTTGTCGCCGATTTCGGCCAAGGCAACGATTGCGGTGGGAACGAGTAACGAGTCCAGCATCAGGGATTTCCTAAGGGGCGGGTCGACACGGCTATGACACGTACAGCCTTCCCGCCCCGGGTAAGGTGTGCGTGTCATAGGTCTTGTCAAACCCTGCGATCCGTCTGCTGCGGACGCTTGGGTCGCATACGCCATGATCTGAGGATCAAGTATGTTGACGTATGCCGGACGAGCTTGGCGCTCGTGGGAGACTACTCCCCTAGGACGGAGCGGATTCTGCCTAGGCAAATCCGATTGGGCAAGCGACTTTTTTCAAAGCGGTTTCAGCCGCGCTTGGCCCGATAGATTCGGAAACCATTGCCTTCGGCTTTGATTGCACAGATGCCCAGATGCTCCTCGATCAACGGCTGATATTTCAGGAAGCTGTTCGCGACCAAGCGCAGTTCGCCGCCGTTTTTCAGATGTTTGGCCGCTTTTCGCAGCAAGTTCTCGGTGGCGAAATAATCCGTGTGCACACCGACATGGAATGGCGGATTGCTCAAAATTGCGCTCAAACCCATCGGCGCAGCATCGATGCCGTCGCCGGTCAGTACTTCGGCTTCGAGGCCATTGGCGGCGAGAGTCAGACGGCTGCTGGCGGCGGCAAACGCATCGACGTCGAGCAACGTCACCTGATTGTGCGGATAGCGACGTTTGACCGCCGCACCGAGCACGCCGGCACCGCAACCGAAGTCGAGCAAATGGCCGCTTGGCAGCTTGTCCAGGTGCTCCAGCAGCAGGGCGCTACCGCGATCGAGGCGACCGTGGCTGAACACGCCCGGCAGGCTGATGACTTTCAACGGGGCTTCGGCCAAGGGCAGTTCGTAAGTCTGCGCCAGGCTTTCCAGTGATCTGGCTTCAGGTGCATTGGCCACGGTGACCTGCCACAGTTGGCAATGCCGCGCGCTGTCGAGCTTGCGTGGTTTGCCGAACGGGTTGAGCTGTTTCGCCGCCCCTTCGATGCCGCTGCGTTTTTCCCCGACCAGAAACACCTCTCGACCGGCCAGGCGCGAGGCAACGGCGTTGAGAATGTAATCGGTCAAATCCCTGGACTTGGGCAAAAACACCACCGCGCTGTCGAATTCACGCTCCGGGATGTTCACGCCAAAATCGCTACGACCTTCGAAACGGGCCTCCAGCGCGGCTTGATCGCCGGCGTGCCAGCACCAGCCAAAGGCATTCGGCAGGCGTCCAAGCAAGTCGTCGGCGGGCAAACCGGCGAGCAACAGCGAACCTTGAAACCATTCGGGCTGACGAAGCAGTACTTCACTGCGCGGATCCATAACTGCTCCTCGAAAAAAAAGTGCCGCAGTTTATCAACTGACGACCCGCAGCGCCTTAGCGCTGAAGAACGCCTGGGCGTTTTCACTGAGTTGACCAACGATGCGCTGGCGTGCTTCGCGGCTGCCCCAGGCATTGTGCGGAGTGACGATCAAGCGTGGGATGTCGTTTGCCAGCAGCGGATTACCCTGAGCTGGCGGTTCAACGCTCAGCACATCCGTCGCCGCGCCACCGAGGTGCCCGTTGCGCAAGGCATCGGCCAGCGCCTGCTCATCGATCAAGCCACCGCGTGCAGTGTTGACCACGAAAGCGCCCGGTTTCATCAAGGCCAGCTCGTGCGCACCGATGAAATGGCGCGTGTGTTCATTGAGCGGGCAGTGCAGGGTCAGGGCGTCGATTTGCGGCAGCAGTTCATCCAGCGGCAGGCGATCCGGGCGGGCAGGGCGTCCGGGAATCTGCCCGAGCAGCACGCGCATGCCGAACGCTTCGGCCAGCCGCACCACGGCGCCGCCGAGTTCACCGTGACCGAGCAGGCCGAGGGTTTTGCCTTGCAGTTCAACAATCGGATAGTCGAGCAGGCAGAACTGCTTCGCCTGCTGCCAGCGACCCTCGCCGACGGCTTTCTGATAGTCGGCCAGACGTGTGGCGAGGTTGAGCAGCAGCATGATCGTGTGTTGCGCCACCGACGGCGTGCCGTAGGCCTGGCAGTTGCACACCGTGATGCCTTGCGCGCGAGCGGCGGCGAGGTCGACGTTATTGGTGCCGGTGGCGCTGATCAGGATCAGTTTCAGTTGTGGGTTGGCCGCCATGGCAGCCGCGTCGATCACGACTTTGTTGGTGATCGCCACGCTGGCGCTCTGCAACCGTTCGGCAACCTGCTGCGGCGTGGTCTGGGCGAACAGCCGCAAATCGCTGAAACAGTCGCGCAACGGACTGAGGTCGAGGTCGCCGAGATCCAGCGACGGGTGATCGAGGAATACCGCGCGGTGCGTGTTCGTCATCAACTGTACCTTTTGTGCGAAGAGCGTAGGGCGTAATCTGCCGAGCCTACCAGATGAAACAAATTGATACGCCTGGCCGAAAGGAGCCCCCATGTACTGGACCGAATTCTTGACCGTTGCATTGATCCATTTGCTGGCCGTCGCCAGCCCCGGCCCGGACTTTGCCGTGGTGGTGCGCGAGAGCGTGACGCACGGTCGTCGCGCCGGTACGTGGACGGCACTGGGTGTCGGCACGGCGATTTTCCTGCATGTCGGTTATTCGCTGCTGGGCATCGGTCTGATCGTGTCGCAATCAATCGTGCTGTTCAATGCGTTGAAATGGGCGGCAGCGGCGTATCTGCTGTACATCGGCTTCAAGGCCTTGCGTGCGCAGCCGGCGAAACCGGTGGCAGATGATTTGCACAAGGAGGCCGGTTTGCGCACCGCGCGCGGCGCCTTCACCTCGGGTTTCGTGACCAACGGCCTGAACCCGAAAGCCACGCTGTTCTTCCTGTCGCTGTTCACCGTGGTGATCAACCCGCACACACCTTTGGCAGTGCAGGCCGGTTACGGCGTTTACCTGGCCGTGGCCACCGCGATCTGGTTCTGCCTGGTGGCGATGCTGTTCAGCCAGCACCGCGTGCGTGCCGGTTTCGCCCGCATGGGCCACTGGTTCGACCGCACCATGGGCGCGGTGCTGATTGCTCTCGGCGTGAAAATCGCGTTTACCGAGATGCACTGAGTGGCGGGTGATCGATTCGAGATTCAAGGCGCTTGGCAGACTGTAGCCCCTCACCCTAGCCCTCTCCCGAGGGAGAGGGGACCGATTGGGGCAAATTGGGGGGGCGATTGGGGGAAGTTGGAGAAATACGCCGACACGAACGACTTTCTCCGAACCAACAATCGTCTCGGTCTTTCAGGTCGGCGTTTGGCTCGGCACAACTCGGTCAGTTCCCTCTCCCTTTGGGAGAGGGCCAGGGTGAGGGGCTTTTGGAACGGTTCAGATTTTTGTCAGGCGAAGCAACCTTTCGCTGCTGCTCTCACAGGTTTGCCCGCCGCCCGGTTCGCATGGCCCTGATTCAGTCATCGGATGCTGGCGCAAAGCTAGCATTTGTACGGCTGTGCAAATCATTCCTTTGGCTGATTTGACTGTCATGCAGGCGCACTAGAGTACAAAGCTCTTCGCCAATACCGTGCAGTCAGAAAAGGGATTCTTATGTTGCAGACTCGCGTCATTCCCCCGGCCGACGGGGCCTACCAGTATCCATTGCTGATCAAACGGCTGCTGATGTCCGGCGCCCGGTACGAGAAAACCCGCGAGATCATCTACCGTGACCAGTTGCGCTACAGCTACCCGACGCTGATCGAGCGCGTCGCACGGCTGGCCAACGTGCTGACGGCGGCGGGTGTGAAGGCCGGTGACACGGTGGCGGTGATGGACTGGGACAGCCATCGTTATCTGGAATGCATGTTCGCGATCCCGATGATCGGCGCGGTGATCCACACCATCAACGTGCGCCTGTCGCCGGAGCAGATTCTTTACACGATGAACCACGCCGAGGACCGCTTCGTGCTGGTCAACAGCGAATTCGTCGGCTTGTATCAGGCGATCGCGCCGCAGCTGACCACGGTCGAGAAAACCCTGCTGCTGACCGATCTGCCGGAAAAAACCGCCGAGCTGCCAAACCTGGTCGGCGAATACGAGCAATTGCTGGCTGCTGCGAGTCCGCAATACGACTTTCTGGACTTCGACGAAAACTCCGTCGCGACCACGTTCTACACCACCGGCACTACCGGTAATCCCAAGGGCGTGTATTTCACCCATCGGCAACTGGTCCTGCACACCATCGGCGTGTCGACGATCATGGGCTCGATCGACAGTGTGCGTCTGCTCGGTACCAGCGATGTGTACATGCCGATCACCCCAATGTTTCACGTACATGCCTGGGGCTTGCCATACGTGGCAACCATGCTCGGGCTTAAACAGGTTTATCCGGGGCGTTACGACCCGGAGTTTCTCGTCGAACTGTGGCGCAAGGAGAAAGTGACTTTCTCGCACTGCGTGCCGACCATCCTGCAAATGCTGCTCAATGCCAAAGGCGCACAAAACACTGATTTCGGCGGCTGGAAGATTGTCATCGGCGGCAGTGCGCTCAATCGCTCCCTGTACGAAAACGCCAAGGCCCGGGGCATCCAGCTGACGGCAGCGTACGGCATGTCGGAAACCGGGCCGCTGGTGTCCTGCGCGCATCTCAACGATGAGCTGATGGCCGGCACTGAAGACGAACGCACTACTTACCGGATCAAGGCCGGTGTGCCGGGGCCGTTGGTCGAGGCAGCGATTGTCGACGGCGAGGGCAACTTTCTCCCGGCCGACGGCGAAACCCAGGGCGAACTGGTGCTGCGGGCACCGTGGCTCACCGAGGGCTATTTCAACGAGCCGCAGAAGGGCGCAGAACTGTGGAGCGGCGGCTGGCTGCACACCGGCGACGTCGCCACGCTCGACAGCATGGGCGTGATCGACATCCGCGACCGCATCAAGGATGTGATCAAGACTGGCGGCGAGTGGATTTCGTCACTGGACCTCGAAGACCTGATCAGCCGTCACGTCGCGGTACGCGAAGTAGCAGTGGTGGGGATTGCCGATCCACAGTGGGGCGAGCGCCCGTTTGCCCTGCTGGTGATTCGCGAAGGCCATGAGATCGGCGCGCGGGAGCTCAAGGAGCACCTCAAGCCATTCGTCGAACTGGGGCACCTGAGCAAGTGGGCGATCCCGAGTCAGATTGCCCTTGTTACCGAAATTCCCAAGACCAGTGTCGGCAAGCTCGACAAGAAGCGCATCCGCCTCGACATCAGCGAATGGCAGGCCAGCAACAGCACCTTCCTTTCGACACTTTGAGTGTCCGCTGGCGCGCCGAAACCGGCGCGCCAGACCCACCGAGCAAGCGCTTGGCTTGTGAAATCGAAAAAATCAGCCATCCTTGCCGTGCCGACTTGTGTCGGACTGGCGAAAGGACTGTTCCAGAGTGGTTGGCGACTGCAAATCACACTTTAGAGGGATCAAGCAGTACCCCCTGCTGGCTATAGTCCGCTCAAGGACTTTTTGAAAACGGAGCACACGCACTGATTGGGGCGAGCAACTTTGAAGCGGTTTCGGGCAGCCTTGGCTTCCGGCCCTTCACAGCGTTTTTGAAAGTACTCACTGCCATAACAATAATGCACATGGAGTAGCGTCGATGACCTCAGTAAACCAGTTCTGGCGCCGGGCGAAACTGCCTCTGGCAGTCAGTCTTGCCTCCTCGCTCGCCGGGCCCGCATTCGGCGTCAGTTTCAACGTCGGTGAAATCGAAGGTCAGTTCGACTCGTCCCTGTCGATCGGTGCGAGTTGGTCTACTCAGAGCCCGAACAAGAACCTCATCGGCGTCAACAACGGCGGCCGCGGCCTGTCGCAAACCTCCGATGACGGCCACGCCAACTTCAAGAGCGGCGAGACCTTCTCGAAAATCTTCAAGGGTATCCATGACCTTGAATTGAAGTACGGCGACACCGGCGTCTTTGTCCGTGGCAAATACTGGTACGACTTCGAACTCAAGGATGAAAGTCGCGAGTTCAAGGACATCAGCGACAGCAATCGCAAGGAGGGCGCCAAGTCCTCGGGCGGGCAGATCCTCGACGCCTTCGTCTACCACAACTATGCGATTGCCGATCAGCCGGGCTCCGTGCGTCTGGGCAAGCAAGTGGTCAGTTGGGGTGAAAGCACCTTCATCGGCGGCGGCATCAACTCGATCAACCCGATCGACGTTTCCGCATTCCGTCGTCCGGGTGCCGAAATCAAGGAAGGCCTGATTCCGGTCAACATGTTCTACGTCTCGCAGAGCCTGACCGACAACCTTTCCGCCGAAGCTTTCTATCAACTGGAATGGGATCAGACGGTCGTCGACAACTGCGGCACCTTCTTCTCCCAGCCAGACATCGTGGCCGACGGTTGCGACAGCAACCTGCGCGTGCTGAACAAGCGTTCGCAGATTCCGGCCATTGCCCTGGGCCCGCTTGCCAACGCCGGCGTCGACGTCAACCAGGAAGGCGTGCTGGTGCGCCGTGGTCCGGACCGCGATGCCCGCGACAGTGGTCAGTGGGGTGCATCCCTCAAATACATGTTCGAGCCACTCGACACCGAGTTTGGCGCCTACTTCATGAACTACCACAGTCGTGCGCCGATTTTCAGCGCCACTGGCGCACCGCAATCGGTCTACAACACAGCTGCCGGACTGCCAGGGCCGTTTGCCGCACTCGCACCACTGCTGGTAGCCGGCAACTCGCAATACTTCATTGAATACCCTGAAGACATTCGCCTCTACGGCCTGAGCTTCTCCACCACCCTGCCTACCGGTACGGCGTGGAGCGGTGAGATCAGCTACCGTCCGAACGCACCGGTGCAGCTGAACTCCACCGACATTCTGTTTGCTGGTGTACGTCCACTGGGCGGCGCGCTGACCAACGCTTCGCTGCTCACCGGCGTACCGGGTCAGGATCTGCACGGTTACGAGCGCAAGGAAATCACCCAGATCCAGACGACCTTCACGCACTTCTTCGATCAGGTCATGGGCGCCAGCCGTCTGACCCTCGTCGGTGAAGTCGGTGCGACCTACGTCGGCGGGCTGGAGAGCCGTTCCGACATGCGTTATGGCCGCGACCCGGTCTACGGTCCGGGCGAATTGCCGGCCACTGGCACTGCCAACACCTGCGCGAACATTCTCAACGCCAGCACCATCAACGGTGCAGGCCCGGGTTCGCCGCAGAACAACCGCAGCCGCAACTGTGACAACGATGGTTTCACCACGTCGATGTCGTGGGGCTACCGCGGTCGCGCCATCTGGGAATACAACGACGTGTTCGCCGGTGTGAACCTCAAGCCGAACGTGGCCTGGTCCCACGACGTCAGCGGTTACTCGCCAGGCCCTGGCGGCAACTTCGAGGAAGGTCGCAAGGCGGTCAGCCTGGGCGTCGATGCCGAGTATCAGAACACCTACACCGCGAGCCTGGCTTACACCAACTTCTTCGACGGCAAGTACACCACCGTGGATGACCGCGACTTCGTTGCGCTCAGCTTCGGCGTGAACTTCTAAGCACTGCATTTCAGGACGAACGAATTTATGAAAATAACAAAGAGTCTGTTCCACGCCGGTGTTCTGGGTCTGTCGCTGCTGGCAACCAGCGTCATGGCCGCCGTGCCTGCCGCTGAAGCCGACAAGCTGGGTAAAAGTCTGACGCCGATGGGCGCGGAAATGGCCGGTAACGCCGACGGTTCGATCCCGGCCTGGAAGCCACTGCCGAAGAATGCCGGCAGTGTCGACAGCAAGGGCTTCCTGTCCAACCCTTACGCCAGCGAGCAGCCGCTGTTCACCATCACCGCCAAGGATGCCGACAAGTACAAGGACAAGCTTGCGCCGGGTCAGTACGCGATGTTCAAGCGCTACCCGGAAACCTTCAAGATGCCGGTCTATCCGTCCCATCGCGGCGCCACCGTGCCGGATAACGTATTCGCGGCCATCAAGAAGAACGCCACCAGCACCAATCTGGTGTCGGGCGGCAACGGTCTGGAAAACTTCGATACCGCCGTGCCATTCCCGATTCCGAAAACCGGCGTGGAAGTGATCTGGAACCACATCACCCGCTATCGCGGCGGCAGCGTGACCCGTCTGGTGACCCAGGCCACGCCGCAACCGAACGGCTCGTACAGCCTGGTGTACTTCCAGGACCAGTTCGTGTTCCGCGACAAGATGAAGGACTACGATCCGGCGAACCCGGGCAACATCCTGTTCTACTTCAAGCAGAAAGTGACCGCGCCGGCACGTCTGGCCGGTGGCGTACTGCTGGTGCACGAAACCCTCGACCAGGTTAAAGAGCCACGTTCGGCGTGGGTCTACAACGCCGGTCAGCGTCGTGTGCGCCGCGCACCGCAAGTGTCCTATGACGGTCCGGGTACCGCAGCGGACGGCCTGCGTACGTCCGACAACCTCGACATGTACAACGGTGCCCCGGATCGCTACGACTGGAAGCTCGAAGGCAAGAAAGAGATGTACATCGCCTCCGACAGCTACAAGCTCGACGATCCGAAACTGAAGTACTCGGACATCATCAAGGCCGGCCACATCAACCAGGACCTGGCGCGTTACGAGCTGCGCCGCGTCTGGCACGTGACTGCGACGCTGAAGGAAGGCCAGCGCCACATTTATGCCAAACGTGACTTCTACATTGACGAAGACACCTGGCAGGCAGCGGTGATCGACCACTACGACGGTCGTGGTCAACTGTGGCGCGTCGCGGAGGCGCACGCCGAGAACTACTACGACAAGCAAGTGCCGTGGTATGCCCTGGAAACCCTCTACGACCTGCAGTCCGGCCGCTATCTGGCACTGGGCATGAAGAACGAAGAGAAGAGTGCGTATGACTTCGGCTTCACCGCCACCACCAGCGACTTCACCCCGGCCGCTCTGCGTCAGGACGGTGTTCGCTAAACCGCAGTAAACCCGAGGCCGCATCCTCGTGAAAACGCCCCGACCGGTTCGGGGCGTTTTCGTGTCTGTAGTCTTTTTGTAGCCATTTGTAGCAGCAACCTTCATAACCGGTTCGATTAAGGCTAGGCTGCGGACATCTGCAACGCCGCCAACGCCATTCGAACAAGAGCCGGCCATGACTGATCTGTCCCCGATTCCGGGTCCTGCAAGTGCTGCCGTCACGGCATTGGACGGGCGTTTTTTTCGCCCGCCACTGCCCGACGGCTATGTGCTGCGACCGCGTCTGTGCGAGCGCTTGCAAGCGGGGCTCGGCGGGCGTCTGTTGCTGGTCAGCGCTCCGGCGGGGTTCGGCAAGAGTTCGCTGGCGGTGGAGTTCTGTCAGAGCCTGCCGGTGCACTGGCAAAGCCTGTGGCTCGGATTGAGCGCTCGCGACAGCGATCCCGGACGCTTTCTCGAGCGTCTGCTCGAAGGTCTGCAAGATTACTTTCCAGCGTTGGGTGCCGGTGCCCTCGGGCTGCTGAAAATGCGTCAGCGCCATCAGCCGTTCGCCTTCGAAGAATGGCTCGACGGCCTGCTCGACGAGCTGGCGCTGCATCTCGACGCCGCCGCACCATTACTGCTGGTGCTCGACGATTACCATCTCGCCCAAGGCCCGGTGCTCGACCGTTGCCTGCAGTTTTTCCTCAATCATCTGCCCGATGGCCTGCTGGTCATGGTCACCAGCCGCCAGCGCCCGGACTGGCATCTGGCGCGTCTGCGCCTGTCGCGGCAGCTGCTCGAACTGCATGAACAGGATCTGCGCCTGACCCACGACGAGGCGTTGGCGCTGCTCGATCGCCACAGCACGTCACTGCGCGGCGAAGCGCTGGAAAACCTGATCCAGCGCAGCGAAGGCTGGGTCGCCGGTTTGCGTTTCTGGTTGCTGGCCGTGTCCGAGGCGGGCAACGAGGCGGCATTGCCGCAAGCGTTGAACGGCGGGGAAGGGCTGATTCGCGATTATCTGCTGGAAGAAGTCATCGATTGCCTGCCGGCCGAAGTGCAGACATTCCTGTATGACACCGCGCCGCAGGAGCGTTTTTGCAGCGAGTTGTGCGACGCCGTGCGTGAAGCCCATGACAGCGCCGAGATCCTGCGTTTCCTGCTGGCTCATCAGGTTTTTCTGGTGCCGCTCGATGAACACGGGCATTGGTATCGCTATCACCATCTGTTTTCTGATTTGTTGCGCAGTCGTCCTCCGGCGCAGGCGCTGGTGCCGACTGCCACGTTGCACTTGCGCGCCTGTCGCTGGTTCAACGCGCAGGGCCTGCTCGATGAAGCTGTGGAGCAAGCCCTGCGTGCCGGTCACCTCGATGTGGCGGCAAATCTGGTGCAGAACCTGTCCGAGGAACAACTGCTCGCCGAGCAGAATGTCGGCATGTTGCTGCGCTGGAAAATGGACTTGCCCGACAGCCTGCTGATCAGCACACCACGGCTGATCGTTCTGTACAGCTGGGCACTGGGGCTGGCCTGCCAGCTCGATGCCGCCGAAGATCTGTCCAGTCATCTGAGCCGCTTTCTGCCGGCGCCTTCGGCCACTGCCCAGAAGTCGATGCTGGCGCAGTGGCTGGCGTTGAGCGGGATCATTGCCCGTGGGCGCGGCCATCGGGAGCTGACGATCAGATACTGCACCGAGGCCCTGGAAAGCCTGCCGGCCAAACGTTATGGGCAACGGCTGATGTGTTTGTCGACCCTGTCCAATCTGGCGATTGCCGACGGTGACCTGTGGCGGGCCCGCGGCCTCAACCGTGAATCTCTGGAGCTGGCGCAGCGTGTTGGCAATCCGCTGTTCGAAGCGCTCGCGCATTACGACCGGGCGCGGGTGTTGCAGTCGCGGGGCGAGATCTTGCGGGCATTGGATGAAGTGCACCAGGGCCTGGAACGCTTGCGCGGTCTGTCGCCGCAACGCTTGTATGCGGTGCGCGCGCGGCTGACGTTGTACGAAGGTTTTCTGCTGGCGATGCGCATGCAGCCCGACGCGGCGCGAGTGCGCCTCTTGGCGGGCCTTGGCGAAGCGCGCGCCTGCCGCGATATCAGCGTGTTGATCGGCCATTGCGTGATTGCGCGTCTGGACGGTAGTCGAGGCGAATTCGCCAAGGCGTTTGCCGAACTCGCCGAAGCCGAACGCTTGATGCACATCTGGGACGTACCGCCGATCTATTACCTGGCGATGATCACTCTGGTCAAATGCGAACTGTGGCTGGCGCAGGGGCGCACCGATCTCGCCGAGGCCTGGCTCACGCGCTTGAGCCAGACCTATACCGGTGAGCAGGCCGCAGCACCGCCCGAATTCCATCCACAACTGCCATTGCATGTCGAACTGCAGCAGGCGCTGCTCGATGTCATTCAGGGGCGCCCGATGCTCGCCGAGGGGCGTCTGGACGCGTTGCACCAGAACGGCCAGCAAAGCGGACGCCAGTTGCTCTGTGTGATGGCCTTGACGCAGAAAGTCGCGCTGCTTCTGACCGGTGCACGCGAGGCAGAGGCGCGCAAGGTGTTCATTCAAGCGCTGGAAGCCGCTGGCGGTGGCGTCTTGCAGCCATTCGACCGGTTAGTGAAAGACCACGCGGATTGGCTGCGTGCGCATGTGCAGAACTCGCCAGCGCGGGCGGCGCAACAGTTGCTCGCGCAGCTTGCGCCGCCCGCAGCCGTGGGCGTGGACACCAGCGCCGCAGAACAACTGAGCACTCGGGAGCTGGCGGTATTGCGGCTGATTGCTCAAGGTTGTTCGAATCAGCAGATCAGTGAGCAGTTGTTCATTTCCCTGCATACCGTAAAAACCCATGCCAGCCACATCAATAGCAAGCTGGGAGTAGAGCGGCGCACTCAAGCGGTGGCCAGAGCCAAGGAGCTGGGGCTGTTGGCATAGCGCCATGCAGCGGTTGCAAAAAAAACGCCCCGACAGGTTCGGGGCGTTTTTTTCATCAGCGCGTTGTGCGTTGCGTTCAACTCATGTCAATCAAGCCACAAGGTTCTGCTCGGAGAAAGCGTTCACACCGACCAGATGAATCTCGAAGTCAGCGCCGGCATTACCGGAGACATTGCCTGACAGCACCTGATCGACAAAGCGCAATTGCCCGGCACCGGTGAAGTCGCCCGCACCGATAAAGGTGAAGGCGTCGAGGCCGGCAGTGCCCAGATTGGCGTCGAACGCCGAGAAATCAATCTTGTCACCCTGCAGGCTGTTGAAGTCATAAATGACGTCGCGCTCGGCGCCTTTGCCCACTTCGCTGATGTCGGTGAACGCAAAGGTATCGGCCCCGCTGCCACCAGTGAGCATGTCAACGCCGCGACCACCGATCAATGTGTCGTTGCCGGCGCCGCCATTGAGCACGTTGTTGCCATCGTTGCCAGTGAGGACGTTATTGAGTTCGTTGCCATAGCCCAGCAGGTTGGTGCTGCCCGTCAGTTGCAGGTTTTCCAGGTTGGCGCCCAGGGTGTAATTGATCGAGGAATGAACCGTATCGATCTCATTGATCAGGGTGCTGCTTTCGACAATCACGTCGCCGACGTTATCGATCACATAGGTGTCGTTGCCCAGACCGCCGATCAGGGTGTCGGCACCCGCACCGCCATCCAGAATGTTGTTGCCGGCGTTGCCAGTGATGACGTTATTAAGCGCGTTGCCGGTGCCGTTGATATTGTCGGCGAAGCGCAGCGTCAGATTTTCCAGATTGGTACCGAGCGTGTAGTTGGACATAGACGACAGCACGGTGTCGATCTCGGTCAGCGAGGTGCCGTTTTCGATGATCACGTCGCCGACGTTGTCGACGAAATAGGTATCGTTGCCCGCACCGCCGTCCATGGTGTCGGCGCCTTCCTGGCCGTTGATGATGTTGCTGCCGGCATTGCCGGTCAGAACGTTGTTCAGACCGTTGCCCACCAGATACAGGTCGCTGGCGCCCAGCAACAGGCCGTCTTCGACGTTAGCGGTCAGGGTATAGCCGATATTGCTCAGCACGCGGTCGTGGCCTTCGCCGGGGCCTTCGATGATCAGGTCACCGGCGTTATCGATCACGTAAGTATCATCGCCTGTACCGCCGGCCAGTGTGTCCGCGCCAACCGCGCCATCCAGACGGTCGTTACCGGCACCACCCTGCAGCGTATCGTTGCCAGCGCCGCCGAGCAGATAGTTGTCCTGGCCGTTGCCTTGCACGACGTAGTTACCGGTACCCATCAGCCACACGTTTTCGACGTGGCTGAGGTTGCCCGGGTTGAGGTTGATCGTGTTATTGGAAGCAGTAGCGTTGTAGTAGATACGCAAGATATCAGTGCCTTCGCTGGCATTTTCCTGAATCAGCGACAACTCACCTGACTGGTCGAGATAATAGGTGTCGTCACCGGCGCCACCGATCATGGTGTCCAGCCCCGCGCCGCCGTTGAGCACGTTATTGCCGCTGTTGCCGGTCAAGACGTTGTTCAGGGTATTGCCGTTGGCATAGATATTGGCCGAGCCGGTCAACACGACGTTTTCCAGATTGGCGCCCAGGCTGTAGTTGAACGAGGAGCGAACGGTATCGATCTCATTGATCAGGGTGCTGCTTTCGACAATCACGTCGCCGACGTTATCGATCACATAGGTGTCGTTGCCCAGACCGCCGATCAGGGTGTCGGCACCCGCACCGCCATCCAGAATGTTATTGCCGGCGTTGCCAGTGATGACGTTCTTCAGCGCGTTGCCGGTGCCGTTGATATTGTCGGCGAAGCGCAGCGTCAGATTTTCCAGATTGGTACCGAGCGTGTAGTTGGACATAGACGACAGCACGGTGTCGATCTCGGTCAGCGAGGTGCCGTTTTCGATGATCACGTCGCCGACGTTGTCGACGAAATAGGTATCGTTGCCCGCACCGCCGTCCATGGTGTCGGCGCCTTCCTGGCCGTTGATGATGTTGCTGCCGGCATTGCCGGTCAGAACGTTGTTCAGACCGTTGCCCACCAGATACAGGTCGCTGGCGCCCAGCAACAGGCCGTCTTCGACGTTAGCGGTCAGGGTATAGCCGATATTGCTCAGCACGCGGTCGTGGCCTTCGCCGGGGCCTTCGATGATCAGGTCACCGGCGTTATCGATCACGTAAGTATCATCGCCTGTACCGCCGGCCAGTGTGTCCGCGCCAACCGCGCCATCCAGACGGTCGTTACCGGCACCACCCTGCAGCGTGTCGTTGCCAGCGCCGCCGAGCAGATAGTTGTCCTGGCCGTTGCCTTGCACGATGTAGTTACCGGTACCCATCAGCCACACGTTTTCGACGTGGCTGAGGTTGCCCGGGTTGAGGTTGATCGTGTTATTGGAAGCAGTAGCGTTGTAGTAGATACGCAAGATATCAGTGCCTTCGCTGGCATTTTCCTGAATCAGCGACAACTCACCTGACTGGTCGAGGTAATAGGTGTCGTCACCGGCGCCACCGATCATGGTGTCCAGCCCCGCGCCGCCGTTGAGCACGTTATTGCCGCTGTTGCCGGTCAAGACGTTGTTCAGGGTATTGCCGTTGGCATAGATATTGGCCGAGCCGGTCAACACGACGTTTTCCAGATTGGCGCCCAGGCTGTAGTTGATCGAAGAGCGCACGGTGTCGATCTCGGTCATCGATGCGCTGCTTTCGACTATCACGTCGCCGACGTTATCGATCACATAGGTGTCGTTGCCCAGACCGCCGATCAGGGTGTCGGCACCCGCACCGCCATCCAGAATGTTATTGCCGGCGTTGCCAGTGATGACGTTATTCAGCGCGTTGCCGGTGCCGTTGATATTGTCGGCGAAGCGCAGCGTCAGATTTTCAAGATTGGTACCGAGCGTGTAATTGGACATCGACGACAGCACGGTGTCGATCTCGCTCAGCGAGGTGCCGTTTTCGATGATCACGTCGCCGACGTTGTCGACGAAATAGGTATCGTTGCCCGCACCGCCGTCCATGGTGTCGGCGCCTTCCTGGCCGTTGATGATGTTGCTGCCGGCATTGCCGGTCAGGACGTTGTCCAGACCGTTGCCCACCAGATACAGGTCGCTGGTACCCAGCAACAGGCCGTCTTCGACGTTGCCGGTCAGCGTGTAGCCGATGTTGGTGAGGACGCGATCACGGCCTTCGTTACCCAGCTCCACTACCTGGTCGCCTGCGTTGTCGATGACGTAGGTATCGTCACCGCTGCCGCCGATCAAGGTGTCCGCCCCGGCGGCGCCGTCCAGGCGGTCATCGCCGTTACCGCCTTGCAAGGTATCCGCCGACGCGCTGCCGAGCAGATAGTTGTTCAGGTTGTTACCCTGCACCGTGTAGCCACCAGTGCCCATCAGCCAGACGTTCTCGACGTTGGCCAGATTGCTCAGGCTCAGGTTGACCACGCTGGTCAGCGGCGTGGAGTTGTAATAGATGCGCAGGGTATCGCTGCCTTCGCTGGCGTTTTCCTGGATAAGCGAGAGTTCGCCGCTCTGGTCGAGGTAATAGGTGTCGTCGCCATTGCCGCCGATCATGGTGTCCAGGCCCGCGCCACCGTTGAGCACGTTATTGCCGCTGTTGCCGGTCAAGACGTTGTTCAGGGTATTGCCGTTGGCATAGATATTGGCCGAGCCGGTCAGCACGATATTTTCCAGGTTGGCGCCCAGGCTGTAGTTGATCGAAGAGCGCACGGTGTCGATCTCGGTCATCGATGCGCTGCTTTCGACTATCACGTCGCTGGCGTTATCGACCACGTAGGTATCGTTGCCCAGGCCACCGATCAGCGTGTCGGCACCGGCGCCGCCGTCGAGAATGTTATCGCCTGTGTTGCCAGTCATCACGTTGTTCAGCGCGTTACCGGTGCCGTTGATATTGTCGGCAAAACGCAGGGTGAGATTTTCCAGGTTGGCGCCGAGCGTGTAGTTGGCGAGGGAGGACAGCACCGTGTCGATCTCGGTCAGCGAGGCGCCGTTTTCGATGATGACGTCGCCCACGTTGTCGACGAAATAAGTGTCGTTGCCGGCACCACCGTCCATGGTGTCGGCGCCTGCCTGGCCATTGATGATGTTGCTGCCGGCATTGCCGATCAGAGTGTTGTCCTCGCTGTTGCCGACCAGATACGGATCGCCGTTGCCCAGCAATTGTCCGTCTTCGACGTTGGCGGTGAGGGTGTAACCGATATTGCTCAGTACGCGATCACGGCCTTCGCCGCTGCCTTCGACGACAACGTCACCGGCGTTATCGATCACATAGATGTCGTCACCTGTGCCGCCTGCCAGCGTGTCGGCACCCGCTGCGCCATCCAGCCGGTCATCGCCGGCCCCGCCCTGCAGGTTGTCATTGCCAGCGCCGCCGAGGAGGTAGTTGGCCAGACTGTTGCCTTGCACGGTGTAGTTGCCGGAACCCATCAACCAGACGTTTTCAACGTCAGTGAGGTTGCCTTGATTGAGGTTGACCGTATTGGTCGAGGCCGTGGCGTTGTAATAGATACGCAGGGTGTCATTACCCTCGCCGCCGTTTTCCTGAATCAGCCCGAGTTCGGCTGACTGGTCCAGATAGTAAGTGTCATCGCCAGCGCCACCGATCAGGGTGTCCACACCCGCGCCGCCATTGAGTACGTTGTTGCCGCTGTTGCCGGTCATCACGTTGTTGCTGCTGTTGCCGTTGGCATTCAGGTTGGCGGACCCGGTCAACACTATGTTTTCGATGTTGGCACTCAGGCTGTAGCTGACGGAGGAATTGACAGTGTCAGTGCCGCCACCCACTTCGCTGGTTTCAACGACGACATCGCCAGCGTTGTCGACGAAGTATGTGTCGTTGCCGCCGCCACCGATCAGCGTGTCCGCGCCGGCACCGCCATCGAGCGTGTTTTGCCCCCAGTTACCGGTGATGCGGTTGTTCAGCGCGTTACCGGTACCGCTGAGGTTGCCGGTGCCCATCAAGGTCAGCAGTTCGACATTGGCCCCCAGTGTGTAATCGATGTAGCTGAGCACCGTGTCGATTTCATTCGACAGGTTGCTGGTCTCGATAACGGTGTCGCCGACATTGTCGACGAAATAGGTGTCATTGCCGGTGCCGCCGACCATTGTGTCGGCGCCACCGAGGCCGTTGAGGATATTGTCCAGAGCGTTGCCGGTGAGGCTGTCGTCATTGCTGCTGCCGACGGCGTTTTCGATCTTCGCGCCGTAGGCGATGGCCAGGCCTTCATTGAATGCAGTCAACGTCTTGAGGTCGAGAAACGCTTTGCCGATCTGACTGAAGGCGCCTTCATTCAAATCGATACGCACGGCATTCAGCTGATTGGACGCATCAATGGTGTCAGTGCCGCCAGCGTCCCAGATGGTTTCGAAAACCGACTGATTGTTCGCCCACGAGTAGGTGGTGTTACCGGCCTGCCAGGCGTTGTTGGCACCATACAGGCTCTGGATGGCAAGGATGTCCAGCAGCATTGGCGTCGTGGGCTGGTACGAGTAATTGTCGTTGTAGCTCATCACGGTAAAACGCACATCGTCCAGCGAAGCATCCAGCACCGTGTTATTGGTCACACTGGTGGCGAACGGGTGCTTGAGACCGATGGCATGGCCGATTTCGTGCAGGAAGGTCAGGTAATCGTAGGACCCTTTATCCGGTACTGCCTGATTGGTCTCGGGGCCGATCCAGACGTCGCCGGACCTTGGCGCACTGCCGGGCAGATAAGCCCAGGCCACGGTGCCGCTGTCCATCAGTGAATAGCCGCCGAAGCGCAGATCGCCGACATTGAACACATCGTCGGTGGTCTGGCTGAATTTGATATTCGCCACCGAACTCCACGAGCTCAGGGCGCTGAAGACGGCGTTTTGCTGATTGGCGGTGAGGGAAAAAACCGCGTTGTATTCGTTGTTGGCACTGTAATTAGTCGCAAAATATGACGACCCCGCGTTGATGAAACTGAAAGTCAGCTCGGTCGGCGCGCTTTTATCGGTCGATCGGATGCTTTCCCACTGAGAGCCCGAGATCAAGCTGTCTACGGCTTTGTTTCCAGTCAATGCGGAGAAAGTGCTGTCAGTCGATTGAGTCGGGCGAGGCATGTGAATATTCCTGGATGGACCGCGGCCTGTCCAAGATACGGCCGCTGAAAAGTAAGATTTTGCATCAAAAACGTGTGGCGTGACATCATATTGACACTATTTTTTTGACTGGCCGACGCGTGGCTGCCAGGAACCCTGTATCGACCAAAAACGTGGATTACTGAAGTGAGCAAACGTATTCTGCAAATTTGCCACGCTATTGGGAGTCATCATGCCTGCCGCCTCGCCAGCGCTGATCCGCGAAACCTTTGCGGTTGGCCCGCTCCAGTGCAACTGCACGATCATCGGCGACCCGATCACAAAAAAAGCCATCGTCGTCGACCCTGGCGGCAATCCCGACCTGATCATGGCGCGCCTCGATGCGCATGGCCTGAAAGTGGTCAGCATCATCCACACCCACGCACATCTCGATCACTTCCTCGCTTCGGGGCAGATGAAAGAAAAAACCGGCGCGACCCTGCATCTGCACAAGGATGACCAGTTCCTCTGGGACAACCTCGAAATGCAATGCCAGATGTTCGGCGTGCCCTACACGCCGGTGCCGTCGCCGGATCGCTGGTTGAGCGACGATGAAGAACTGGCCTGCGGTTGCGGTGTGGCGCTGCACACGCCGGGACATACGCCAGGTTCCATGAGCTTCTGGTTTTCCGAGGCTAAGCTGTTGATAGCCGGCGACACGCTGTTTCGTCGTGGTGTCGGGCGCACGGATCTGTGGGGCGGCGATCAGGCGACCATCGTGCGTTCGATCAAGCAGCGGTTGTATACGCTGGATGAGGACGCAACCGTGGTGACCGGGCATGGGCCGGATACACGCTTGGGCGACGAGATGCGTGAAAACCCGTTCGTGCGTGCCTGAATTTTTTGTAACGGTTGTGCGGCGGAATTTTCAGGCATTGTCATGATCCAACGCCCGCACGGGTCCATTAACCGATGGCCGCTGCACCAAAGAAAGCAAAAAACCAGGAGCTCTCCATGTTCACCACGCGTCGTTTGATTATTGTCGCTACTGCCGTGGCCTTGCTGTCCGGCTGTGCCTCGCCCAATCCGTATGACAATCAGGGGCAGGCCGACGGTGGCTCGCAAGGCATGAGCAAGACCGCCAAATACGGTGGCCTCGGTGCCTTGGCCGGCGCGCTCGCCGGTGCCGCGATCGGTCACGATAACCGTGGCAAGGGCGCGTTGATCGGCGCCGCCGTCGTCGGTGCCTCGGCGGCCGGTTACGGTTATTACGCCGACCAGCAGGAGAAAAAACTGCGCGCGAGCATGGCCAACACCGGCGTTGAAGTGCAGCGTCAGGGCGATCAGATCAAGCTGATCATGCCAGGTAACATCACCTTCGCGACCGATTCGGCGAACATCGCTCCAAGCTTCTACCAGCCGTTGAACAACCTGGCCAACTCGTTGAAAGAGTTCAACCAGAATCAGATCGAAATCGTCGGCTACACCGACAGCACCGGCAGCCGCCAGCACAACATGGACCTGTCCCAGCGTCGTGCGCAGAGCGTGGCGACTTACCTGACCTCGCAAGGCGTCAGCGGTGCCAACCTGTCGGCCCGTGGCGCCGGTCCGGATAATCCGATTGCCAGTAACGGTGACGTCAATGGCCGGGCGCAGAACCGCCGGGTTGAGGTCAACCTGAAGGCGATTCCGGGTCAGCAATACGGTGGTCAGCAGCAACAGCCGGGTACGGTGCAGCAGTATCCGTAAGCGATTGCCTGAGTGAAGAAATGCCCGGTCTTGTGACCGGGCATTTTTTGTGTTGGCTGTTATGGCCCCATCGCGAGCAGGCTCACTCCTACAGGGGCATGCATTTCAAAATGTAGGAGTGAGCCTGCTCGCGATGGCTATTAAATGGGCACCACAAAATCATCGGATACAAAAAAGCCCCCGGACACATCACTGTCCGGGGGCTTTTTGTCTGGCGTGAAGACTGCTTACTTCTTCAACCCATAATGCTCATCGAGCATGCCCGGCGAGTTCGGGCTTTTCGGCGCGTAGTCGCGCGGCGGCTCTTGATCGCGCGGTGGCGTCAGGCGTTCGCGCGGTGCCTGTGCGGCATCCGCATGCAGGGCGGCGATCAGGCGCTGGCGGGTCTGTTCGTCGAGGGCCAGACGGTTGGCGCCCTCGGCAAGATGATCTTGCACTTCCTGATAGCTCTGAGTGAGCTTCTTGACCAGCATCGCGGTGCTGTTGAAGTGGGTGACCACCTCGTTTTGATAACTGTCGAAACGCTCCTGGATATCATCCAGTTGACGCTGCGTACGGCTCGGTGCGGCGTTCGGCGCAACGCGCGCGATCAGGAATCCAATGGCGACACCCACAACCAGGGCAAGAGTCGGTAACAACCAAACTAAGAGCGAGTGTTCCACGAGTCCTTCCTCTATAAACGGCTTTGCTTTACGTTAACGGCTCGAACCTGCGCTGTATACCGCGATTCACTCGCAATAGATCGGCACAGACAATTTGCTAGACGAGTCGACCCGATTCGAGGTCACGGAGTTCCTCCCTTGCTGATGCGTGAAACCCCTGTAGTGATTGCCGGCCCGGTGGGTCAACTGGAAAGTCTTTACCTGGACAACGAGCAGCCGCGCGGCATCGCGCTGATCTGCCATCCGAACCCGGTGCAGGGCGGCACCATGCTCAACAAGGTCGTCTCGACCCTGCAGCGCACCGCGCGCGACGCCGGCCTGATCACCTTGCGCTTCAACTATCGCGGCGTTGGCGCCAGCGAAGGCACCCACGACATGGGCACCGGTGAAGTCGACGATGCCCAGGCCGCCGCTGCCTGGCTGCGGGAAAAACACCCGGACTTGCCGCTGACCCTGTTCGGTTTTTCCTTTGGCGGATTTGTTGCAGCAAGTCTCGGCGGCCGTCTCGAAGCCGAGGGCGTGCAGCTCGAGCACCTGTTCATGGTCGCGCCGGCGGTGATGCGCCTGGGCGAGCAGGATCAACTGCCGCAGCACGGCGAACTGACCGTGATCCAGCCGGAAACCGATGAGATCATTGATCCGCAACGGGTCTACCAATGGTCCGAGCAACTCCAGCGCCCCCATGAGCTGCTGAAAGTGGCAGAATGCGGACACTTTTTTCACGGCAAGCTGACCGATCTCAAGGATCTGATCCTGCCGCGTCTCTCGAATTGATTGCAGTCTGACAAGCGATTACCCATGACCAACCGTACCCGCATCCTCACTGGCATCACCACCACCGGCACGCCGCATCTGGGCAACTACGCCGGCGCGATCCGCCCGGCGATCCTCGCCAGCCGCGACAGCAATGCCGATTCGTTCTACTTCCTGGCTGACTACCACGCCCTGATCAAATGCGATGACCCGCTGCGCATCCAGCGCTCGCGTCTGGAAATCGCCGCGACCTGGCTGGCCGGTGGCCTGGATGTCGACCGCGTGACCTTTTACCGTCAGTCCGACATTCCGGAAATCCCCGAGCTGACCTGGCTGCTGACCTGTGTTGCCGCCAAGGGCCTGCTCAACCGTGCGCACGCCTACAAGGCCTCGGTGGACAAGAACGTCGAGACCGGTGAAGACCCGGATGCCGGTATCACCATGGGTCTCTACAGCTACCCGGTGCTGATGGCCGCAGACATTCTGATGTTCAACGCGCACAAGGTGCCGGTCGGCCGCGACCAGATCCAGCACGTGGAAATGGCCCGGGATATCGGCCAGCGTTTCAACCATCTGTTCGGCCAGGGCAAGGAGTTCTTCACCATGCCTGAAGCGTTGATCGAGGAAAGCGTGGCGACCCTGCCGGGCCTCGACGGTCGCAAAATGTCGAAGAGCTACGACAACACCATCCCGTTGTTCTCCAGCGCCAAGGAAATGAAGGACGCGATCTCGCGGATCGTCACCGATTCCAAGGCCCCGGGCGAAGCCAAGGATCCGGACAACTCGCATCTGTTCACCCTGTTCACGGCGTTCGCCACACCGGCACAGGCTGACGAATTCCGCAGCGAACTGCTTGGTGGTCTGGGTTGGGGCGAGGCGAAGAACCGTCTGTTCCGGTTGCTCGACAACGAACTCGGCGAAGCGCGCAACAAGTATCACCAGTTGATCGAACGCCCGGCGGATCTGGAAGATATCCTGCAGATCGGCGCGAAAAAGGCCCGTGCCGTGGCCACGCCGTTCCTCAATGAATTGCGTGAAGCGGTTGGCCTGCGTTCGTTCGTCAACCAGGTGCAGGTCGCCGCAACCACCAGGAAGAAAGCCGCCAAAGCCGCACGTTTCGTCAGCTTCCGTGATGATGATGGAAGTTTTCGCTTTCGTCTTCTCTCTCCGGAGGGAGTGGAAATGTTGCGCTCATTGGACTTCGAAGATGGCAAAGCTGCAGGTGCAGTAGTCAAATCGTTGCAATCGGGCCACGCGTACGAGATACGCAATGAGCTTCACTCCAAGTTTTCCGTCTGGGTAGGGGGAGAGCATGTAGCGGACGGTCCGGCATTCGATGATGACGACTCCCGGGATGCAGGAATCGCAGCAGTACGCCGAGCATTCAATCCAATCCAAGAATAATCGGCGGCACGGCCCGACCAAGGGTCGATTGCCATTCCTGCGGGCCGTCGCTACAGTGACGGCCCGTTTTTGTTGCCTTGCTAACGAATTATGACGCCCCTAGAACGATATCAAGCAGATCTGAAACGCCCGGACTTCTTCCATGACGCTGCGCAGGAAACCGCTGTGCGTCATTTGCAGCGTCTGTACGACGACCTGATCGCCGCCGACCAGAACAAGCCGGGGTTTCTCGGCAAGCTGTTTGGCAAAAAGGATCAAACGCCGGTCAAGGGCCTGTATTTCTGGGGCGGCGTAGGTCGCGGCAAGACTTACCTGGTCGACACCTTCTTCGAAGCGCTGCCGTTCAAGGAAAAGACCCGCACCCACTTCCATCGTTTCATGAAGCGCGTGCACGAAGAGATGAAAACCCTCGGCGGCGAGAAAAACCCGCTGACCATCATCGCCAAGCGCTTCGCGACCGAGTCGCGGGTGATCTGCTTCGATGAATTTTTCGTTTCCGACATCACTGACGCGATGATCCTCGGCACCTTGATGGAAGAGTTGTTCAAGAATGGCGTGACCCTGGTCGCGACCTCGAACATCGTCCCGGACGGTCTGTACAAGGATGGCCTGCAACGCGCGCGTTTCCTGCCGGCGATTGCGCTGATCAAGCAGAACACCGAGATCGTCAACGTCGACAGCGGGGTCGACTATCGTCTGCGCCACCTCGAACAAGCCGAGCTGTTTCACTATCCGCTCGACGAAGCCGCCCATGAAAGCCTGCGCAAGAGCTTCAAGGCGCTGACGCCGGAGTGCACAGCAGCAGTCGAAAACGATGTGCTGATCATCGAGAACCGCGAAATCCGTGCGCTGCGCACTTGTGACGACGTGGCCTGGTTCGACTTCCGCGAACTGTGCGACGGCCCGCGCAGCCAGAACGATTACATCGAACTGGGCAAGATCTTCCACGCCGTGTTGCTCAGCGGTGTCGAGCAGATGAGCGTCACCACCGACGACATCGCCCGACGCTTCATCAACATGGTCGACGAGTTCTACGACCGCAACGTCAAGCTGATCATTTCTGCCGAAGTCGAGCTGAAGGATCTGTACACCGGCGGCCGCCTGACCTTCGAATTCCAGCGTACGCTGAGCCGTCTGCTCGAGATGCAATCCCACGAATTCCTGTCGCGGGCGCACAAGCCTTAAACAGCTTCGCATTACAAAAAAAGGGCCTGCGATTGCAGGCTTTTTTTATATCCAGAATTCACCGCAATACCCTGTAGGAGTGAGCCTGCTCGCGATAGCGGTGGATCAGTCACATAAAGGCTGCATGGACGGACGCGATCGCGAGCAGGCTCACTCCTACATGGGTTTGTGTATGGGCAGGGGCTTATGCAGCCTGCTGAAACTGCTGCCGATACTGGTTCGGCGACAATTCGGTGTGCTGGCGGAACAGCCGCGCAAAGAAGCTTGCGTCGTCGTAACCGACCTCATAGCTGATGGTCTTGATGCTCTTGCGGCTGCCCGACAGCAAGCCCTTGGCGGTTTCGATGCGCAGGCGTTGCAGGTAATGCAGCGGCTTGTCGCCGGTGGCGGTCTGGAAACGGCGCATGAAATTGCGGATGCTCATGCCGTGCTCGCGCGCCACGTCCTCGAAGCGGAACTTGTCGGCGAAATGCTCTTCGAGCCAGTGCTGGATCTGCAGGATGATCACATCCTGGTGCAGCTTCTGCCCGCCGAAACCGATGCGTCCCGGCGAATAGCTGCGCTGCACTTCGTAAAGAATGTCGCGAGCCACGGCTTGCGCCACGTTGGCGCCGCAAAAGCGTTCGATCAGATAAATGTACAAGTCGCAGGCTGAAGTAGTGCCGCCGGCGCAATACAGGTTGTCGGCATCGGTCAGGTGTTTGTCCTGATTCAGATAAACCTTGGGGAAACGCTCGGCGAAAGCATTGAAAAAACGCCAGTAGGTGGTCGCTTCCTTGCCATTGAGCAAACCCGCTTCCGCCAGCCAGAACACCCCGGTCGCTTCGCCGCATAACACTGCGCCACGGGCGTGTTGCTCTCGCAGCCATGGCAGGACTTGCGGGTAACGGCTGCACAGCGTGTCGAAGTCATCCCAGAACGCTGGAAGGATAATGACATCAGCGTTTTCCAGACCGCCATCGACCGGCATTATTACGTCACTGAAACTGTTTACCGGTTTGCCGTCGGGGCTGACCAGGCGTGTTTCGAACGCCGGTGTCAGGCCCTGGCCCAGTTGTTTGCCATAACGCAGGCTGGCCAGATGGAAGAAATCCTTGGCTTGCATGAGGGTGGAAGCGAAAACCCGGTCGATTGCCAGGATGCTGACGCGCCGCAAGGGCGTGGAGACGTGCTTGGACATAATTCAACTTTTGTTTTGTTTTTATAAGGGAAAGTGGTCACCAGACGGCTGGATCGTCTTATTTTTTGTCGGATGTGTCCAGTGTCCCGTGACGCTGGCGGCGCATAGTCTCTGAAGGACGTATCCCTCCAACAAGAAAGACAGGTGCCGCATGATCCCCAGAACCTTGTTCAGCGCAGAGCACGAATTGTTCCGCGACAGCGTACGAACCTTCCTCGAAAAAGAAGCCGTGCCGTTCCACGCGCATTGGGAAAAACAAGGCCACATCGACCGCCAGCTATGGAACAAGGCGGGCGAGGCGGGGATGTTGTGCTCGCATCTGCCGGAGGAATACGGCGGGCTGGGCGCGGATTTTCTCTACAGCGCGGTAGTCATCGAAGAGGTTGGCAGGCTGGGTTTGACCGGGATCGGGTTTTCCCTGCATTCGGACATCGTCGCGCCGTACATCCTGCATTACGGCAGTGAAGCGCTGAAGCACAAATACCTGCCGAAACTGGTTTCTGGCGAGATGGTTACGGCGATCGCCATGACGGAGCCGGGTGCAGGCTCCGATCTGCAAGGGGTGAAAACCACGGCGGTGCTGGACGGCGACGAGTACGTGATCAACGGCTCGAAAACCTTCATCACCAACGGCTTTCTTGCCGACCTGGTGATCGTGGTCGCCAAGACCGATCCGAAGGCCGGCGCCAAGGGCACCAGTCTGTTTCTGGTGGAGGCGAACACCCCGGGCTTCGAGAAGGGCAAGCGTCTGGAGAAGGTTGGCATGAAGGCGCAGGACACGTCGGAGTTGTTCTTCCAGGACGTACGCGTGCCGAAGGAAAATCTGCTGGGGCAGGCCGGGGCAGGGTTCGCTTATCTGATGCAGGAATTGCCGCAGGAGCGCCTGACCGTGGCGATTGGAGGCCTCGCCTCGGCCGAAGCGGCGTTGCGGTGGACGCTCGACTACACCCGCGATCGCAAGGCGTTCGGCAAGTCGATTGCCGATTTCCAGAACACCCGCTTCAAACTGGCCGAGATGGCTACGGAAATCCAGATCGGCCGGGTGTTCGTTGACCGCTGTCTGGAACTGCACCTGCAGGGCAAACTCGACGTGCCGACGGCGGCGATGGCTAAATACTGGGGCACCGACCTGCAGTGCAAGGTGCTCGATGAATGCGTGCAGTTGCACGGCGGCTACGGCTTCATGTGGGAATACCCGGTGGCCCGGGCGTGGGCGGATGCGCGGGTGCAGCGGATCTATGCCGGGACCAATGAAATCATGAAGGAGATCATTGCGCGGTCGCTTTGACCCTCGCGCGACTGACAGACCGCTATCGCGAGCAGGCTCACTCCTACATTCTGGAATGCGTTCCCCTGTAGGAGTGAGCCTGCTCGCGAAGCTTTTGCCGGTCAGTTATGGCGCCGGATTCGGATGATCCTTGTGAATCGCCTCGATCCCGGCCAGCACTTCATCGGAAAGTTTCAGATCGAAACTGGCAATGTTGCTGTCCAGTTGCTCGAGCGTTGTCGCGCCAATGATGTTGCTGGTGACGAACGTTTGCTGATTGACGAACGCCAGGGCCATCTGCGCCGGATCCAGGCCGTGCTCACGGGCCAGGGCAACGTAACGGCTGCACGCTGCCTCTGACTGCGGGTTGAAATAGCGGCTGAAGCGGCTGTAGAGGCTCAGGCGACCTTTCGCCGGGCGCGCGCCGCCCTCGTACTTGCCGGAGAGGAAGCCGAACGCCAGCGGCGAATAGGCGAGCAGCCCGCATTGTTCGCGGATGGCGATTTCCGCCAGGCCGACTTCAAAACTGCGGTTGAGCAGGTTGTACGGGTTCTGGATCGACACCGCACGCGGCCAGCCACGGGCTTCGGCCAAGGCCAGAAAGCGCATGGTGCCCCACGGCGTCTCGTTGGACAGGCCGATGTGGCGGATCTTGCCGGCTTTCACTTGCTCATCGAGGGCTTCGAGGGTGTCTTCCAGCGGCGTCAGGTTGGCTTCGATCTTGTGCTGGTAGCCCAGCTGTCCGAAAAAGTTGGTGCTGCGTTCCGGCCAGTGCAGTTGATACAAATCGATGTAATCGGTCTGCAGGCGCTTGAGGCTGCCGTCCAGCGCTTCGGTGATGTGCTGGCGGTTGTGGCGCAGGTTTTTGTCGCGAATGTAGTCGATGGTGTTGCCCGGGCCGGCGATCTTGCTGGCGAGGATCCAGTCGGCGCGGTCGCCGCGACTCTTGAAGTAATTGCCGATGTAGCGCTCGGTAGTGGCGTAGGTTTCGGCTTTCGGCGGCACCGGGTACATCTCGGCGGTGTCGAGGAAATTGATCCCGGCCTCTTTGGCGCGTTCGATCTGGGCGAAGGCTTCAGCTTCAGTGTTCTGCTCGCCCCAGGTCATGGTGCCGAGGCAGATTGCACTCACGTTCAGGTCGGTACGGCCTAGCTGGCGATAGTCCATCGGGTGCTCCTTGGGCAAAACAATCATAAAAGCAGGTTGAAATATTTTTCGCAATCTGCATAATTGCCGACCTCTTTCTGCAGTGGAAGTGATGCGCCGCCGCCGAAGAATCTTGCCGTTGAACGGACGCGCCGACCCGAGCCCCCGAAAGCGTCTGTATCCGGCTGCCTTTGACTTGTCAAAGTACGCACTATTCAGTAAGATCCGCCGTCTTATTTACAGGCGGCCCCTGAGGCTATAAAGAATGAAAACTTTTACTGCTAAACCGGAAACAGTAAAGCGCGACTGGTTTGTCGTCGACGCTGCTGGTCAGACCCTGGGTCGTCTGGCCACCGAAATCGCGAGCCGTCTGCGTGGCAAGCACAAGCCTGAGTACACTCCTCACGTTGACACCGGCGACTACATCGTCGTCATCAACGCCGAGCAAATCCGTGTTACCGGCGCTAAAACCACTGACAAAATGTACTACTCCCACTCCGGTTTCCCGGGCGGCATCAAGTCGATCAACTTTGAAAAGCTGATCGCCAAGGCCCCTGAGCGCGTGATCGAGACCGCGGTTAAAGGCATGCTGCCTAAAAACCCACTGGGTCGCGACATGTACCGTAAGCTGAAAGTCTATGCGGGCGCTGCTCACCCACATACTGCTCAGCAGCCCCAAGAACTGAAGTTTTAACGGAATAGTACATTATGTCGGCGACTCAAAATTACGGCACTGGCCGTCGCAAGACCGCAACCGCACGCGTTTTCCTGCGTCCGGGTACTGGTAACATCTCCATCAACAACCGTTCGCTGGATAACTTCTTCGGCCGCGAAACTGCCCGCATGGTAGTTCGTCAGCCGCTGGAGCTGACCGAGACTGTCGAGAAGTTCGACATCTACGTCACCGTGATCGGCGGTGGTGTAAGTGGTCAGGCTGGCGCAATCCGCCACGGCATCACTCGCGCTCTGATGGACTACGATGAAACCCTGCGTAGCGCTCTGCGCAAAGCTGGCTTCGTTACCCGCGACGCCCGTGAAGTTGAACGTAAGAAAGTGGGTCTGCGTAAAGCGCGTAAGCGTCCGCAGTACTCGAAGCGTTAATACCGCTTCCACGTTCAAAAAAGAACGCCCGATTCCTCACGGAATCGGGCGTTTTTTTATGCCTGCATTTTTTCCAGAAAGAATTGCGCTGTGACAACTTGCCTCATTCGCAGACCCCCTATACTGCAAGGCTTAGGGGTGGAGAGCTCCGGGTAATTCCCTTGTCAGAATTGGGGCTTTTCATTACCATTCGGCAAAATTTTTATAAGTAGCACGCGGTTTATTTAGTAGACGCCTGATTTAACAGGCCAAAAAAGCTGATGGGAGAGGACTGAATGAGCAATGACGGCGTGAATGCAGGCCGGCGTCGCTTCCTGGTGGCAGCCACATCCGTGGTCGGTGCTGCAGGAGCGGTGGGGGCTGCGGTCCCGTTCGTAGGGTCATGGTTTCCCAGCGCCAAGGCGAAAGCCGCCGGCGCACCGGTGAAAGTGAATGTCAGCAAAATCGAGCCAGGCCAGCAAATGATTGCTGAATGGCGCGGCCAGCCGGTGTTCATTGTCCGCCGTACCGAGGAAATCCTGGGGAATCTGAAAAAGATCGAGGGCCAACTCTCCGATCCGACCTCGAAAAACTCTACGCAACCTACCTATGTCGACCCTGAAGTGCGCTCGATCAAGCCGGAAATTCTGCTGCTGATCGGGATCTGCACGCACCTGGGTTGCTCACCGACTTTCCGTCCCGAAGTGGCACCTGCGGATTTGGGCAAAGACTGGGTAGGCGGTTATTTCTGCCCTTGCCACGGTTCCCACTACGATCTGGCTGGCCGCGTCTACAAGTCGCAACCTGCGCCTTTGAACCTGCCAGTTCCCCCGCATTCCTATGAGACCGATGACCTGATTGTCATTGGCGTCGATACGGAGAAAGCGTGATGAGCAAGTTCATGGATTGGGTTGATGCGCGCTTTCCTGCAACCAAGATGTGGGAAGACCATCTCAGCAAATATTACGCTCCGAAAAACTTCAACTTCTTCTATTTCTTCGGCTCTCTGGCGCTGTTGGTGCTGGTCAATCAGATTGTCACAGGCGTCTGGCTGACCATGAGCTACACGCCGTCGGCAGAAGAGGCGTTTGCTTCCGTCGAATACATCATGCGTGACGTCGAGTACGGCTCGATCCTGCGTTTGTTGCACTCGACCGGCGCTTCGGCGTTCTTCATCGTGGTGTACCTGCACATGTTCCGTGGCCTGCTCTACGGTTCGTACCAGAAACCGCGCGAGCTGGTCTGGGTGTTCGGCATGCTGATCTACCTGGCGCTGATGGCCGAAGCGTTCATGGGTTATCTGCTGCCGTGGGGCCAGATGTCGTACTGGGGCGCGCAGGTGATCATCTCGCTGTTCGGCGCGATTCCGCTGATCGGCGACGACCTGACCCAGTGGATTCGTGGTGACTACCTGATCTCCGGCATCACCTTGAACCGCTTCTTCGCACTGCACGTTGTGGCGCTGCCGATCGTGATTCTCGGTCTGGTGGTGTTGCACATTCTGGCGCTGCACGAAGTCGGTTCAAACAACCCTGATGGCGTCGATATCAAGAAGCATAAAGACGAAAACGGCATCCCGCTGGATGGCATTGCGTTCCACCCGTACTACACGGTGAAGGACATTGTCGGTGTCGTGGTGTTCCTGTTTATCTTCTGCTTCATTGTGTTCTTCTTCCCGGAAATGGGTGGCTACTTCCTTGAAAAGCCAAACTTCGAACCGGCCAACCCATTCAAGACGCCTGAGCATATTGCACCGGTCTGGTACTTCACGCCGTTCTACGCGATCTTGCGCGCGGTGCCGGATAAACTCCTCGGCGTTATCGCCATGGGGGCGGCGATTGCAGTGCTGTTCGTGCTGCCGTGGCTGGATCGCAGTCCGGTCAAATCGATGCGCTACAAAGGCTGGCTGAGCAAGATCTGGCTGGTGGTGTTCTGCATTTCGTTCGTGATTCTCGGCATTCTCGGTGTGCTTGCGCCGACGCCGGGCCGCACGTTGCTGTCGCAGGTCTGCACCTTCCTGTACTTCGCCTACTTCATTCTGATGCCGTTCTACACCCGGCTCGAGAAGACCAAACCGGTACCGGAAAGGGTGACTGGCTGATGAAAAAGTTATTGCTTGCTCTGATTTTTGTTGCGCTGCCTTCCCTGACTTTTGCAGCCGAGGGCCATGGTCCGGAACTGGAAAAAGTCGACATCGATGTTTCTGACAAGGCAGCTTTGCAGGATGGCGCACGGACCTTTGCCAACTATTGCATGGGCTGCCACAGCGCCAAATTCCAGCGTTACGAGCGGGTCGCTGATGACCTCGGCATTCCCCACGAGTTGATGCTGGAGAAGCTGGTGTTCACCGGCGCCAAGATTGGCGACCACATGAACATCGGTATGCAGCCGGCTGACGCCAAAACCTGGTTCGGTGCAGCGCCGCCGGACCTGACCCTGGTGGCCCGGGTGCGGGGCACTGACTGGCTGTACGGATACCTGAAGTCGTTTTACGAAGATCCGGCGCGCCCATGGGGCGTGAACAACAAGGTCTTCCCGAACGTCGGCATGCCTAACGTGCTCGTCGGTCTGCAAGGTCGCCAGGTCGTAGGTTGCAAGCAGGTGCAGATCGTCGAAGACGGCAAGAAGCAATATGATCCGCTGACCGGCACGGCTTTGACCCATGAAGCCTGCGATCAACTGACCATCGTGCCCAAATCCGGTGCTTTGAACGAAGAGCAGTTCGATGAGAAGGTCAAGAATCTGGTAACCTTCCTGGCTTACTCGGCTAACCCGGTTAAGCTGCAACATCAGCGCATCGGTACTTATGTCTTGCTGTACCTGGCGTTCTTCTTTGTGTTCGCCTACCTGCTCAAGCGTGAATACTGGAAAGACGTGCACTGATACGCTTCAAGCATTGCTGTTAATCGCGCGCGCCCAAGGGTGCCTCCGATAAAGCAGGGTCTGCTCGGTCAGACCCTGCGGGAGGTGCCCTCTGGGCGCGCGCGTTTTTCCGGTTCCGAAAAATTCAACAAGCGAGGAGGATCGCCATGGGCGTGACCAATCGGTTGGCCTGTTACTCCGACCCCGCCGACCACTATTCCCACCGAGTGCGCATCGTGCTTGCAGAGAAGGGTGTCAGCGCTGAAATCATTTACGTGGAAGCCGGCCGCCAGCCGCCTAAACTGATTGAGGTGAACCCTTACGGCAGCCTGCCTACGCTGGTCGATCGCGACCTGGCGTTGTGGGAATCGACCGTGGTCATGGAGTATCTGGACGAGCGTTACCCGCACCCGCCGTTGATGCCGGTTTATCCGGTGGCGCGTGCCAACAGCCGTCTTCTGATTCATCGCATTCAGCGTGACTGGTGCGGTCTGGTGGATCTGATTCTTGATCCCAAGGCCAAGGAAGCCGCGCGGGTGGTGGCGCGCAAGGAGTTGCGCGAAAGCCTGACGGGCGTGTCGCCGCTGTTTGCGGACAAGCCGTTCTTCCTCAGTGAGGAACAAAGTCTGGTCGATTGCTGCCTATTACCCATACTCTGGCGTTTGCCGATTCTGGGTATTGAACTGCCGCGGCCGGCCAAGCCGCTGCTTGATTATATGGAGCGCCAGTTTGCGCGTGAGGCTTTCCAGGCGAGTCTGTCTGGTGTCGAACGCGACATGCGCTAAGGCTTAAGGAGCCGCTATGAACTCCAGTCGACCTTATCTGGTCCGCGCGCTCTACGAGTGGATTGTGGATAACGATTGCACCCCGCACATGCTGGTCAACGCCGAATACCCGGCGGTGCAGGTGCCGCAGGGTTTCGCCAGCGACGGGCAGATCGTGCTGAACATCTCGCCAAGCGCCGTGCGTCATCTGCACATGGACAACGACGTGGTGACGTTCGAAGGTCGCTTCGGTGGTGTGCCGCACAGCCTGTACGTGCCGATCAGCGCGATTCTGGGCATCTATGCCCGGGAGAACGGTCAGGGCATGGTGTTCGATCTCGAGTCGCCGCTGGATGACGACGACGATATCGAGCAGGATGACGACCAGCCGCCACCGGACAGCGAGCCACCGCGCCCCAGCGGCCGGCCAAGCCTGAAAGTGGTGAAGTAATAAAAAAGGCGATCCGGATGGATCGCCTTTTTTGTGTCTGCCGCTCGGTGGTCAGTCGATGTACTCGAACAGCTTCACGATCTTCTGCACGCCGGAAACACCCTGAACCAGATTGGTCGCCTGAGTGGCTTCCTGTTTGGTCAGCAGGCCCAGCAGGTAGACGATGCCGTTCTCGGTAATGACTTTGATGCGCGAGCCGGGAATGCTGGCGTCGGTGAGCATCTGCGTCTTGATCTTGGTGGTCAGCCACGCATCATTCTGTCGAGCCAGCAGGGACGAAGGCTGCAGCACTTGCAGCTCGTTGTGGACTTTCTTGACCCGTTGCACATTGGCGGCAGCCTGTTCGGCCTTGGCCTTGAGGTCTTCGCGCGGGGTCTGGCCGGCGAGCAGTACCACGCCGTTGAAACTGGTGACGACGATGTGCGAATCGTTGTCCAGCGCCGGGTCGGCTTTGGCTATGTTCACGCCGACCTTGGTTTCGATCAACGAGTCGTCGATCTTGCTGCCGAAGGTGCGCGTGCCACGGTCGTCTTCGATCGGTGCTTCACGGCTGGCATTCACCACCGAGGTGCAGCCGCTGATGCCGAGGCACAGAGTCAAGGCCAGAAGGCCAAGGCGATTAGGGGTCATTCTTCACTCCCGAACAGTTGGCTGTCGATCAGATCGCAGAGGCAATGGATCGCCAGCAAGTGGACTTCTTGAATACGTGCAGTGACATTGGCCGGTACGCGAATCTCGACGTCCTCGGGCAACAGCAGCGACGCCATGCCGCCGCCATCGCGTCCGGTCAAAGCTACGACAATCATTTCGCGATCATGTGCGGCCTGGATCGCTTGAATAATGTTCGCCGAGTTACCGCTGGTCGAAATCGCCAGCAGCACGTCGCCGGGCTGGCCCAGTGCGCGGATCTGCTTGGAGAACACTTCGTTGTAGCTGTAGTCGTTGGCAATCGAGGTGATCGTCGAGGTATCGGTGGTCAGCGCGATCGCCGGCAGGCTCGGACGCTCGCGTTCGAAACGGTTGAGCAGCTCCGAGGAAAAGTGCTGCGCGTCACCGGCGGAGCCGCCGTTGCCGCACGAGAGCATCTTGCCCTCGTTGAGCAGGGCGTTGACCATGATCTGGCTGGCTTGCTCGATGTGCGGTGCAAGTACGTCCATCGCCTGTTGCTTGGTGTCGATACTGGCCTGGAAGAGCTGGCGAATTCGGGATTGCATGTCCATCTGTGTGACCTTAAGTAGCGCGGCTGTCCGGCACATGAATGTGCAGCCCGCAAAGCAAAGAGCAAAATGTGGCGGTGGAATTGTCCGGGTCGCAACGCCGGCGATCAACTGTCGAAAGCATTCTGCAACCAGTTCAGCTGATCCGGGTGGCTGTCGATCGCCACCACGTCGAAGCGGCAGGGGGAATTGGCCCAGCGCGATTCACGCTGAAGAAAATACTGCGCGGCAAAAATCAGTTTCTGCTGCTTGCGCGCATCGATGCTGGCAAGCGCGCCACCCCATTGAGTGTTCTTTCTATAACGAACTTCGACGAATACTACTGTATCGCCATCAAGCATGACCAGATCAAGCTCGCCGCGTTTGCAGAGCCAGTTCTGCGCCAGCAGGCGCAGACCTTGATTTTGCAGATGTTCGAGCGCCTGACGCTCGGCATCCTTGCCGCTTTGCGAGCGTGACCTGTCAGGCATCAGCGTGGGGTGTCCGGCAGGCGCTGCACCTGGCCGCTGACGAATTGTGCCCAAGGCAACTGACGGACGACGCGTTGGGTCTGGGTCATGCCGAGGCTGCCCGATTCACCGTCGATGCGGCTGTCCGGCAGGGCTTTGAGCTGGCCCAGACGCGGTGCCAGGCGATAGGCGTCCACGCCCATTGCGTACAGACGGCCGAGGCTGCCGGCGGCTTGCGGCCACTGGGCAACCACTTGCTGACGCAGCGGATCGCTGGTGTCCAGCAACCATGGGGTTTCGCAGAAGCGAATGCCGTTCATGTCGTTGTACTGGTTGATGTCACCGCTGGCGCTGTACACGTGCGAGGTCGCGTAGACCGGAACGTCACCGGCGTACTGGAAGTTCAGGGTCGGCTTGATCTGCTGCGCCTGTTGTGGCGTGGCGGCAAGGAAGATGAATTCGATGTCCTGGCGACGCGAAGGCTGCGCGGCGACGTTGGTGCCGGCCGCATTCTGCAGGCTCTTGGCGCGGGCTTCACTCTGGCGCAGCTGGAACATGTCGGCGATCTGCTGGGCCAGTTGCACCGGCTGATCAACACGCTCGGTAGCGACGATGCTGCCGCCGTTGGCCTGCCAGTCCTGGCTGAACGCACGCAATACGCGGTCGCCCCATTCGCCTTTCGGCACCATGATTGCGGCGCGGTGCAGGCCATCGGCACGGGCGCGGCGCGACACTTCGCGGGCTTCGTCTTCGGCAGCCAGACCGAACTGGAACAGTTGCGCCGGACCCTGATCGCCTTCGCTGTAGTTCAGCGCAAGGGTGGTGATCGGCAGTTGCGGGCGGGTGCTCAGTTGCTTGACCAGCGGTTTTTCCAGCGGGCCGACCACCAGTTGCACGCCGTCAGCCTGGGCCTTGCGGTAGAACTCGTCCATCGAGGTCAGCCTGGAGCTGTCGTAGAACTCGATGGCTGGCGGTTTTTGCCCGGCTTGTTGTGCCTGGTAGTGCGCCGCCATGAAGCCTTCACGCAAGGCTTTGCCGACCGCGGCCAGTTGGCCATCCTGCGGCAACAGCAGGGCGATCTTGCTCAGAGGCTGGCTGGCCAGTTCCTTGAGTTTGGTCAGCGGCAGCGGCAGGTTGATTGCGGCCGGGTGCTTGGGGTTCTGTGTGCGCCAATTGTCGATCGCCGCCTGCTGCTGTTCCAGCGTGCCAGCGGTTTTTACCGCCAGGGCCAAAGCCATCCAGCCGCCGAGGTCGTCGGTGCTGTTGGCTTGCAGTTGGTCGGCCGGCAGCGAGCCGATCAGGGTCCAGATCGCTTCGTGGTTCTTGCTCGCGGCTTCACCTTCGAGCATCGGCGCGATGAACACGCGTTCACGTGCGGCGGCCAGGGTCTGGCCATCGGCTTCAAGAGCGCGGGCGTGAACAGTGCCGGTGCGTACTTGCTGCTCTTCCGGCATTTCGCCAAGTTTCTGCAGGCTTGGATGGCTCAGGGCAGTCAGCGCAGCTTTCGGCTGGTTGCGGGTCATGGCCAGTTCGGCGGAGAGGGTGTTGGCGAAAATCTGCTGGCCAGGCTTGAGTTGCTCGACCGGCACTTGTTGCAGGATTTGCGCGGACTGGCCGGCATTGCCCTGACGATAGGCAAGGTCGGCGGCGCTCAAGCGCAACAGAGCGGCTTTTTCCGGGGTTTTAGCCTGGGTCGCCTGTTCGAGCAGTTGCTCGATGCTGGCATCCGGAGTCCGTGGAAGTTCGCCAAGGCTGGAGGAAGGGGAGCTGGCGCAAGCCGCCAACAAGGCAGCGAGGCAGAGGGCAGTGAACAGCCGCAGGCAAGCGATCATGTAAGTGTTCCTGATACTCGATCAAATTAGCGTGGAATTGTACCCAAGCACTGGCCGGGGCGCGATGTTACTGGCGTGAAACGGGCAATTTAGCAGGAGTAAATGTTGCGGCGGCCCGCAACTGTGCGAAAAACCGCGCTCGGCGCGAGCACGTCGCAAGCCTCGTGACGCGCTACAATGGCCGCTTTTACCGATCACGAGGTGTGCGCTTTGACTGCTCCAGGTTCCCTGAATTCCGCTGCTGGCTCGCTTTATGTGGTGGCGACGCCCATCGGCAACCTGGACGACATCAGCGCCCGGGCCCTGAAAATCCTCCGCGAAGTGGCATTGATTGCCGCCGAAGACACGCGGCACTCGGCGCGGCTGATGCAGCACTTCGGGATCGCTACGCCACTGGCGGCCTGCCACGAACACAACGAACGGGATGAAGGTAGCCGGTTTATCACCCGTCTGCTGGCCGGTGACAACGTGGCGCTGATCTCCGATGCCGGCACGCCGCTGATCTCCGATCCGGGTTACCACCTGGTGCGTCAGGCGCGAGCGGCGGGAATTAATGTGGTGCCGGTGCCAGGCGCCTGTGCATTGATCGCGGCGCTGTCGGCGGCCGGCCTGCCGTCCGACCGGTTTATCTTCGAAGGCTTTCTGCCGGCCAAGTCGGTGGGGCGCAAGGCTCGTCTCGAAGCCGTCAAGGAAGAGCCGCGCACTTTGATCTTCTACGAAGCCCCGCATCGCATTCTTGAGTGTCTGCAGGACATGGAAGAAGTGTTCGGCGGCGAGCGTCAGGCCTTGCTGGCCCGGGAGATCACCAAGACCTTCGAAACGCTCAAGGGCCTGCCGCTGGCCGAGCTGCGCGCATTCGTCGAATCGGACAGCAATCAGCAGCGCGGTGAATGTGTGGTGCTGGTGGCGGGCTGGACCGCGCCGGAATCCGAAGACGCGGTCAGCGGCGAGGCGATGCGTATCCTCGATCTGCTGCTTGAGGAAATGCCACTCAAACGCGCCGCTGCGCTTGCCGCACAGATCACCGGAGAGCGCAAAAACGTGCTTTATCAGGTTGCGCTGGATAAGCAGAAGGGCGTGTAAGCCGTCGCCCATAGCGGTCTTGCGGGTTTTAGCGCTTGTTCTTCCGCCGCTCTGCCGTTAACCTTCGCGGCGGAGAGTCGATCGGACAGTCGCTGCCCTCTATGAAAATTAGGGGGGGGAGGAAAGTCCGGGCTCCATAGGGCGAAGTGCCAGGTAATGCCTGGGAGGCGTGAGCCTACGGAAAGTGCCACAGAAAATAACCGCCTAAGCGCGCAAGCGCCGGTAAGGGTGAAAAGGTGCGGTAAGAGCGCACCGCACGTCTGGCAACAGTTCGTGGCTAGGTAAACCCCACTTGGAGCAAGACCAAATAGGGTCCCAAGGCGTGGCCCGCGCTGGGACCGGGTAGGTTGCTAAAGATGTCCAGTGATGGCCATCGTAGACGAATGACTGTTCAAGACAGAACCCGGCTTACAGATCGACTCTCCACCTTTTCTTTCCCTGCTTGAATCAATGGCAACAGGGCTGTGTAATATCAGCAGGCCTGGGCTGAAAATCCGGCAGCGGCAAACGCGGTAATAGCCATTTCCCACCTCGCTTCAATCAACAGCAGAAGCGCATCTGTAATACCAAAAAAATCTTACTCTTAACAAACTACTTTAACTTCCGAGCGCAGCTTTCAGTGCTGCATCAGGTTATTGGTCAAAAGCCCCCGTCAGATTCTCGTTGTGCCTCCTTTTAAGCTGCTAAATCTCCGTTCTGTAAGGGTTTTCCTTTAATCCGCGCCTTGACGGTGTGGTGGGCGCATTCCTATAGTGTGCGCAAGTGGCGGAAAGTGGCATGAAGTGGGTTTTTTGAGCTCAAAACGATAAAAATTGGAGAAACGCAGACGTGTTTCGCGGAGCTAACGCTATCAGTCTCGATGCAAAGGGCCGTCTCGCCATGCCGAGCCGGTACCGTGACGAGCTCGATTCGCGTAGTTCCGGCCAATTGATCGTGACCATTGATGCTGTCGACCCGTGCTTGTGTGTCTACCCGCTCGACGAATGGGAAATCATTGAAACCAAGTTGCGCGCGCTCCCTTCGCTTCGCGAAGAGAACCGTCGCCTGCAACGTTTGCTGATTGGTAATGCCGTCGACCTCGAGCTCGATGGCAGTGGTCGTTTTCTGGTTCCACCGCGTCTGCGCGAGTACGCCAGGCTGGATAAGCGCGCGATGCTGGTAGGCCAACTGAACAAGTTCCAATTGTGGGACGAGGATGCATGGAACGCGGTGTCTGCCGCTGACCTTGCTGCTATTCAACAACCGGGCGCGATGCCTGATGAACTGCGTGATTTGATCCTGTGACTATTGATAGCGGCTTTAACCACATCACCGTACTGCTTGACGAAGCCGTCGAGGCTCTCGCCGTACGTCCTGATGGCTGCTATCTGGACGGCACGTTCGGGCGCGGCGGGCACAGCCGGCTGATCTTGAGCCAGCTCGGCACGGACGGTCGGCTCATCGGATTCGACAAGGACCCTCAAGCGATTGCCACCGGGCAAACGCTAGCGGCCGAAGACGGCCGCTTTGTCGTTGTGCAGCGCAGCTTTGCCGAGCTCGGTTCGGTGGTTGCCGAACAGAGTCTGGCCGGCAAGGTCAGCGGTATTCTGCTCGACCTCGGTGTGTCGTCGCCGCAGCTCGATGATGCCGAACGCGGTTTCAGTTTCCTCAACGACGGCCCGCTGGACATGCGCATGGACCCGTCCCGTGGCATCAGCGCGGCCGAGTTCGTCAACACCGCGCCGGCTGAAGAAATCGCCCGGGTGTTCAAGGAATACGGCGAAGAGCGTTTTTCAGGGCGCATGGCCCGTGCCGTGGTCGAGCGTCGCGATATCAAGCCGTTCGAGCGCACCGCCGATCTGGCTGAAGTACTGAAAGTCGCCAACCCGGCGTGGGAAAAGGGCAAGAACCCGGCCACCCGCGCATTCCAGGGTTTGCGCATTCACGTCAATAACGAATTGGGTGATCTGGAAGCCGGCCTCGAAGCCGCTCTGGATGCGCTGGAAGTCGGCGGTCGTCTGGTGGTGATCAGCTTCCATTCGCTGGAAGACCGCATCGTCAAACTGTTCATGCGCAAACTGGTCAAGGGCGAGGCCGACAATCTGCCGCGTAACCTGCCAGTGCGCCACGTTGCCTTCGAACCGAAAATCAAAATCCACGGCAAAGCGCAGACGGCCTCGGACGCCGAGCTCAAAGCCAACCCACGTTCCCGTAGTGCGGTCATGCGTGTCGCGGAGAAGTTGCGGTGAGCAAGCTTTTCGCCAAGCCATTGCCTGGCGGCAGCTTTCTGATGCTGCTGTTGTTTATCGGCGTGCTTTTTTCGGCGATTGCCGTGTCGTACAGCGCGCACTGGAACCGTCAGTTGCTCAACACCCTTTATAACGAACTCAGCGTGCGCGACAAGGCGCAGGCCGAGTGGGGCCGGCTGATTCTCGAGCAGAGCACCTGGACTGCGCACAGCCGCATCGAAGTGCTGGCTACCGAACAATTGAAAATGCACATTCCCGGCGCGGCTGACGTGAAGATGGTGGCGCCATGATGAAGCTCGAAGGCGCACTGTTCCCATGGCGCTTCCGCCTGATGGTGGCGCTGCTCGGCCTGATGGTTGCGGCGATCTGCTGGCGGATCATCGACCTGCAAGTGGTCGACCGTGATTTCCTCAAGGGGCAGGGCGACGCGCGCAGTCTGCGGCACATCCCGATTCCGGCGCACCGTGGTCTGATCACCGACCGTAACGGCGAGCCTCTGGCCGTGAGTACCCCGGTGACCACGCTGTGGGCCAACGCCAAGGAAATGCAGTCGGCCAAAGAGAAGTGGCCGGCACTCGCTGCCGCGCTGGGTCAGGACCCGAAGGCCCTGGCCGAACGCCTCGAAGCTCAGGCCAATAAAGAATTCATTTACCTGGTGCGCGGCTTGACCCCCGAGCAGGGCCAGGCTGTGCTCGACCTGAAAGTGCCGGGCGTTTACGGCATCGAAGAATTCCGCCGCTTCTACCCGGCCGGCGAAGTCACCGCGCACATGGTTGGCTTTACCGATATCGACGATCACGGCCGCGAAGGTGTCGAGCTGGCCTATGACGAATGGCTGGCCGGGGTCCCGGGCAAACGACAAGTGATCAAGGATCGCCGCGGGCGGCTGATCAAGGATGTCCAGGTCACCAAAAACGCCAAGGCCGGCAAGCCCTTGGCGTTGTCGATTGACCTGCGTTTGCAATACCTGGCCAACCGCGAGCTGCGCAACGCGATCATCGAGAACGGCGCCAAGGCCGGCAGTCTGGTGATCATGGATGTGAAGACCGGCGAGATTCTCGCCATGGTCAACCAGCCGACCTACAACCCGAACAACCGTCGTAACCTGCAACCGGCGATGATGCGCAACCGCGCGATGATCGATGTGTTCGAACCAGGTTCGACCATGAAAGCCATCTCGATGAGCGCGGCGATCGAAACCGGTCGCTGGAAACCGAGCGATACCGTCGAGGTGTATCCGGGCTCGTTGCAGATCGGCAAATACACCATTAAAGACGTGTCCAAGAGCGAAGGTCCGGTGCTCGACCTGACCGGGATTCTGATCAATTCCAGTAACGTCGGCATGAGCAAGGTCGCCTTCGACATCGGCGGCGAAACGATTTTCCGCCTCGCGCAAAAAGTCGGCCTCGGCCAGGACACCGGCCTGGGCTTCCCCGGCGAACGTGTCGGCAATCTGCCGAATTACCGCGAATGGCGCAAGGCCGAAACTGCAACCTTGTCTTACGGCTACGGTATTTCCGTGACCGCGATCCAGCTGGTGCACGCGTTCTCGGCGTTGGCCAACAACGGTCGTCTGGCGCCGCTGACCCTGATCAAAACCGACAAGATGCCGCAGACCGCGCAAGTGCTGCCCGAAGCCGTGGCAAAAACCATGCAGGGCATGTTGCAGCAAGTGATCGAAGCGCCGCGCGGCGTGTTCCGTGCGCAGGTGCCGGCTTATCACGTCGGCGGCAAGTCGGGTACGGCGCGTAAAACCTCGGTCGGCACCAAAGGCTACGCGGAAAACTCCTACCGCTCGCTGTTCGCTGGCTTCGGCCCGATGAGCGATCCGCGTTACGCCATCGTGGTGGTGATCGACGAGCCGACCAAGGCCGGCTATTTCGGTGGTCTGGTCTCGGCGCCGGTGTTCAGCCGTGTGATGTCCGGCACCCTGCGCCTGATGAACGTGACCCCGGATAACCTGCCGACCACGCAACAGGCCAACGCTACCCCGGTCATTCCGCTGAAAGCCAATGGAGGGCGCGGCTGATGTCATTGAGTCTGAACAAGATATTCCCCCACGCCGGCCACGATCTGTTGATCCGTGAATTGGCGCTGGACAGCCGCAACGTGCGCGCCGGCGATCTGTTTCTCGCCGTGCCCGGCGGCAAATTCGACGGCCGTGCGCACATCGCCGATGCCCTGCAACGCGGCGCCGCGGCCGTGGCGTATGAAGTGGAAGGTGCCACCGTGCTGCCGATCACCGATGTGCCGCTGATTCCAGTCAAGGGTCTGGCGGCGCAGTTGTCGGACATCGCCGGGCGCTTTTATGGCGAGCCGAGCCATCACCTGAATCTGATCGGTGTGACCGGTACCAACGGCAAGACCAGCGTGACCCAATTGGTCGCGCAGGCGCTGGATCTGCTCGGCCAGCATTGCGGCATCGTCGGCACCCTGGGTTCCGGCTTCTATGGCGCGCTGGAAAGCGGTCTGCATACCACGCCGAATCCGATCGCCGTGCAGGCAACCCTGGGCGACCTGAAAAAGGCCGGTGCCAAAGCCGTGGCCATGGAAGTGTCGTCCCATGGTCTGGATCAGGGCCGCGTGAGCGCGCTGGCGTTTGACGTGGCGGTGATGACCAATCTGTCCCGCGACCATCTGGATTATCACGGCACCATGCAGGCGTATGCCGAGGCCAAAGCCAGGTTGTTCGCCTGGAATGACCTGAAATGCCGTGTGGTCAACCTCGATGATGATTTCGGTCGGCAACTGGCCGCGGAAAAACGCGAATCGCGCCTGATCACCTACAGCCTGCTCGACAGCAGCGCTTACCTGTTTTGCCGCGAAGCGCAGTTCGACGACCATGGCGTGCGCGCCACGCTGGTCACGCCGCAGGGCGAACATCATCTGCGCAGCACGCTGCTCGGGCGTTTCAACCTGAGCAATGTACTGGCGGCCGTCGGCGCCTTGCTCGGTCTGGATTACGCCCTCGACGAAATTCTCAAAGTGCTGCCGAAGCTCGAAGGTCCGGCCGGGCGCATGCAGCGTCTGGGTGGCGGCACACAACCGTTGGTGGTGGTCGATTACGCCCACACCCCGGATGCGCTGGAAAAAGTTCTGAGCGCACTGCGCCCGCACGTCAAAGGTCAGTTGCTGTGCCTGTTCGGCTGCGGCGGTGATCGCGATCGCGGCAAGCGTCCGTTGATGGCCGAAGTGGTCGAGCGTTTGGCGGACAAAGTATTGGTCACAGATGACAACCCGCGCACCGAAGACCCGGCCGTGATCTTCGATGACATCCGCGCCGGTTTCACCGCTGTGGATAAAGTCACCTTCGTCGCCGGCCGTGGCCAGGCCATTGCGCAATTGATTGCCGGCGCGACGGCTCACGACGTGATTGTTCTTGCGGGCAAAGGTCACGAGGACTACCAGGAAATCAACGGCGTGCGCCATGCCTTCTCCGATCTGGCCGAGGCCGATCATGCCCTGACCGCGTGGGAGGTGGCCCATGCTTAAAGCCCTGACACTCAGCGAGCTGACCAACGCCCTCGACGCCCGTCTGATCGGCAGCGATGCCAGCTTCAATGGCGTCAGCATCGACAGCCGCGCGATCCAGCCGGGCCAATTGTTTGTCGCCCTGACCGGTCCGCGTTTCGACGGCCATGATTATCTGAGCGATGTCGCTGGCAAGGGTGCCGTTGCTGCACTGGTCGAGCGTGAAGTCGCCGACAGCACGCTGCCGCAATTGCTGGTCAAGGACAGCCGTCAGGCGCTGGGCCAGTTGGGCGCCTTGAACCGCGCCGCCTTTACTCAGCCAGTGGCAGCGGTGACCGGTTCCAGCGGCAAGACCACGGTCAAGGAAATGCTCGCGAGCATCCTGCGCACCCGCGGTCCGGTGCTGGCCACCCGTGGCAATCTGAACAATGACCTCGGCGCGCCGCTGACCCTGCTCGAACTCGCCCCGGAGCACACTTCGGCGGTGATCGAACTGGGTGCCTCGCGTCTCGGCGAAATCGCCTACACCGTGGGCCTGACCAAGCCGCACGTCGCGATCCTCAATAACGCCGGTACCGCCCACGTTGGCGAGTTCGGCGGGCCGGAAAAAATCGTCGAAGCCAAAGGCGAAATCATCGACGGCCTCGCCGCTGATGGCGTCGCCGTGCTCAATCTCGATGACAAGGCCTTCGGTATCTGGCAGACCCGTGCAGGCGCTCGCAAAGTGCTTACCTTCGCTCTGAGCAACATTCGGGCGGATTTCTACGCCAGCGACTTGAGCACCGATGCGCGTGGTTGCCCGGCCTTCAATCTGCACACACCGGAAGGCAGCGAACGTGTGCAGTTGAACCTGCTCGGCACCCATAACGTCGCCAATGCCATGGCCGCCGCCGCTGCCGCCCACGCCTTGGGCGTGTCGCTGTTCGGCATCGCCACCGGGCTTGGCGCGGTGCAACCGGTCAAGGGCCGCACCGTCGCGCAACTGGCGAAAAACGGCATGCGCGTGATCGACGACACTTACAACGCAAACCCCACCTCGATGTGCGCCGCCGTTGATATACTCGCCGGCTTTTCCGGCCGCACCGTCCTGGTGCTCGGGGATATCGGCGAGTTGGGCGAGTGGGCGGAGCAGGGGCACCGCGACGTGGGCGAGTACGCCCGAGGCAAGGTTTCCGCGCTTTACGCTGTCGGGCCGAACATGGTCCACGCCGTGAACGCTTTCGGTGAACAGGCGCATCACTTCGGCACGCAAGCCGAACTGATCCAAGCCCTCGACGCCGAGCAGGACACAAACACCACCATTTTGATCAAGGGTTCGCGCAGTGCAGCGATGGAAAACATCGTTGCGGCTCTGTGCGGGTCCAGTCTGGAGAAACATTAATGCTGCTGCTGCTAGCGGAGTATCTGCAACAGTTCTACAAAGGCTTCGCGGTCTTTCAGTACCTGACCCTGCGCGGGATTCTCGGTGTGCTGACCGCGCTGGTCTTGTCGCTGTGCTATGGCCCGTGGATGATCCGCACCCTGCAGAACCGTCAGATCGGCCAGTCCGTGCGCAACGACGGCCCGCAATCGCACCTGTCCAAATCCGGTACGCCGACCATGGGCGGCGCGCTGATCCTGTCGTCGATCGGAGTCAGCACCTTGCTCTGGGCCGACCTCAGCAACCGTTACGTCTGGGTGGTGTTGCTGGTGACCCTGCTGTTCGGCGCCATCGGCTGGGTCGACGATTACCGCAAAGTCATCGAGAAGAACTCGCGTGGCCTGCCGAGCCGCTGGAAGTATTTCTGGCAGTCGGTGTTCGGCCTCGGTGCGGCGATCTTCCTTTATATGACGGCGTCCACCCCGGTTGAAACCACGCTGATCCTGCCGATGCTCAAGGACTACAGCATTCCGTTGGGCGCCGGTTTCATCGTGCTGACCTATTTCGTGATCGTCGGCTCAAGCAACGCGGTCAACCTGACTGACGGCCTCGACGGTCTGGCGATCATGCCGACGGTCATGGTCGGCGGCGGTCTGGGGATTTTCTGCTACCTGTCGGGTAACGTGAAATTCGCTGAGTACCTGCTGATTCCTTACGTACCGGGCGCGGGCGAGCTGATCGTGTTCTGCGGCGCACTGATTGGCGCCGGCCTCGGCTTCCTGTGGTTCAACACCTATCCGGCGCAAGTGTTCATGGGTGACGTTGGTGCCCTGGCACTCGGCGCGGCACTGGGCACCATTGCGGTAATCGTGCGTCAGGAAATCGTCCTGTTCATCATGGGCGGCGTGTTCGTGATGGAAACCCTGTCAGTGGTCATTCAGGTTGCGTCCTTCAAGCTCACCGGTCGCCGTGTGTTCCGCATGGCACCGATCCATCACCACTTTGAACTCAAGGGCTGGCCCGAGCCGCGCGTGATCGTCCGTTTCTGGATCATCACCGTGATTCTCGTGCTGGTTGGCCTTGCCACCCTGAAGCTGAGGTAGAACGAGTGTCTCTGATCGCTTCTGACCACTTCCGCATCGTTGTCGGCCTCGGCAAGAGCGGCATGTCCCTGGTTCGCTTCCTGGCGAACCGGGGCGTGGCGTTTGCCGTCGCCGACACGCGGGACAATCCACCGGAACTGGCCACGCTCAAGCGTGACTATCCGCACGTGGAAGTGCGTTGTGGCGAGCTGGACGTGGAATTCCTCTGCCGTGCCGACGAGCTCTACGTGAGCCCCGGCCTGGCGCTGGCGACTCCGGCCCTGCAAGCCGCTGCGGCGCGTGGCGTGAAAATGTCCGGCGACATCGAGTTGTTCGCGCGTAATGCGCGGGCGCCGATCGTCGCGATTACCGGTTCCAACGCGAAAAGCACCGTCACCACACTGGTCGGCGAGATGGCCGCTGCGGCCGGCAAACGCGTCGCCGTCGGTGGCAACCTCGGCACGCCGGCGCTGGATCTGCTCAGCGACGACATCGAGCTGTACGTGATGGAACTGTCGAGTTTTCAACTGGAAACCACCGACCAGCTCAACGCTGAAGTCGCCACCGTGCTGAACATCAGCGAAGACCATATGGATCGCTACAGCGGTCTGCCGGCGTATCACCTGGCCAAGCACCGGATCTTCCGTGGCGCGAAGCAGTTCGTGGTCAACCGTCAGGATGCGCTGAGCCGTCCTTTGATCGGCGAGGGCCAGCCGTACTGGACCTTCGGTCTGAACAAGCCGGATTTCAAGGCATTCGGTCTGCGTGAAGAGGGCGGCGAGAAATACCTGGCTTTCGAATTCCAGAATCTGCTGCCGGTGCGTGAACTGAAGGTGCGCGGTGCGCATAACCAGTCCAACGCCCTCGCGGCGCTGGCGCTCGGCCATGCGGTTGGTCTGCCGTTCGACGCCATGCTGTCGGCCCTGCGCAACTTCACCGGGCTCGAACACCGCTGCCAGTGGGTGCGTGACCTGGATGGCGTTGCCTACTACAACGATTCCAAAGCCACCAACGTCGGCGCCGCACTGGCCGCGATTGAAGGGCTGGGCGCGGACATCGACGGCAAGGTCATTCTGATCGCCGGCGGCGATGGCAAGGGCGCCGAGTTCAATGACCTGCGTGCTCCGGTCGCGGCCAACTGCCGCGCCGTGGTCCTGATGGGCCGCGACTCGGACAAGATCGGCGAAGCGCTCGGCGATGCCGTGCCTCTGATTCGTGCGACCTCGCTGGTCGATGCTGTCGCGCAATGCCGTGCCGCCGCGCAACCGGGCGATGTGGTGCTGCTGTCGCCGGCCTGCGCCAGTTTCGACATGTTCAAGAATTACGAAGACCGTGGTCACCAGTTCGTCCGCGCCGTGGAGGAACTGGCATGAACCTTAGAAACATCATCAAACCGTACCCGTCGCCGTTGATCACCGGGCGTGGCATCGACCTCGATTTCCCGATGCTCGCCGGGTGCCTGGCGCTGCTCGGGCTCGGTTTGATCATGATTGCCTCCGCGTCCACCGAAGTGGCGGCGGCGCAGTCGGGCAGTCCGCTGTATTACATGATTCGCCACCTTATTTATGTGGTGCTGGGTTTGGGCGCGTGCATCGTCACCATGATGATCCCGATCGCCACCTGGCAGCGCCTCGGCTGGATGATGCTGATCGGCGCGTTCGGTTTGCTGGTGATGGTGATCATCCCCGGCATCGGCCGCGAAGTGAACGGTTCGATGCGCTGGATCGGTTTCAGCTTCTTCAACGTGCAGCCCTCGGAAATCGCCAAGGTGTTTGTGGTGATCTACCTCGCCGGTTATCTGGTGCGTCGCCAGAAAGAAGTGCGCGAGAGCTGGATGGGCTTTTTCAAGCCGTTCATCGTGCTGCTGCCGATGGCCGGTCTGCTGCTGATGGAGCCGGACTTCGGCGCCACCGTGGTGATGATGGGCGCGGCGGCGGCGATGCTGTTTTTGGGCGGGGTCGGGCTGTTCCGTTTCTCGCTGATGGTGGTGCTGGCGGTCGGTGCCGTGGTCTTGCTGATTCAGATGCAGCCCTACCGGATGGCGCGTCTGACCAACTTCGCCGACCCGTGGGCCGACCAGTTCGGCGCCGGTTATCAACTGTCGCAAGCGTTGATCGCGTTTGGTCGCGGTGAATGGCTGGGCGTGGGCCTGGGCAACAGCGTGCAGAAGCAGTTCTACCTGCCGGAAGCGCACACCGACTTCGTGTTCTCGGTACTCGCCGAAGAACTCGGCGCGGTCGGTTCGCTGTGCACCGTCGCGCTGTTCGTGTTCGTGTGTGTTCGCGGCATGTACATCGGCTTGTGGGCCGAGAAGGCCAAGCAGTTCTTCGCCGCTTATGTGGCTTACGGTCTGTCGTTCCTGTGGATTGGTCAGTTCCTGATCAACATCGGTGTGAACGTCGGCCTGCTGCCGACCAAGGGTCTGACCTTGCCGTTCCTCAGTTACGGCGGTAGTTCGCTGGTGATCTGCTGCGCCTGTCTGGGCTTGTTGCTGCGCATCGAGTGGGAGAGTCGAACCCACTTGGGCAGCGAAGAGATGGAATTCCATGAAAGCGACTTCGCCGAGGAGCCGACTCATGGGCGCTAACGTATTGATCATGGCCGGCGGTACCGGCGGCCACGTGTTCCCGGCGCTGGCCTGTGCCCGCGAGTTTCAGGAGCGCGGCTACACCGTGCACTGGCTCGGCACGCCACGCGGCATCGAAAACGAACTGGTCCCGGCGGCGGGTCTCGAGTTGCACCGGATCAACGCCAGCGGCCTGCGCGGCAAGGGCAAACTGTCGTTGCTCAAGGCACCGTTGATGTTGCTGAAATCGGTGTGGCAGGCACGGGCAATCATGCGTCGCCTGAAGCCGGTGTGTGTGGTCGGCTTCGGTGGTTATGTGACCGGGCCCGGCGGCCTCGCAGCGAAACTGGCCGGCGTGCCGGTGATCGTTCACGAGCAGAACGCCGTCGCTGGCACCGCCAATCGGTTGCTGGTGCCGTTCGCCGCCCGAGTGTGTGAAGCGTTCCCCGACACCTTTACTCTGTCGGACAGCCGCCGTACCACCGGTAATCCGGTGCGCAGCGAGCTGTTCCTCGAAATATCGCGACCGGCGCTGGCCGGCCGCAAACCGCGTTTGCTGATCCTTGGCGGTAGCCTGGGCGCAGAACCGTTGAATAAATTGCTGCCTGAAGCCCTGGCCCAGGTCGCTGCCGATTTGCGCCCGGAAGTGTTTCATCAGGCCGGCAAAAATCACGATGAAGTGACTGCCGAGCGTTACCGCGCCGCGGGCGTGGAAGCGCAGGTGCAGCCGTTCATCAAAGACATGGCCCACGCCTATGGCTGGGCTGACCTGGTGGTATGCCGCGCAGGCGCGTTGACCATCAGTGAGCTGGCGGCCGCCGGTCTGCCCTCGATGCTGGTGCCTTTGCCCCACGCGATCGACGATCACCAGACCCGCAACGCCGATTATTTGGCTCGCGAAGGCGCTGCCTTCCTGATGCCGCAAAGAACGACTGGCGCCGCGGACCTTGCCGCGCGCCTGACAGAGGTCTTGATGCAACCGCAACGACTCGAAGCAATGGCCCAAGCGGCCCGCCGTCTGGCCAAACCCGATGCCACCCGTAGCGTGGTCGATACCTGTCTGGAGGTGGCCCATGGTTGAGAATCAGAAAGCCATGCCACAACCGGAAATGCGCCGCATCCGCCGCATCCACTTCGTCGGTATCGGCGGCGTGGGTATGTGCGGTATCGCCGAAGTGCTGTTGAACCTGGGCTATCAAGTCTCCGGTTCCGACCTGAAAGCCTCGCCGGTCACCGAGCGCCTGGAATCCTTCGGCGCGCAGATCTTCATTGGTCACCGTGCCGAGAACGCTGCGGCCGCTGATGTGCTGGTAGTGTCGAGCGCGGTGAACACCTCCAACCCGGAAGTCGCGACCGCGCTTGAGCGCCGTATCCCGGTGGTACCGCGTGCGGAAATGCTCGCCGAGCTGATGCGCTATCGCCACGGCATCGCCGTCGCCGGTACCCACGGCAAAACTACGACTACCAGCCTGATCGCTTCGGTGTTCGCTGCCGGTGGCCTCGATCCGACCTTTGTAATCGGTGGCCGGTTGAATGCCGCGGGCACCAATGCCCAACTCGGCACCAGCCGTTACCTGATCGCCGAAGCCGACGAGAGCGATGCGAGCTTCCTGCATTTGCAGCCGCTGGTGGCCGTGGTCACCAACATCGACGCCGATCACATGGCGACCTACGACGGCGACTTCAACAAACTGAAGAAAACCTTCGTCGAATTCCTGCACAACCTGCCGTTCTACGGGCTGGCGGTGATGTGCCTGGACGATCCGGTGGTGCGTGAAATCCTGCCGCTGGTCAAGCGTCCGACCGTGACCTATGGCTTCAGCGAAGACGCCGACGTGCGCGCGATCAATGTTCGCCAGCAAGGCATGCAGACGTTCTTCACCGTGCTGCGCCCGGATCGCGAGCCGCTGGAAGTGTCGGTGAACATGCCCGGCAACCACAACGTGCTCAACTCGCTGGCGACCATTTGTATTGCCACCGACGAGGGCGTCAGCGATGAAGCCATCGTACAGGGGCTCTCGGGTTTCCAGGGCGTGGGTCGACGCTTCCAGGTCTACGGCGAACTGCCGGTCGACGGCGGCAACGTGATGCTGGTTGACGACTACGGCCATCACCCGACCGAAGTCGCGGCGGTGATCAAAGCCGTGCGCGGTGGCTGGCCGGAGCGCCGTCTGGTGATGGTGTATCAGCCGCACCGTTACAGCCGCACCCGCGATCTGTACGACGACTTCGTCAATGTACTGGCCGACGCCAACGTGCTGCTGCTGATGGAAGTCTATCCGGCCGGCGAAGAGCCGATCCCCGGCGCCGACAGCCGCAAGCTGTGCAACAGCATCCGTCAGCGCGGCCAGCTCGACCCGATCTACATCGAGCGTGGCGTCGACCTCGCGCCGCTGGTCAAGCCGCTGCTGCGTGCCGGCGACATCCTGCTGTGCCAGGGCGCCGGTGATATCGGCGGTCTCGCGCCGAAGCTGTTGAAAAGTGAATTGTTCGCTGGCGCCGTGGCGGCGTCGGTCGAGGGGAAGTTGAAATGACTGCTGCCTACGCCAAGCTGTTTTCCACCATCGCGCCGAAAGACTTCGGCCGCGTCGCCGTGCTCTTCGGCGGCCTGAGTGCCGAGCGTGAGGTTTCGTTGAAATCCGGTAACGCCGTGCTCGAGGCGCTGCAAAGCGCTGGCGTGGACGCGTTCGGCATCGATGTCGGCGACGACTTCCTGCAGCGTCTGCTCAGCGAAAAGATCGACCGTGCGTTCATCATTCTCCACGGTCGCGGCGGCGAAGACGGCAGCATGCAAGGCCTGCTTGAGTGCGCGGGCATTCCGTACACCGGCAGTGGCATTCTGGCCTCGGCGCTGGCCATGGACAAACTGCGCACCAAGCAGGTCTGGCACAGCCTCGGGATTCCGACGCCACGTCACGCCGTGCTGTGCAGTGAAGCCGATTGTATTTCGGCAGCGACGGAACTGGGCTTCCCTTTGATCGTCAAACCGGCGCATGAAGGTTCAAGTATCGGGATGGCCAAAGTGAGTTCTGCGTCCGAGTTGATCGACGCATGGAAAGCGGCCAGTACCTACGATTCACAAGTGTTGGTCGAGCAATGGATTCAAGGTCCGGAGTTCACCATCGCCACTCTGCGTGACCAGGTGTTGCCTCCTATCGCCCTGGGTACACCGCACTCGTTCTACGACTACGACGCCAAGTACATCGCCAACGATACCCAGTACCGCATTCCGTGCGGGCTGGATGCCGCCAAGGAGCAGGAACTCATGGATCTCACGGCCAAGGCCTGTGAGGCGCTGGGTATTGCCGGTTGGGGCCGGGCGGATGTGATGCAGGATGCCGACGGGCAGTTCTGGTTCCTCGAAGTGAATACCGCACCGGGCATGACCGATCACAGTCTGGTGCCGATGGCGGCGCGAGCCGCCGGTCTGGATTTCCAGCAACTGGTACTGGCTATTCTGGCGGCCAGCGTTGAAGACGCCGGCAATAAAGAGGCGCGAGGTTAAGACCATGCAAGGCGCTCATCTGCGACATCAGCCCCCCGCACCCGGCCGCAAGCCGGTGCCGCGTGGCGCCAGCCGAATGGTGGCGAAAGAGCCGATGTCCGCGCGCCTGCCGAAAGCCAATTTCGGCTTTCTGAAAAGCCTGTTCTGGCCGGTGCTGCTGGTGGCGCTGGGCTTCGGTACGTACGAAGGCGCGCAGCGTCTGCTGCCGTACGCCGACCGGCCGATCAGCAAGATCGCGGTGCAGGGCGACCTGAGCTACATCAGCCAGCAGGCGGTGCAGCAGCGCATCGCGCCATTCGTGGCGTCGAGCTTCTTCACCATCGATCTGGCCGGGATGCGCACCGAGCTTGAGCAGATGCCATGGATCGCCCACGCCGAAGTGCGTCGCGTGTGGCCGGATCAAGTGGTGATCCGCCTCGAAGAACAACTGCCGGTCGCGCGTTGGGGCGACGAATCGTTACTCAACAACCAGGGCCAGGCGTTCACGCCCAAGGAACTGGCGAACTACGAACATCTGCCGCAACTGTTCGGCCCACAACGGGCGCAGCAGCAAGTGATGCAGCAGTACCAGGTATTGAGCCAGATGTTGCGCCCGCTGGGTTTTTCGATTGCACGCCTGGAATTGCGTGAACGCGGCAGCTGGTTCCTGACCACCGGTGCCGGCAGTTCCGGCCCTGGCATCGAGTTGCTGCTGGGACGCGGCAACCTGGTGGAAAAGATGCGCCGCTTCATCGCCATCTATGACAAGACGCTGAAAGAGCAGATTACGAACATTGCGCGCATCGATCTGCGCTACGCCAACGGCCTCGCTGTTGGCTGGCGGGAACCCGTAGCGCCGACGACAGCCCAACCCGCTGTCGCAAAGAATTAAGAAGAGGCAGGACCCATGGCAAACGTGCAAAGCGGCAAAATGATCGTCGGTCTCGATATCGGCACCTCCAAGGTGGTGGCGCTGGTCGGCGAGGTCTCCGACGACGGCTCGCTGGAAATCGTCGGGATCGGTACCCATCCGTCCCGTGGCCTGAAGAAGGGCGTGGTGGTCAACATCGAGTCCACCGTGCAGTCGATTCAGCGCGCGATCGAAGAAGCCCAGCTGATGGCCGGCTGCCGCATTCACTCGGCATTTGTCGGCGTGGCCGGCAATCACATCCGCAGCCTGAATTCCCACGGCATCGTCGCGATCCGTGATCGCGAAGTCAGCTCGGCGGACCTCGAGCGTGTACTGGATGCCGCTCAGGCCGTGGCGATCCCGGCTGACCAGCGCGTGCTGCACACCCTGCCGCAGGATTACGTGATCGATAACCAGGAAGGCGTGCGCGAGCCACTGGGCATGTCCGGCGTGCGTCTGGAGGCCAAGGTTCATGTGGTCACTTGCGCCGTCAACGCCGCGCAGAACATTGAAAAATGCGTGCGTCGCTGCGGTCTGGAAATCGACGACATCATCCTCGAGCAACTGGCCTCGGCCTACTCGGTATTGACCGACGACGAGAAAGAACTGGGCGTGTGCCTGGTCGACATCGGCGGCGGCACCACTGACATCGCGATCTTCACCGAAGGCGCGATCCGGCATACCGCGGTGATCCCGATTGCCGGTGATCAGGTGACCAACGACATCGCCATGGCGTTGCGCACCCCGACCCAGTACGCCGAAGAAATCAAGATCCGTTACGCCTGCGCCCTGGCCAAACTGGCCGGCGCCGGCGAAACCATCAAGGTGCCAAGCGTTGGCGACCGTCCACCGCGCGAACTGTCGCGTCAGGCCCTGGCCGAAGTGGTCGAGCCGCGTTACGACGAACTGTTCACGTTGATCCAGGCCGAACTGCGTCGCAGCGGCTACGAAGACTTGATCCCGGCCGGCATCGTGCTGACTGGCGGCACGTCGAAGATGGAAGGCGCCACTGAACTGGCCGAGGAAATCTTCCACATGCCGGTACGCCTCGGTGTACCGCATGGCGTCAAAGGCCTGGATGACGTGGTGCGCAACCCGATCTATTCCACTGGCGTTGGTTTGTTGATGTACGGCCTGCAAAAGCAGTCCGACGGGGTTTCGTTCTCCGGTATCGGCAGCCGCGACAGCTACAGCAACGAAGAGCCGCAGGCGCCGTTGCTGGACCGCTTGAAGAAGTGGGTTCAGGGCAACTTTTAAAAGCAGCTTGAAGCGACAAGCTTCAAGCGGCAAGCAACTGCAGTAGATACACCGCAACAAACAGCAGTAGGCGAAAAAACTAGAGAATGTAAGGAGAGGGAAAATGTTCGAACTCGTAGACAACATCCCCGCAAGCCCGGTAATCAAGGTTATCGGTGTCGGCGGTGGCGGCGGCAACGCTGTCAATCACATGGTCAAGAGCAACATCGAAGGCGTTGAGTTCATCTGCGCCAACACTGATGCTCAAGCGCTGAAAAACATCGGTGCGCGGACCATTCTGCAACTGGGCACCGGCGTGACCAAAGGCCTGGGCGCGGGCGCCAATCCTGAAGTGGGTCGTCAGGCCGCTCTGGAAGACCGTGAGCGCATTGCCGAAGTGCTGCAGGGCACCAACATGGTGTTCATCACCACTGGCATGGGCGGCGGTACCGGTACCGGTGCAGCGCCGATCATTGCCGAAGTGGCCAAGGAAATGGGCATCCTGACCGTTGCGGTCGTGACGCGTCCGTTCCCGTTCGAAGGTCGCAAGCGTATGCAGATCGCCGACGAAGGCATCCGCATGCTGTCGGAAAGCGTCGACTCGTTGATCACCATTCCCAACGAGAAGCTGCTGACTATCCTCGGCAAAGACGCAAGCCTCTTGTCGGCTTTCGCCAAGGCAGACGATGTACTGGCCGGTGCCGTTCGCGGTATCTCCGACATCATCAAGCGTCCGGGCATGATCAACGTCGACTTCGCCGACGTGCGTACCGTGATGAGCGAAATGGGCATGGCGATGATGGGCACTGGCTGCGCCAGCGGTCCGAACCGTGCACGTGAAGCCACTGAAGCGGCAATCCGCAACCCGCTGCTCGAAGACGTCAACCTGCAGGGCGCACGCGGCATCCTGGTGAACATCACCGCAGGTCCTGACCTGTCGCTGGGTGAGTACTCCGACGTGGGTAGCATCATCGAAGCCTTCGCTTCCGAGCACGCGATGGTCAAGGTCGGTACCGTTATCGATCCGGACATGCGCGACGAGCTGCACGTCACCGTAGTTGCCACCGGTCTGGGCGCGAAAATCGAGAAGCCTGTAAAGGTCATCGACAACACCGTTCACACCTCCATGGCGTCGGCGCAGGTGCAACAACCGGCTCCGGCCCGTCAGGAAGCGCCAGCGGTGAACTACCGTGATCTGGACCGTCCGACCGTCATGCGCAACCAGGCTCAGGCCGGTGCTGCGGCTGCCGCGAAGATGAATCCGCAAGATGACCTGGACTACCTGGACATCCCGGCATTCCTGCGTCGTCAGGCCGATTGATGGAATGTATCAGGCCTATGAAGGTGATTGGTGTTCAGCAAAGGCATGGTCTGCTATCATCGCCAGCCTTTGTTGATACCAGTTCGCAATTTGCGCTGAAGCGGCCCAAGCCATGATTAAACAACGCACACTGAAAAATATTATCCGTGCCACAGGTGTAGGCCTGCACTCCGGTGAGAAGGTCTATCTGACCCTCAAGCCTGCGCCTGTCGACACTGGCATTGTGTTTTGTCGCGCTGACCTCGACCCTGTGGTGCAGATTCCTGCCCGCGCGGAAAACGTCGGTGAAACCACTATGTCGACGACGCTGATCAATGGCGACGTCAAAGTGGACACGGTAGAGCACTTGCTCTCGGCCATGGCTGGCCTGGGCATCGATAACGCCTACGTCGAGCTCTCCGCGTCCGAAGTCCCGATCATGGATGGCAGCGCTGGACCCTTCGTATTCCTGATTCAATCGGCAGGCCTGGAAGAACAGGACGCCGCCAAGAAATTCATCCGCATCCTGCGTGAAGTGACAGTGGAAGACGGCGACAAGCGCGCCACTTTCGTGCCTTTCGAAGGGTTCAAGGTGAGCTTCGAGATCGATTTCGATCACCCGGTTTTCCGGGACCGCACCCAGAGTGCAAGCGTGGACTTTTCCAGCACTTCGTTCGTAAAAGAAGTCAGCCGCGCGCGTACCTTTGGTTTCATGAGTGACATCGAGTACCTGCGCAAGCACAACCTCGCACTCGGCGGCAGCGTTGAAAACGCAATCGTGGTCGACGCCGATGGCGTGTTGAACGAAGACGGTCTTCGTTATGAAGACGAATTCGTCAAACACAAGATCCTCGATGCAATTGGCGACCTCTACCTGCTGGGCAACAGCCTGATTGGTGAGTTCAAAGGCTTCAAGTCCGGTCATGCACTGAACAACCAGCTGCTGCGCAAGTTGATTGAGCAGACAGACGCTTGGGAAGTGGTGACGTTCGAAGACGCCAGCACCGCACCGATCTCTTACATGCGCCCGGTTGCGGCCGTGTAAGTAAAAAACCTCTCTAGTTTTTTGAAGGCCATCCCTGGATGGCCTTTTTTTATGCCTTTGGTTTTTGTGTTGCCTGGGCCGGCCCCATCGCGAGCAGGCTCACTCCTACAGGGGAATGCATTCCAAATGTAGGAGTGAGCCTGCTCGCGATAGGGCCGGTGAGGCTCAACAAACCTATCAGGCAGCCACCACCACCCGATTACGCCCGCCTTCCTTGGCCTGATACAACGCCTTGTCCGCTGCAAACAGCAACTGCTCCAGCGTCATCTCGCTGGCCGTCGTCCAGGTCGCAATGCCGATACTTACCGTCATCGCCCGCTCAGCCCCGTCCATCAGCGGCAGTTGCTCCACAGCCTGGCGAATCTTCTCGGCAATCCGTTGCGCGCCCTGGCTGTCGGTCTCGGCCAGAATCACTGAAAACTCCTCACCGCCATAACGCGCCACCAGATCGGCCGGGCGTCGCACGTTTTCGCCAATCACCTGCGCCAGGGTTTTCAGTGCCTGATCCCCGGCCTGATGCCCATGGCGGTCATTGAACGCCTTGAAGTGATCGGCATCGATCATCATCACTGACAACGGCTGGCCCGAACGCTGGGCGCGAAACCATTCATGACGCAAGGTCTGATCGAGCATGCGCCGGTTGGCTACACCGGTGAGATCGTCGGTGGCCGCCAGTTGCGCGAGCTCGCGCTCGGCACGCTGGCGCAAGCGCAGCTCGCGGGCGAGCAGCCAGGTCAGCCAGAGCAACCCCACGCACAACACACCGGTGGCGCCGCTGATCAGCAGTGCGGTGCGCCGCCAGGTGCCGAACACTTCGTCGCTGGACAGCGCGACCATCACCGTCAGCGGCAGATTGCCGACCCGCGAATACGTATACAGGCGCTGCTGCTGATCCATGCTTGAGGTGCTGGTGAAACTGCCTTTGCCGTCCTTGTCGCTGAGGATTTTCACCACATTGGGGCGGTTGCCAAAGCTCTTGCCGACCGAGTCGCTTTGCAGATACGGCTTCTGCGCAAGCAGTACGCCGTCACTGTTGATGATGTTCAGCGTGCTGTCTTTACCGATATCGAGGCTGTTGAACAATTGATCGAAGTAATCGAGCTTCAGCGACGCCACGGCCACGCCGGCAAACTCGCCGGTTTGCGTGGAGATTCGCCGACTGAAACTGATCGTCCACTGATTGGCTTCATCGCAGTCGCATCGGGTCTGGAACGGCCGGCTGATGAACATGCCGATGTCGCGGTTGAAGGCGTGGGCGAGAAAGTAGTCGCGGTCGGCAAAATTGCTCGGCTTCGGCTCCACCCGCGAGGAGTCGGCGACGACATTGCCAAGCGTGTCGAGCAGCAGGATATCGCCCTTGTAACGCGCCGTGGTCGAGCGGTCGAACAGCGCCAGATGCCGGATCTGCGGCGAGACGTTCTGCAAATCATCCCGTTGCGCGGCGGCAATCAGGCCTTGCAGCGTCATGTCGTACAGCTCGACCGTGCGCAGCACATCGGCGTCGATCAGTTGCGCAATGGTCGTGGCGCTGCGAGTGGCGGATTCCTGGGCGCTGGCGTGCTCGCGGATGAGCAGGAAGGTGACGATGCACACAATCGCGATCACGCTGAGCAGACTGCCACAGATCAGCAGCCGCTCGGGGCGTTCGGATTTGCCCGTGGTGGACGGGGTACGGCTTACGATCATGATGAGATGTCGGTTGGGATGATCTTCTTAGCGTAGTTAAACACACACCACAAAACCCTGTGGAGAGAGCAATCCAAAACGAAAAAAGGCCGCTGAAAATCAGCGGCCTGCAATGACGACGGTTGAACGGGAAGAGCCAAACAACCGCGTCGAGGGAAACGGTGGCGCGGTGTGCGACTCAGCTGTCGGTTTCGCCGACTGAAGTCTGGGAAGTGGCAGCCTGCGGGGCTTGCGTGGCGTCTTGGGTCTTGGCCATCACTTCGGCCTGATGCTGATCGAATGCTTGCGCGCGGGCGATATTGTGCGCCACGAATGTTTGCGATTCTTCAGCCATCGCCATCGGCGACAGGAACAAAGAGGACAAAACGAACGCGCTGGCAATACCCATACTGTTGGACATCCTGGAAACCTTCTCGCTTGGCGAGTGCTGTTTGGTGCGGGCACGATAAGGTTGCCGAGTGATGAGAAACAGCGTGATTTTCATAAATGACTGTTGCGTAGGAGGTAAAAGTCCAGGATTGCGGTGTAGCCAAGAGCAACCCCCTCACCCCAGCCCTCTCCCCCAAGGGGGCGAGGGGGAAAGGGAGCTGATCGGGGGCTTTTCAGAACTTGAGTTCGACTGGGTATCTCAGGTCGATGCAACTCGAGAGAACAACGCGGTCAGTCCCCTCTCCCTCCGGGAGAGGGCTAGGCGGGCGGCGTTCCGATGAGGGGCTTTTAGATTGGCAGATACATTCCAAAGGTATTAACCCCCCGATCACTGCGCACAAATACATCCCCACCATGCATCAACGCAATCGCCTTGACGATTGCCAGCCCCAGTCCATGGTTATTGCCGCTATTACGGCGCGACGCATCGACCCGGTAAAATCGCTCAAACAGGCGCGGCAGATGTTCACCGGCAATCGGCGATCCGGGATTCGCCACACCGATGCTCACCTGATGTTCCTGGACCTCGATACACACCTCGATCACCTCACCCGGCTCGGTGTGCTGCACCGCGTTGCTGAGCAGATTGATCAACGCCCGACGCAAATGCGCGACTTCGATCTGTACCTGCGCGTCGCCGCTGACCCGCACTTGCACCTGCGCGTCTTCGAGAATGAAATCCAGATAGTCCAGCGTCGTTGCCACTTCATCGGCCAACGACGTAGAGGTGAGTCGGGTCGCCTTGTTGCCCTGATCGGCACTGGCCAGAAACAGCATGTCGTTGATGATCGAGCGCAGTCGCTCGAGTTCTTCCAGATTCGATTGCAGCACTTCGAAGTAATGCTCTGCAGAGCGCCCGCGGGTCAGCGCCACTTGCGTCTGGCCGATCAGGTTGGTCAGTGGTGAACGCAATTCATGAGCGACGTCGGCGTTGAATGATTCCAGGCGCGAATAGGCCAGTTCGACGCGCTCCAGCGTCGAGTTGAACGACTCGACAAATTGCTCAAGCTCCGGCGGCAATGGCGACAGACGCAGGCGCCCGGCCCGCAGTGGCGGCGCCAGACGCTGGGCTTCCTGAGACAGTCTGATCAGCGGCTGCAAGCCAATCCGCGCTACCCAATAACCCAGCGCCGACGCCAGCAGCACGCCGACGATCGCCAGGCTGACCAAGGCAATCAGCAACTGGTGCTGGGTCTGGTGAAAGGTCTCGGTGTCGATGCCAATCATGAAGCGCAGCGGCGGGCGCTGGTCCTTGGCCGGGAACTGGCTGACCAGCACTTTCAGCGGAGCGGGCTGATCGGGCAGTTGCAGGTCACGCATGCCCAGCGGGCCGTTGGCGACCGCGCGGATCTGTGGCGTGAGGTTGCCGTATTCGTATTGCGGGTTGCCGCTGCTGATCCAGAAACTGATGCGTTTGTCTTCCTCGCCGAGCAGCTTGAGCTTGTTGTTGATTTTCACCCAGTGCTCCGGCGTGCCGTAACGGCCGACGGTGGATTCGAGCACGCTGTAACGCGCATCGAGTTCGGCTTCGGGAAGCAGGCCCAGCCCCTTGTCGACTTGTTGATAAAGCGCGCCGCCGATCAAAACAAACACCACCAGCGCCACGAGCGTAAACATCCCGCTGAGGCGCAGGGCAATCGAGTTACTGGACACCACGGCTCTCCAGCACATAACCCATACCACGAATGGTGTGCAGCAGTTTCTCGTCGAACGGACCGTCGAGTTTGGCGCGCAGGCGTTTGATCGCGACTTCGACGACGTTGGCGTCACTGTCGAAATTGATGTCCCAGACCATTTCGGCAATCGCGGTTTTCGAGAGGATTTCACCCTGGCGGCGGGCGAGCACACTGAGCAGCGAGAACTCCTTGGCCGTCAGGTCCAACCGGGTGCCGGCGCGGGTGGCTTTGCGGCTGATCAGATCTACCCACAGGTCGGCGATGCTCACTTGCACCGGTTCGTGGCCGCCACTGCGCCGGGTCAGCGCTTGCAGACGCGCGACCAGTTCGAGGAAGGAAAACGGTTTGCCGAGGTAATCGTCGGCACCGTCGCGCAGGCCTTTGATACGGTCCTCGACGCGCTCGCGGGCGGTGAGCATGATCACCGGGGTCTGCTTGCGCGCACGCAAGGCACGCAGCACGCCGAAGCCATCGAGGCCCGGCAGCATGACGTCGAGGACGATCACCGCGTAATCGCTTTCCAGCGCCAGATGCAGGCCTTCGACACCGTCACGGGCCAGGTCCACGGTATAACCCTGTTCAGTGAGGCCGCGGTGCAGATAGTCCGCGGTTTTTTCCTCGTCTTCGATAATCAGAACGCGCATGACCCGCCTCAGTCTGTGGTCGCCAATGCCGTTGCCGGCACAGGTCGGGGCCGGTGGAACAGCCGCTCGAGCCATAAGTATATGACTGGCGTGGTGAACAGCGTCAGCATCTGGCTGACCAGCAAACCGCCGACCACCGCGATCCCCAACGGCTGGCGCAGTTCGGCGCCGGTGCCGTAGCCGAGCATCAGCGGCAGCGCGCCGAGCAGGGCGGCGAGGGTGGTCATGATGATCGGCCGGAACCGCGTGATGCACGCCTCGAAAATCGCCTCCTGCGGCGACAGGCCGCGCTGGCGCTGCGCTTCGAGCGCGAAGTCGATCATCAGGATGCCGTTTTTCTTGACGATGCCGATCAGCAACACCAGCCCGATCAACGCCATGATCGAAAAGTCCTGACCGCAGATCCACAGCATGATCACCGCGCCCAGACCCGCCGCCGGCAATGTCGAAATGATCGTCAGCGGATGCACGAAGCTCTCATAAAGCACACCAAGAATGATGTACACCGCCACCAGCGCCGCAAGAATCAGCCACGGCTGACTGGCCAGCGAACTCTGGAATGCCTGCGCCGCACCCTGAAAATTGCCGCTGATCGCGGTCGGCATGCCGATCTCTGCCTTGGCCTGATTGAGCAGAATCACCGCATCACCCAGCGCCACACCGGGGGCGAGGTTGAACGACAGATTCGCCGCCGGGAACATGCCGTCGTGGGCGATCGACAGCGGTCCAATGGTCGGCGCATCGAATCGCGCCAGCGCCGACAGCGGCACCATCTCGCCACTCAGCGGCGAACGCAGGTAGAAATAATTCAGGCTTTCGGCTTTGCCGCGCTGTTTGGTATCCAGCTCGAGGATCACGTTGTACTGGTTGACCTGGGTCTGGAACTCATTGATCTGTCGCTGGCCGAAGGCGTCGTACAGCGCTTCATCGACATCGCTGGCGGTCAGGCCGAAACGCGCGGCGGCGCTGCGGTCGATGCTGATGTGGGTGATGCTGCCGCCCAGTTGCAGGTCATTGGAAATGTCGCGGAACGCCGGGTTGCTGCGCAGTTTTTCGGTCAGGCGTTGCGTCCACGTCGCGAGGGTCGCGCCGTCGTTGCTCTTGAGTACATATTGGTACTGCGCACGGCTCGGGCCGGAGCTGAGGTTGATGTCCTGGCCGGCGCGCAGATACAGCACGATGCCTGGGACTTTCATCAGTTGTGGGCGGATACGGTCGATGAACTGGCTGGCGCTGACGTCGCGATCGCCGCGCTTTTTCAGGGCAATCCAGAAGCGCCCGTTGGCAATGGTCTGGTTGCTGCCGGAAACCCCGACCGAATGGGAAAATGCCTGCACCGCTGGGTCGGCGGCAACGATTTCGGCCATCGCGAGGTGCTTTTTGACCATGTCGCCGTAGGAAATGTCCGCAGCCGCCTCGGTGGTGCCGAGGACGAAGCCGGTGTCCTGCACCGGAAAGAAACCTTTCGGGATAAAGATGTAACCGCCGATGGCCAGTGCCAGCGACAGACCGAACACCCCGATCATCAACTTCTGATGGGCGAGGGCGCGGCGCAGGCCGCGTTCATACCAGCCGAGCAAGCGTTCGCTGAAACCCGGTTTGTCGTGGGCGTGGTGCGTCGGTTTGCGCATGAACAGCGCCGCCAGCGTCGGTGCCAGCGTCAGCGAAACGACTACAGAAATCATGATGGTCGAAGTCGCGGTCAAGGCGAATTCCTTGAACAACCGCCCGACCACACCGCCCATGAACAGCAGCGGAATAAACGCCGCCACCAGCGAGAAGCTGATCGAGACCACGGTAAAACCGATCTCGCCCGCGCCTTTGATCGCCGCTTCGCGCATGTCGTCGCCGGCCTCCAGATGCCGGTGAATGTTTTCCACCACCACAATCGCATCGTCGACCACGAACCCGACCGCGACGACAATTGCCACCAGCGTCAGGTTGTTCAGGCTGAAACCGAGCAGGTACATCAGGGCGAAACTGGCCACCAGCGAAACGCCGAGCACCGCCGAGACGATCAGCGTTGCCGACAATTGGCGCAGGAACAGCGCCATTACCGCCACCACCAGCAGAATCGCGATCAACAAGGTGATTTCGACCTCATGCAGCGAGGCGCGAATGGTCTGGGTGCGGTCGATCAGGGTTTTCACCTGCACCGAGGCCGGCAGCATGGCTTCGAGGCCGGGCAGGGCGGCTTGAATGCGGTCGACGGTCTCGACGATGTTGGCGCCGGGCTGGCGCGAGATCACCAGGTTCACCCCCGGCCTGTCACCCGCCCAGGCCTGCACGTAGGCATCTTCGGCACCGTTGACGACTTTCGCGACATCGCGCAGGTGCACCGGGGCGCCATCCTTGTAGGAAACGATGAGCTGGCTATAGTCCTCGGGATGGAACAACTGGTCGTTGGTCGACAGCGTCGAAATGCTCGACTCGCCGTACAGCGCACCCTTGGCGAGGTTGAGGCTGGTCTGCTGAATTGCCAGACGAATGTCGGCGAGGGTCAGGCCAATCGCCGCCAGTTTGTCCGCCGAAGCCTGCACGCGAATCGCCGGGCGTTGCTGACCGGTAATGTTGATTTGGCCTACGCCATCGATCTGACTGATCTGACGCGCCAACAGGGTTTCCACCAGGTCGCTGAGTTCGGTGCCGGGCATCTGCGTAGAGCTGACGCTGAGGATCAGCACCGGGCTGTCAGCCGGGTTGACCTTCTTCCAGGTCGGCAGCGTCGGCATGTCCTTGGGCAACTTGCCGGCGGCGGTGTTGATCGCGGCTTGCACTTCCTGGGCGGCGGTGTCGATGCTTTTGTCGAGGGTGAATTGCAGGGTCAGCAGGGTCGAGCCCAGCGCACTGCTCGAGGTCATCTGGGTCATGCCGGGGATGGCGCTGAATTGCACCTCCAGCGGCGTGGCCACCGATGACGCCATGGTGTCGGGGCTGGCGCCGGGCAACTGCGCCGAGACCTGGATGGTGGGGAATTCGGCTTCCGGCAGCGGTGCAATCGGCAAGCGCGGGAAGGCAATCACGCCCACCAACACCAGTGCGACGGTCAACAGGATGGTCGCGACCGGGTGATCGATGCACCAGGTCGAGACGCCTTTGTGCGCCTTCATCGGCTCGGCTCCGCTTGCACCACTTGCGGCGGTTCGCTCATGACTTGCACGGTCGAGCCGGGCTTGAGTCGGGACTGACCGTCGGTGACCAGTACATCGCCTGCGTTCACGCCTTTGATGATGTCCTGACCGCTGCCCTGATAGACCATCTGCACCGGCACGGCTTCAACCTTGTCGCCGTTGACCCGGTAAACGAAGTGTTGATCAAGGCCGCGCTGGACGACCGTAGGCGGTACGACCAGCGCATCCTTGTCGAGGGCCGTCTGAATTTTTACCGTGACCAGCAGGCCGGGCCAGAGCTTCTGGCTGGCGTTGGCGAATTCGGCCTTGGCGCGAATGGTGCCGGTGTTGGCGTTGATCTGGTTGTCGATCAGAGTCAGATGACCTTCGCCGAGCAGGTTGGCGGTTTCGCCATCGGTATCAGCGCCGATGTAGGCCTTGACCGGCGCGCGCTGCGGATCGTTGATCAGGCTTTGCAGGGTTGGCAGCATTTGCTGGGGCAGGGAAAACTCGACGGCGATCGGGTCGATCTGGGTCACGGTAAACAGGCCGGCGGTGTCGGTCATGCGCAGGAAGTTGCCTTCATCGACGGTACGAATGCCGACGCGGCCGGTGACCGGGGAGCGAATCTGCGTGTAGGACAGTTGCACCTGAGCCGCGTCGATCGAGGCCTGATTGCCTTGCGCTGTAGCTTTCAGTTGGTTGACCAGCGCTTGCTGCTGGTCGTAGGTCTGTTTCGAAACGCCGTCATCGACGCTGAGCAGTTTGTAGCGTTTGAGGTTGACCAGGGCGACTTGCAGTTGCGCCTGGCTTTCGCCCAGTTGCGCGCGGGCCTGATCGAGGCTGGCGCGGATCGAGCGGTCGTCGATGGTGGCCAGCAGGTCGCCTGCTTTGACCAACTGGCCCTCCTTGACGAGGATTTTGGTGAGGATGCCGTCGATCTGTGGGCGCACCACCACGCTGTGCAGGGATAGGACCGAGCCGATGCCGCTGGTGTAGCGGGGGACGTCTTTGGCGCTGACCGTTACTACTCGCACCGGGATGGCGTTGGGGGCGGCGAGTTTGGCCGGGGCGGGTTTGAGTGCAAACCAGAGGCCTGTGGCTGCCAGCAGGATGAGCAGGGTGGCGAGCAGGGCTTTGTTTTTTTCGATTCGCATGCGGTGTGGCGCCGATGGGTTTGGAGTTTGGGCAGATTGGAGCTTTATATACGGGTTTGGGGGTCAGGAGGGTGACGGCTGGCTGACAGCGCTGTCAGTTTCGTTGGGTGTTGATCCGTTGCTGCGGTAACGGCCACTTACGGTTTCGCCTGACGGCGACTTACTTTTTTACAAGCGCCAAAAAAAGTAAGCAAAAAACGCTTGCTCCTGCGTACGGCCCTCGCAGGCTCGGGTCCCTTCGCTCCGGGATCGATCCGGGCGCAGCGGCTACGGTTTGCTTCGCTGCACCTACGTCCGCTGTGTCTGGCTGCGCCAGACGGTCGCTGCGCTCCCACGCCCGGATCAATCCCTGCGCTCAGCCTTCCGATGTCGCTGGTGACGCAAGATCAAGAGCACTCGAGCTAACGCTCATTGTTGAGTGGTTAGAGGCGGGTGGTTGGCTTGGGATTGGTGGTGTGGCTGCCCCTCACCCCAGCCCTCTCCCGAGGGAGAGGGAGCCGTTTTGGGTTGGCTTCGAAGTATGCGTACGGCTCGGTATTTCACGTCGGCGTAGCTCTCGCATCCCCCACGATCAGTCCCCTCTCCCTCCGGGAGAGGGCTAGGGTGAGGGGGGGTGTTACGAAGCGCTGAAGACCTTCAGCGGCAAAGGCATCGTCACGTATCGGTAAACCGTTCGGCGTTCGACGCAATTCTTCAGGTGCCGAGCCAGGGCGTGCAGGTATACTGCGCGCCTTCGCGGCTCACTGATCGGGCCCGACTTTTTGCTTTGCGGAGCTTTTATGACTTCCCCGACCCTGCCGCCGGTTGACGACGCTGTGAGCGCTGTCCCGGTTGAATTGGCCGATGCCAACGACACCAAGGCTGAGATTCCGGCGTTCAAATTCCCGTTCAAGCCGGGTGACCTGGCCGCTGCCAAAGGCTCGAATCAGCCGTGGTACAAGAACGGCGCCAGGAACGGCCACACCAAAACCCCGGGCATGGCGCCGCCGGGTACGCGTCGTTCGATGGGCAAGCGCTGAGTTTTTACGCCCTCGTCGCTTGAATTCGCGGGCAGCGGCAAGTTGGCGATTGAGGTCGCTTGCTCTGCCGTCATCGCCAGCAGGCTGGCTCTTACACAAGGTCCGCGTCGTTACGCAAATCCCCTGTGGGAGCTAGCCTGCTAGCGATTGGGCCATTGGCCGCAGTGCAAAATCCGCATCAAGCCGCCCGCAGCGATATGAACGCATAGGTCTGCGCCGGTTCGGCCACCACCTGCGCCCCGGCCGCCACGACTTGCCCGGCAACATCTTCGCCTGACAGATGAAACAGCCACTCACTCGGCGCATTCATCGAGAGCTGCTCGCTCACCTGATCCATCACCGCAGCAAACGCACTCATATTCGGCAGATACGCAGTAAACCCGTCGCCCTTCAGCGCCGTGGTGCGAATCCCGAGCAATGCGCAGATCGCATCCTTGGTTTGAATGTCATCGCGATCAGCCTGACGCGAGCGCTGGATCAACTCGATCAGTTCCTGATCAACCAATTCGCTCCCGGCAATCAACAAGGGTCCCTGTTCCCAGGATTCTGGCGGGCAATCCTTGGCCGCTGGGTTGAGCGGGATGTGCGGATTGATTTCCGCGGGATAGATGCGGCACACCAACGGTCGCCGCTCATAGATCCGGCAGAGCTTGTCTTCGTCAAGATTCCGACAGGGGCCGACGTTGTAGGCGGCGAAGGTGATCGCCACATGGGCATCGGTGCTGCCGCTGCGAACCCGCACTGAACGGCGTTCGGCGTGCTCACGTTGCTGCGCCAGCAATCCGAGGCCGTTACCGAGAAAGGCCTCGACCAGCACGATCACCTGACCACCGTCGGCTGCCCACATGCGCGCCTCGGCCAGGGTTAGCGGGACGTGGTGGTCGGTGCAGCATTTACCGCAGCCTACGCAGGAAAACGTCGTATTCATTGAGCGATTTGTCTTCAATCAGGGTGTGAACCGGCGGCGGAAAACCACCGTACAGGCCTGCATCGAAGCAAGTTGTGCGCCACTCAGCGGTTTTTGGCGGTCGGGCGGATCGAGTCCCACTCGGTGACAAATGCGCTTTTCGCGGATTTGCTGTACAGGCACAGCTCAGTGCCTTGCTGGCCTTTCATGTGTTTTTGCGGGTATTGGCCTTGCAGGAGCACGGCGGTGTAGCCGACGCGGTCGTCGAATTGCGCCGGGGTGCCGACCGGTTTGGCGTTTTTCAGGCCGCTGGCCTTGGTGCAACTGGCGAGCACGGTTTTGTCGTAGGCGGCCCAAGCGTCGGGGCTGGAGGCGTGTGCCTGGGAGGCGAGGGCGGTGAGGCAGAGGAGGCTGGCGGTGAGGGCTTTCATGGTGAGGCATCCTTGTTATTGGCCAAGGTTGGAGTATGCCTGAGGGTTAGAAGTTGCCGGTGCCGGCCTCATCGCGAGCAGGCTCACTCCTACAGTCTGGAATGTATTTCAACAGCGAGCCTGCTCGCGAAAGCGGTGGGTCAGTCCGGCACCAATTCCCGGCGAACCACATACATCCCGGCACTTTCATACAGCCGCTGCGCCCGCAGATTGCTTTCCAGTACCTTCAAATCAACAAAACCTTCGCGCCGCTGCTGAAACACCTTGAACGCATTGAGCAACAACGCCCGGCCCAGTCCACGCCCCTGGAGCCGCGGATGCACCACCAGATTCTTGATATACGAACTGGTCCAGCACTGCGCCACACCCACCACCCCGTCGGCATCGCTGGCGACAAAGCACAGCGCCGGATCGTATTCGGGGTCGCTTTCGAACCGTTGCTGCCAAACCTCGAGCGCCGGCACCCGGCCACCGCCCTCGCGGTAGCCGAGCTGCATCACCGCGTGCACGGCGGCTGCGGATTGCGCACGATAAGTGCTGACTTCAACACCGTCCGGCCAGCGAATGTCCGGCAGATCTGCGTGCAGATCGCGGCGCATCAAAAAGCAGAATTTCTCAGCCAAGACTCAATGGCCTTGGGCCGCGACATGTTTGGCCGCTTCGATCAGGCAATGGGTCAGTTCCGGCGAGGAGAATTTGGTCAGCACGCCGTTGGCCCCGGCCAGTCGGGCTTTCTCGCTGTTCATCGCACTGTCGAGCGAGGTGTGCAGCAGCACGTACAAGTGGGCGAAGTCCGGGGTCTCGCGCAAGGTGCGGGTGAAGGCGTAGCCGTCCATCTCGGACATTTCGATGTCGGAGACAATCAGGTTGATCTGTTGCGCGGTGCCTTGCAGGTCGAGCAGGCAGTCGATGGCCTCCTTGGCGCTGCGTGCGGTGTGGCATTGCAGGCCGAGGTTGCGCAGGGTGTGCACCGATTGCTGCAGCGCCACCTGACTGTCGTCGACCACCAGAATCCGCGCGTTGCCGAGCACTTCGGCGTCTTCCATGGTCAGGTCGGTCGGGGCCATCTCGATCTGCGCCGGGGCGATGCTGTGGATAACTTTTTCGATATCCAGCACCTGCACCAAAGTACCGTCCACCGAGGTCACGCCGGTGATGTAAGCGCGCGAACCGCCGGAGCCGAACGGCGGCGGTTTGATGTCAGTGGTCAGGCAATGAACGATCTTGCTCACCGCCTGAACGTGCAGACCCTGCTTCGAACGGCTGACATCGGTGACGATCAGGCAGCCGCCGTTCGGGTCTTCCAGCGGTCGCTCGCCGATGGCCCGGCTGAGATCAATGACCGACAGCGAGGCACCGCGCAAGGTGGCGATGCCTTTGACGTGCGGGTGCGACTCCGGCAGCTTGGTCAGCGGCGGACAGGGGATGATTTCGCTGACTTTCAGCAGGTTGATCGCCATCAGCTTGCCGCTGCGCAAGGTAAACAGAAGAAGCGAAAGTGAATCTGCGCGGGCTTTTGTCGAGGACATTTGGACCTTCTGTGGAGAAAGGAGATGGGCGAGGGTGGCATCGCCGGAAACCATTGATGCCGGGTTATCGGCTTGATTGGGGTGGGCTTTAGATTTGTCGTCACAGATCAAAAGCCCCTCATCGGAACGCCGCCCGCCCAGCCCTCTCCCGGAGGGAGAGGGAGCAGATTGGGGGATATTGTCATGATTCACAGACCCGAACCTGCTCTGCCGAATCCATAATCGACGCGTTTTTCAGGTCGACGTATAACGTAAGACACCTCGGTCAGTCCCCTCTCCCTCCGGGAGAGGGCTAGGGTGAGGGTGCTTTTAGCTCTTCATCCCCAACCGCTTGGCCATCCGCCCAAGGTTCGCCCGATCAATCCCCAACTCCCGCGCCGCACTCGCCCAGTTATCCTGATTGCGCTTCAGCGCCGCGCTGATCAACTGGCGCTGAAACTGCTCGGTCGCGCTGCGCAGATCGCCGCTGATGGAAGGCAATTCCTGCACACTGGCCTTCATCTCAATCGGGTTATCCACAACCTCACGCGGTAAATCCAGATCCGCCGCACTCAGGCTGAGAATCTTCGGCCGCACCTTGCAGTTGCCCAGCGCCTTCAGCGCGCTGCGGCCGATCAGATGTTCCAGCTCGCGGACATTGCCCGGCCAAGTGTAGGCGAGCAGCGCTTCCTGGGCGTCGCTGCTCAGGCGCAGGCTGTTGAGGCCCATGCGCGAGCGGTTCTGCTCAAGGAAAAAACCGCTGAGCAGCAGCACGTCGCGCCCGCGATCGCGCAGCGCCGGGACCCGCAGCGGGTAGACGCTGAGGCGATGATAGAAGTCGGCACGGTAACGGCCGCTGCGCACTTCTTCGGCGAGGTCGCGGTTGGTCGCGGCAATCAGGCGCACGTCGACCTGATGCTCCTTGTCCGAGCCCAGGCGCTGCAACTGCCCGCTCTGCAACACGCGCAGCAATTTCGCCTGCACGGTCAGTGACAGTTCGCCGACCTCATCGAGAAACAGCGTGCCGCCATTGGCCAGTTCGAACTTGCCGCGGCGGTCGCTGGTGGCGCCGGTGAAGGCGCCGCGCACGTGGCCGAACAGCTCGCTTTCGACCAGCGTGTCCGGCAGCGCGGCGCAGTTGAGGCTGATGATCGGTTTGTCGGCACGCGCCGAGGCGGCGTGTATCGCTTGGGCAACCAGCTCTTTGCCGACCCCGGTTTCGCCGGTGATCAACACCGTCAGATCGCTGCCGCCGACCAGATTGATCTCCTCGACCAGGCGTTTATGCGCTTTGCTTTGGCCGATCATTTCGCGCTGCTGTTGGCCGCTGGCCTGACGATAGACCTCGGCGCGCTGATGCTCGTCTTCGGCGCGGCTGGCCAGCCGTTCGATGCGTTCGGCGGCGTTGACCGTAGCCGCGGCAAGGCTGGCGAAGGCTTGCAGGGCATCCAGTTCGATCGGCTCGAAACGTTCAGGATCGAGCGCGTCGAGGGTGATCAGGCCCCAAAGTTTTTCATCGACGAATAAAGGGCAGCCGAGGCAGTCGTGGACTTCCAGATGGTCGTCGAGGCCGTCGACCAGACCGTCGTAGGGATCAGGCAGATCGCTGTCGGCGGCGAAGCGCGTCGGCCCGGCTCCGGCCAGCAGAATTTCGAAGCGCGGATGTTCGCTGACCTTGAAGCGGCGCCCGAGGGTGTCGGTGCTCAAGCCGTCGACGGCCAGCGGCACCAGCGATTCGCCATCCAGGCGCAACAGGGCGGCGGCGTCGCAGGGCAACAGGGCGCGCATGGCTTCGAGCAGGCGCCGATAGCGCTCACCCTCGGGCAGTTCGCGCGACAGATCGGCAACCAGAGGGAGCAGGGCGGTGAGCAGCGATTTGGCAATCATGGTGTGTAGTCAAATAGACCTTATGTAGTCGCAAAGACTATAAGGCGTTATAGGTCTTTGTGACTACATTAAAAATAACTCGTTGATTTATATAGATAAATTAATTGGCACGAAAACTGATACTCCACTAGCAATCTTTTCAATAAAGCTCAGGAGTCACCCTCATGCTTAGTGCCCAGGACCGTGCCATCGTCAAATCCACCGTACCCCTGCTGGAAAGCGGTGGTGAAGCGCTGATCACCCACTTCTACCGCATGATGCTGTCCGAATACCCCGAGGTGCGTCCGTTGTTCAATCAGGCCCACCAGGCCAGCGGCGACCAGCCGCGCGCGTTGGCTAACGGGGTATTGATGTATGCCCGCCATATCGATCAGCTCGATCAGTTGGGCGATCTGGTGGCGAAAATCATCAACAAGCACGTCGCCCTGCAGATTCTCCCGGAACACTACCCGATCGTGGGCACCTGCCTGCTGCGCGCGATTTCCGAAGTGCTCGGCGATGAAATCGCCACGCCAGAAGTGATGAGTGCCTGGGGCGCAGCGTACGGCCAGTTGGCTGACATTCTGATCGGCGCTGAAACCGCCATCTACGACCAGAAGGAACAAGCCGTCGGCGGCTGGCGCGGGGCGCGTGAGTTCATCGTTGCGGCCAAGGTCGAGGAGAGCGCCGAGATCACTTCGTTCTATTTCGAACCCGCCGATAAAGGCCCGATTCTCGCCGCAGAACCCGGTCAGTACATCGGCATGAAGCTGATCCTCGACGGAGAAGAAATCCGCCGCAATTACTCGCTGTCGGCGCTGGCGAACAACGGCCAGTACCGCATCAGCGTCAAACGCGAGCCGGGCGGGCGTGCTTCCAATCACTTGCACGATCAGTTGCAGGTCGGGGCGAGCATTCAGCTGTTCCCGCCATCGGGCGAATTCACCTTGTCGGCCAGCGATAAACCGCTGGTGCTGATCAGCGGCGGCGTCGGCATCACCCCGACCCTGGCGATGCTCGAAGCGGCGCTGCAAACCGAGCGGCCGGTGCATTTCATTCACTGCGCACGCAATGGCAGCGTGCATGCCTTCCGCAATTGGATCGACGACCTCGCCGCGCGCCATCCGCAGCTCAAGCGTTTTTACTGCTACGCGGAGGATGACGGGATGAGTCCGGCGGCGGACAAGGTCGGGATGTTGAGTCAGGAACAGCTCGGCGAGTGGTTGCCTGCGCAACGTGATGTCGATGCGTATTTCCTTGGGCCGAAAGGTTTCATGGGCGCGATCAAGCGTCATCTGAAAGCGCTGGGTGTGCCGGAGAAGCAGAGCCGTTACGAGTTCTTCGGGCCGGCTTCTGCTTTGGAATGATCTGAAACCGGGTCGCCCGCATCGCCAGCAGGCTGGCTCCCACAGGTTATGCGTTCGGCGCAGGCCAATGTGGGAGCCAGCCTGCTGGCGATTCGCTTTTGCAGGCAACCGAAATCCTTGGGGTTAATGGTTCCTTAACCGCTCTATCGTTAATTGCCCCGGTGTAGACTTGCGGCGACCTTCAGCCGCAAGCCAGCTGAACCATGGACAAACAAGGGAAAGGCAATGAGCGAGGAAACGTTTCGATTGGGCCGTGAGCGGCGCTTTCTGGTGCTGCTGGGCGTTATCTGCCTGGCGCTGATCGGTGGTGCCCTGTACATGCAGGTCGTGCTCGGCGAAGCGCCGTGCCCGCTGTGTATTCTGCAGCGTTATGCGTTGCTGCTGATCGCGCTGTTCGCGTTCATCGGCGCGGCCATGCGCAGCCGTCGCAGCATCACCGTGTTCGAAGCGCTGGTGGTGCTCTGCGCGCTTGCCGGCGCCGCGGTCGCCGGGCATCACGTGTACACGCAGTTCTACCCGGCGGTCAGCTGTGGCGTTGATGTGCTGCAACCGATTGTCGACGGTCTGCCGCTGGCGAAGATCTTTCCGCTGGGCTTCCAGGTCGACGGCTTCTGCTCGACGCCATACCCGCCGATCCTCGGCCTGTCGCTGGCGCAGTGGGCGCTGGTGGCGTTCGTGCTGGTGGTGATTCTGGTGCCGTTGCTGACTTCGCGTAATCGAAAAGCACTGCGCTGAGTCAACTTTTCGCAAGCGTGGCCGATACACAAAACGCCCCGATTGGCGGTTCAGCCAATCGGGGCGTTGCACGTTTCAGAGTGAGGCTGAACTCATCCTGACGGACGGCAAGCGAGGGTGTGACAAGTGTGCGACATGTTGTCACACAGGGGGTGTCGCAGAGGCGCCCGCAGACTCCGATTGCCGCGTTGTTACAAAAAAGGATTGGTCGATCTGACGGTTTTTTTGCTTTAGGACGTGAGTGCCAGAGCAGGCAGTTTTAACAGCTTCAGGCAGATGGCCAGAAGCCTTGGGTTATCGGGCTTTGCGCCGTTCCGCTGTGCGGAAAAAACCTTCGGAGCTGTCTGAACTGACGCGGGTGTGCTTACCGGTTTTGCAGTGTTTGTTGAGAATGCCTTTCAACAACAGGCAGCACTTTTGCAAAAATGACGAGGGATTGTTGCTGTAAAAGATAAAAATTATTTCGGGATAAGACATGGTGTATAGGGCGCTACCTATCTACAATCGCCCGCACTGAATTCCCGGCGCTGTTCAGCCTTTATCAAGGAACTGATCAGAAGGTCGGGTGTCGAGCGGGCCGCGAGGCTTACGAGACACCCAGGTGTCGGTGCCTTTCCAACTTTCCGCACCAAATGGAATTGGTCTGTAACAAGGCCTTTGACCACGAATTCGAATAAGAACTGAACGCTGTCCCAAGGTTTTGTCGAGCGTCTGACGCGCGACGGGCGGCCCTTATTCAATCCAAAGAAAATGCCAACCCTTGGCAGGGTGAAGTGTTGGCGATCAAAACCCAACTGCATTGCGCAAGCTGCTTTAGAGGTCGTGAGATGAGTAAAAACAGGTACCCCAGATTACTAGGCCTAGTGCCGCTGCTCGGCACGTTGTTGCTGGGAGGCTGCAACATGACCTTGCTCAATCCAACGGGCCAGGTTGGCCTGGAGCAGCGAAACCTGATCATCACCGCGACCCTGCTGATGCTGTTGGTCGTGGTGCCGGTTATCGTCATGACCTTCCTGTTCGCCTGGAAATACCGCGCGTCGAACAAGAACGCCGTCTACACCCCGAAATGGTCGCACTCGACCAAGATCGAAGTGGCGGTCTGGACCATTCCGGTCCTGATCATCATCGCTCTGGGTTACATCACCTACATTTCCACCCACGAACTGGACCCGTATCGTCCGATCCAGTCCGACGTCAAGCCTGTGACCATCGAAGTGGTTGCTCTGGACTGGAAGTGGCTGTTCATCTACCCGGAACAAGGCATCGCCACGGTCAACAAGATCGTGTTCCCGGCGCACACGCCAATCAACTTCAAGATCACCTCTGACGCTGTGATGAACTCGTTCTTCATCCCGGGTCTGGGCGGCCAGATCTACGCGATGGCGGGCATGCAGACCAAGCTGCACCTGATCGCCGACCGCAACGCTGAAATGGACGGTATCTCCGCCAACTACAGCGGCGCCGGTTTCACCGGTATGAAATTCAAGGCTATCTCCACCACTCAGGAAGATTTCGACGCCTGGGTAAGTGAAGTCAAGAAGTCACCTAAACAGCTTGATCAAGCTGAGTACGCGGCCCTTGCCAAACCGAGCCAGAACAACCCAGTCGAGCTCTACTCGTCGGTCACGCCGAACCAGTTCCAGATCATCGTCGACAAGTACGAAGGTATGAAGCCGGGCAAGCCGCTGAAGCACGAGAAGAAAGAGAAAGAAGTGGCGGCCACGGATATTGACGCGGGTTCGCATTCAGCTGCCGGGGCAGAGGAGTAAACGATGTTTGGTAAATTAAGTTGGGAAGCAGTCCCATTCCACGAGCCGATCGTGATGGTGACCATCGCCATGATCGCCCTCGGTGGTCTGGCGCTGTTCGCTGCGATCACTTACTTCAAGAAGTGGACGTACCTGTGGACCGAGTGGCTGACGTCGGTCGACCACAAGAAAATCGGCGTGATGTACATCATCGTCGCCATGGTCATGCTGCTGCGCGGTTTTGCCGACGCGATCATGATGCGTACTCAGTTGGCCATGGCCACCGAAGGTTCGCCTGGCTACCTGCCACCTGAACACTATGACCAGATTTTCACCGCTCACGGTGTGATCATGATCATCTTCATGGCGATGCCATTCTTCACCGGCCTGATGAACCTTGCAGTGCCGCTGCAGATCGGCGCGCGTGACGTGGCGTTCCCGTTCCTGAACTCCCTGAGCTTCTGGCTGCTGGTGTCCGGCGTTGTGCTGATCAACCTGTCGCTGGGCGTCGGCGAATTCGCCAAGACCGGTTGGGTTGCCTATCCGCCGCTGTCGGGTCTGCAATACAGCCCTGGCGTGGGCATGGACTACTACATCTGGGCGCTACAGCTGTCCGGATTGGGTACGACGCTAACGGGGGTCAACTTCCTCGCGACCGTGCTGAAAATGCGTACCCCTGGCATGAAACTGATGGACATGCCGATCTTCACCTGGACCTGCACCTGGGCCAACGTTCTGATCGTGGCTTCGTTCCCGATCCTGACCGCGACCCTGGCACTGCTGACGCTTGACCGTTACATGGATTTCCACATTTTCACCAATGAACTTGGTGGCAATCCAATGATGTACGTCAACCTGTTCTGGGCGTGGGGCCACCCTGAGGTTTACATCCTGATCCTGCCGGCCTTCGGCATCTTCTCGGAAGTGATCTCGGCCTTCACCGGCAAGAAGCTGTTCGGCCACCACTCGATGATCTATGCCTCGGGCGCGATCTCGGTACTGGGCTTCATGGTTTGGCTGCACCACTTCTTCACCATGGGTTCGGGTGCCAGCGTCAACGCCTTCTTCGGTCTGGCGACGATGCTGATTTCCATCCCGACGGGTGTGAAACTGTTCAACTGGCTGTTCACCATCTACCAGGGCCGTCTGCGTTTCACCAGCCAGGTGATGTGGACCCTGGGCTTCATGGTGACCTTCGCCATCGGCGGCATGACCGGCGTACTGCTGGCCATCCCGGGTGCTGACTTCGTGCTGCACAACAGCCTGTTCGTGATCGCGCACTTCCACAACGTAATCATCGGCGGTGCGGTATTCGGTTACATCGCTGGCTTCGCGTTCTACTTCCCGAAAGCGTTCGGCTTCAAGCTGCACGAAGGCTGGGGTAAAGCAGCGTTCTGGTTCTGGATCTCGGGCTTCTTCGTCGCGTTCATGCCGCTCTATGCACTGGGCTTCATGGGCATGACCCGTCGTCTGAACGCCACCACCAACCCTGAGTGGGTACCGTACCTGTACGTGGCCATGTTCGGTGCGGTGATGATCGCTGTCGGTATCGCCTGCCAACTGATCCAGCTGTACGTCAGTGTGCGTGACCGCAACAAGCCAGAGAACGTTTGCGATCACGGTGACCCGTGGAATGCGCACACGCTGGAATGGTCGACCTCGTCGCCACCACCGTTCTACAACTTCGCTGTGCTGCCTAAGGCTGACTGCATCGACCCGTTCACTGAAGCCAAGGAAAACGGTACTGCGTACCAGCGTCCGGCCAAGTACGAGCCGATCCACATGCCGAACAACACCGCCACTGGCGTGGTGATGGGCGCACTGTTGACCGTCTTCGGTTTCGCGATGATCTGGCACATCTGGTGGTTGGCGATCGCCAGCTTGGTGGGCACCGTCGTTTACTTCGTGATCCACGCTGCACGTGACGACCAGGGCTATATGGTTCCGGTTGAAACGATCGAGCGTATCGAAGCCGAGCAGCACAAGCGTCTGGTCGCGGCAGGGAAAATCCCGGCCGGTGCCACCCGTGTTGAAACCTCGTTGGAACAGGCTTAAACCATGTCGAACTTAGTGACCAATGTTGGACACGCCCATGGTGACCATGGGCACGATGACCATCACCACGACTCGGGCGAGATGACCGTATACGGTTTCTGGCTCTACTTGATGACCGACTGCATTCTGTTTGCGTCGATCTTCGCGGTGTACGCAGTACTGGTAAACAACGTTGCCGGTGGCCCGTCGGGCCACGACATCTTCGAACTGCCTTACGTGCTGGGCGAAACCGCTCTGCTGTTGTTCAGTTCGATCACCTACGGCTTCGCCATGCTGGCGTTGTACAAAGGCAAGAAGCAGGCGGTCCTGGGCTGGTTGTTCATGACCTTCCTGCTCGGCGCGGGCTTCATCGCCATGGAGATCAACGAGTTCCACCTGCTGATCTCCGAGGGCTTCGGTCCTAGCCGTTCGGGCTTCCTGTCGGCGTTCTTCACCCTGGTCGGTACTCACGGTCTGCACGTTTCGGCAGGTCTGATCTGGATGGGCGTGATGATGTACCAGGTCAACAAGCACGGCCTGACGGCGACCAACAAGACCCGTCTGAGCTGCCTGAGCCTGTTCTGGCACTTCCTGGACGTGGTGTGGATCTGCGTATTCACCGTTGTTTACCTGATGGGGACTCTGTAATGGCTAATGCACACTCCCATGACAGCCATGATGCTGGCCACGGCAGCGTCAAGTCGTACGCGATCGGCTTCATCCTGTCGGTGATCCTGACTGTCATCCCGTTCGGCCTGGTGATGTACCCGAGCCTGCCGAAGGCGACGACGCTGGCAATCGTGCTGTTGTTCGCAGTGATCCAGGTGATCGTTCACTTGTATTACTTCCTGCACCTGGACCGTTCCATTGCTCAGCGCAACAACGTGATCGCCTTCGTCTTTACGGCGATCGTAATCGTGCTGCTGGTTGGCCTGTCGCTGTGGATCATGTTCAGCATCCACACGTACATGATGGCGAAGTGAGGTAGACCCGATGTCGCTCAAGCACTTTATCCAAATCACCAAACCGGGGATCATTTTCGGTAACGTGCTTTCTGTGGCAGGCGGGTTCTTCCTGGCCTCGAAAGGGCATGTCGATTTGGCGGTGTTTCTGGCCGCCATGATCGGTACTTCCCTGGTCGTGGCCTCCGGTTGCGTGTTCAACAACTGCATCGACCGCGACATCGACCTGAAGATGGAACGCACCAAGAACCGTGTGCTGGTCCAGGGCTTGATCTCCCTGAAACTGGCCCTGGTTTACGCGACCATTCTGGGTGTTCTCGGCGTTGCCTTGTTGTACAAGGTGGCCAACCCATTGGCGGCCTTGTTCGCAGTAATCGGCTTCATCATCTACGTCGGCTTCTACAGCCTGTACCTCAAGCGCAAGTCGGTTCACGGTACGCTGGTGGGCAGTCTGTCGGGCGCCATGCCGCCAGTGATCGGTTACGTCGCCGTCACCAACAGCTTCGACATGGCCGCGCTAACCCTGCTGGTGATGTTCAGCCTGTGGCAGATGCCGCATTCCTACGCCATCGCGATTTTCCGCTTCAACGATTACCTGGCCGCATCGATTCCGGTGCTGCCAGTGAAGCGCGGGATTCAAGTGGCGAAGAAGCACATCCTGCTCTACATCCTGGCGTTCCTCGTAGCGACCTTGATGCTGACCTTCAGCGGCTACGCCGGCATGAGCTACCTCGCCGTCGCCGCGGCCATGGGCATGTACTGGCTGTACATGGCCTGGACCGGCTACAAGGCAGTGGATGACACGGTCTGGGCACGCAAGCTGTTCGTGTTCTCGATCTTCACCATCACCGCGCTGAGCGTCATGATGTCCCTGGACTTCAAGGTGCCAAGCGAGCTGCTGCTGACGTACGCGCCGTAAGGTTCAAAGGCTTCACGAAAAACCCCGCACATGGAGAGATGTGCGGGGTTTTTTGTTGGCGGCGATTGGCTGGCTCGCTCAGAGCATTTGCGAAAAGGCCGTCTGTCGGTACAGATATGTACTACACCTTGAAAGCGGACCCTTCGCTACGATTGGCAGTCATCAATTCACTGGTAGATGGGCTAAATGAGCAAGCGCGATCTTTTTCGAGAGCTGATGCAAGGCGTGGAGGAAATGGCGGCAGCACGAGTCGAGGCAGCGAGCGTCTCCAGGCGAGACGGTTGCTATCGGTTGTCAAACCACCTAGATTTGGATCCAGCCGTGACAGCGGTAGCCCCATGCCATTCCCCGGTGCTCGACTGTCCTAATCTGAGCATTGATCAAAAGGCTGGGCGCAATGACCGAACGGATGACCTGCGATGAGCGCTTTATCGCCCTGGCGGAAGAACTGAACTACGACATCTATGGCGAGAACACCGCCGGTGGCAATTACGCGCCGCTGATTCGGCATCACGATGAGCTGTACATCAGCGGGATGGTGCCGCGGGTCAATGGCAAGATTCTCTATCCGGGCCGTGTCGGGCTGGAGTTGACGCTCAAGGACGCGCAAGCCGCTGCAAGCATCAGCGCCATGCGTTGCCTGGCGTTGATCGTCGATGCGGTGGGGTCGCTGGACAAGATCCGCGCGCTGCTGCGGGTGACGGTGTATGTAAAGTCGACGGCTGATTTCGTCGACCTGAGTGAAGTGGCCAACGGTGCTTCGGATGTGTTCAGCCATGTACTGGGCGACGCCGGGCGGCATACGCGCACGACTATCGGCGTGTATCAGTTGCCGAAGAATGCGGCGATTGAAGTGGACATGATTGCGGCGGTGCATGCTTCGGCTTGAGGTCTGTGGTGCCTGTTTCCCTCACCCTAACCCTCTCCCGGAGGGAGAGGGGACTGATCGAGTGGCTGGGCGAGATACGTCGAAACGGAATATCGCGTCGAACACGAATCTTGAACGGCTCGCAGATCGGCTCCCTCTCCTGGGGGAGAGGGCTGGGGTGAGGGGCTACAATCCAAGTAACACCGCCAAATCCCCAGCCGAAAAAAAAGCCCCGTCTGATCACTCAGCGTGGGGCTTCTTCACAAGCACTCAGCAGCTTACTGCGCCGCGATGCTGTACCCGTCAAACGCCGTCTTCTGCTGCAGCGCAGTGATGATGTTCTTGCGGTTCACAGCCTGTTCCGTCCCGGCATTATCCAGGAAGGTTTCGCTTTCCAGCTCGGCTTCATCGCCTTCACCCACGAAGGTAAAACCAAGGAATTCCAGCGCTTCACGATCCACATTCAGACGCGAACGCGGCGTGCGCAGCGGCAGGGTCACGCTGGCGCCGTCCTTGCTGATGGTGAAGATTTCGACTTCTTTCTTCTTCGCAGCCTTGCCCTTGCTGCCGCCCGGATTGCTGATCGCCTGATGGGTCTGGTTCAGCACTTTCAGCGCGAGGCCGTAGACGATTTCCTGAAACGCCGGGTCGTCCTTGAAGCTGGACAGAATGCGCCCGATCGAGAACTTGCTGCTCAGGTCTTCCAGCGCGGCGAGGTCCGCAGCTTCGGCGTCTTTCAGTGCTTTGAGTTCGCCCATCAGTTCGTAGGCCTTGTCGTCATCGAAGCTATCGTGAGCCTGACGAATGGCGGCGCGCAGTTCGCGGATCTGGTCGCTCTCGCGGGTCGACTGAAACGCGTCGAGGACCATCTCGCTGATGATTTTGGCTTGTGGCAGGTGTTGTGAAAGATTGATGGAGTTTTCGTATTCCGCTTTGGACGACTGGGTGACTACGGATTCAGCGGTGTTGAAATCGGACATTGAAATTTCACTACTTTTAACTTGAATGGAGACGAACAAGCCCAGGGCTTTTTCAGGCCGACTAATTTAGGGGAGCGGGGCGGCGTTGTCACGGAGCAACGGGCTGGTGGTCGGGTTTTTTCCCTGCATCGCTATTTCCGACGCGGACGTTCCATGGCAATCACGGAGGTTTCGAAGCCAAGGCTGGTGAAAAAGGCTTCCGCGCCCTCGCGTCCCGCACGCAGTACCCAGGTGATGTCAGGATTGTCGCCCATCACATGCTCAACCAGCGCACGGCCAATGCCCGTGCGTTGATGCTGAGCATCAACCACGACCATCGATAGGTAGCCATTGGAGATTTCGTCAGTGATGCCGCGGGCGAAGCCGACGATCTGATCGCCGAGCAGGGCGATGGCAGTGCGTTGCGAATTGCCGATCAAGCGAGCGAACGATTCGGCGTCGCCGGTGCGATGGCACCAGCCATGTTTGCTGAGAAACAGCCGCGCCGACTCTGTCTCATCGGGACGCAAGTTGCGAACGTTGAGTGTGTTCTGCATGGATTGATGTCCTTTTCAGCTTTCGATTGTTGAGCGCCCTGCGTCAGGTTTCCCCCACGTGCGCATCGCAAATTCGACGAACCTTCTCAGTTTCGGCAAACGATAACGATCCGGCGCGTACAGCAAATGCATCGGCCGACTCGGTGGTGGGTAATCGGCGACTACCTTGACTAGTTTGCCTTCGCGCAGGTCCTGTTCGACCAGTGCATCGGGCAGCATCATGATGCCCATGCCGTTACGCGCTGCCTGGTGCAGACCGGCGGAGCTGTTGATCAGCAGCGGCCCGCTCACGTCGACAAGGACTTCGCCCTCCGGGCCGCTGAGGCGCCAGCGTTTTTCCACTGATTGCCAGTCATCCCCCGCAGGGTAGGCGAAGGACAGGCAGTCGTGTTGCTGCAAGTCCTGTGGCGTGTGCGGCATGCCGCGTCTGGCGATGTAATCCGGCGAGGCGCAGACCGTCAGGGTGTAGTCGATCAAGGGGCGGGCGATCAGGTTGGAAGACTCATCGAAACTGCCCAGCCGGAACGCAACATCGAGGCCATTCTCCAGCAGGTCCGGGCGGCCGTTGGTCAATACCACGTCCAGTTTTACTTGCGGATACAACAGGGCGTATTCGCTGAGCGCCGGGGTCAGGCGTTCGACGCCAAAGGTCAGCGGCGCGGCAATGCGCAGCAAACCGCGTGGCTCGTCGAGGGCCTGCTCTGCGAGGCGTTCGGAGTCGGCGACCAGGCCGAGCACGTCCAGGCAGCGCTGGTAATAAACGCTGCCGAATTCGGTGAGCCGCTGGCGGCGGGTGGTGCGCTGCAGCAATTGCACACCGAGCCTTTGCTCCAGCGCGCGCAGGTGATTGCCGACCATGGTCGTCGACATGTCGCACTGCAAAGCGGCCGCGGTCATGCTCCCGCCTTCGACGACTTTGACGTACACGCTCATTGACTGGAACAAATCCATTATCAAGCCCGGCTTTCAAATGATTGAAGTTTTGCCGAGTTTATCCAGTTTCGGTGGTTAACCATACTGCCAGCACACCGACCGAACTGGAGCTTCCCGTCATGACCGCCGCGCTGATGAACACCTACCAACCACTGGCCCTCAGCTTCACCAAAGGCCTGGGCACTCGCCTGTGGGATCAGGCCGGTCGTGAATATCTGGATGCGGTGGCCGGGGTGGCGGTGACCAACGTCGGCCACTCGCATCCGCGCATTGTCGCGGCGATCAGCGAGCAGGCGGGATTGCTTCTGCACACCTCCAATCTGTACAGCATCGACTGGCAGCAACAACTGGCTAGACGTCTGACCCGGTTGGCGGGCATGGAGCGCGCATTCTTCAACAACTCCGGTGCCGAAGCCAATGAAACCGCGCTGAAACTCGCGCGCTTGTATGGCTGGCGCAAGGGTGTCGAACAGCCGCTGGTGGTGGTCATGGCCAACGCGTTTCATGGCCGCACGCTCGGCACTTTGTCGGCCAGCGATGGCCCGGCGGTGCGCCTGGGCTTCAACGAATTGCCGGGGGATTTCGTCAAAGTGCCGTTCGGCGATCTCGCCGCGCTGGAGCAGGTGCAGCGTAAACACGGCGGGCGCATCGTGGCGATTCTGGTCGAGCCGATTCAGGGCGAAAGCGGCGTGCAGGTCGCGCCGCCCGGTTACCTCAAAGCTCTGCGCGAGCAGTGCAATCGCCACGCGTGGCTGCTGATGCTCGATGAAATCCAGACCGGCATGGGCCGCACCGGGCAGTGGTTCGCCTTTCAACACGAAGGCATCGTTCCCGACGTCATGACCCTGGCCAAAGGCCTCGGCAATGGCGTGCCGATCGGCGCATGCCTGGCACGCGGCCGCGCGGCCGACCTGTTCACCCCCGGCAGCCACGGCAGCACCTTCGGCGGCAACCCATTGGCCTGCCGGGTCGCCTGCACCGTGCTGGACATCATCGAAGAACAAGGTTTGCTGGAAAATGCGCGGGTACAAGGTGAGCGCCTGTTGGCCCGGTTACGCGCAGAGCTCGCCGACAACCCCAATGTGCTGGCGATTCGCGGACAGGGACTGATGATCGGCATCGAGCTGAAACAACCGGTGCGCGACCTGACGCTGATTGCGGCACGGGATCATGGCTTGTTGATCAACGTCACCCGCGGCAAGACCATACGGCTGCTGCCACCGTTGACGATTGATGAGCGGGAGGTGGGGATGATTGTCAGAGGGGTTGGGCGAGCACTGGCCGTGAACTGATGGCTTGCCCATTTCACTGTGGGAGCGAGCCTGCTCGCGAAAGCGGAATGTCAGTCGACATCTGTGTTGACTGACAGATTGCATTCGCGAGCAGGCTCGCTCCCACACTTGAAGGTCTTACTCGAATTTATCTTCCAACTCCGGCGCCAACATCCGCGTCTTCACCGCCCCGTTCGAGTTGTGCTGAATGATCTCTCGCGGCTGTCCCTGTTCATTGAAAAACACCTGTCCAATCCCCGCTGAATTCCACAACCGTTCCCCGGCCTCGGCATGTTCGGGCGTGTACGGCACGATGCGCATCTGCCGGCGTTTGGTGAACCAGTTCAACGGTGAGCGCGGTGAGTAGAGCCAGCGGTTGAGGCGGTCGAACCATTCCAGCAGGGTCGGCGGAAACTCGTTCTTGATGCCGCTGCTGGTGATCTGCCAGATACGCGGGCCGGCCTTGCGATGGCGGATCAGCACTTCGTAGACGAAGGAATAATGCACGTCACCCGACAGCACCACGTAGTTACCCGGTGTGCGCGAGTGGCGGAAAATATTCAGGATGACCTGCGCGGCGCCGCGATGGGCCATCCAGTTTTCCGCATCGACCAACAGCGGATAACCGCACCAGCTGAAGACCTTTTGCACAGTCTCGATGAGCTTCACGCCAAAGATAGGTGCCGGGGAAACGATGATCGCCGACGGGTGATCGAGCAGTTCTTGCTGCAGTTCGCTCAATGCCTCCCAATCGAGCAAACCCGAAGGTTGCTTGAGCGCCATTTCACTGCGCCAGCGCCGCGTGCGCGTGTCGATCACCACCAGCGCCGGGCTGCTCGGCAGAACGAAGTGCCACTGCTGAAAGCGCAGTAGCTGATCGATCAGATCATCCTGCACCGGTTGGTCCAGATAACCGTCATCGCCGCTGGCGCTCAGCTGTCGGGTCTTGGCCAATACGTCCTTGAACGCATCGGGATTGTTGCCCCAGCCTTGGCACAACAGATAAGCGATCAGCGCGTTGCCGATGATGCGCTTGGAAAACGGATGGCCGTAGGCGGTTTCTTCCCACTGCGCGGACAGGTTCCAGTCATCGGTGATGTCGTGATCGTCGAAAATCATCAGGCTCGGCAGATGCGCCATTGCCCGGGCGACGTTGCCGAGGCCAGCCTTGAAGGCATCGATGCGTGTCTGTTCGAGGCGGTAGCGCTTCAGGCGTGGCGGCGTCAGCGTCGGTGCCTGCGGGTTGATCAACGCCCACGGTATCGGCGACCACACCAGCAGGTACATCGCCATGACTTCGGCGAAGGTCACCAGATGATTGTCGGCGCTGCTGCTGGTGAAAATCGGCTTACGCGCACCGCCGAAAAATCGCTCGCGCAACGTCTCGTTGCTCTCCAGCGCCGGTAACAAATCCGCGCGGTGATAGTAGCTGGCCGGGTGTTCATAGAGCTTGGCACTGTCGCTGACCACCGCGCCTTCGAGGTGTTCGTCGAACAGGCCGAGCCGTTCGATCAACGCATGAATCGCCCGCAGCATCGGCCCGGCGACGTCGTCGGCGTAGACCTGATCGCCGCTCATCATTAGCAGCGCCGGGCGTTGTTGCGGATCGGCTTCCTCAGCCAACAGCTGATCAACGCAAAGCAGACCATCGGTTGCCGGGTGATGCGGCTTGCGACAGGAACCATGCAGCAACTGATCGATCCGCGCGCGCAGGACGAAGTTCGGACTCGTCGCCTCGCCATACAGCAGATGCGGCGCCCAGTCGGCAACACCCGCGGCGTTATCAATCAGCAGGTCATAGTCGATACGCGTATTGCAGGGCAGGACGCTGTCGAGGGCAACATCAATGAGGTGAACAAACGCGTGACGGCCTACGGGAATGACCGTGCATTTCCCGGCATCGAGGGGAATGTCTCCTACACCTTGCAGGCGCAAGGTCAGCGCCAGTTCGCGGCTGCCGACCAGCCACATGACCAGCCGCGTTGGCTGCAGACGGCGCAACAGCGGGCCGGCCAGAACCGGCGGCAGCAAAGAGGTATCGGTCAGGTGTCGAGACATCGAAGGGCAAAGCTCAAGGCGTACAGGCTGGCGATGATAACGCAGCCGGCGCCTTGAGCGCTTAAGCGAGGCTTAAGAGTCGGCTTTCTTCAATTTCAGGTCGAGCAATTGCCAGTCGGAATAACCTGCAGCATCGGCCGGCAACTGTTTGATCGAGCAATCGAATTGGTAGAGAACGTCGTCGCCAAGCATATTGCGGGCGGTGACGGTATTGGTGATGGTGTAGGTCTGATCCTTGAACAATCGGCTATCGGTTTTGGCTCGTGGAGTAATCATCGCCGCCGCCGGAAAACGCATGGCTCTTTGCACGAACGGAACGCACATGACCGCTGCCAGTACTGACTTGTCAGCGTCAGGCTGCGTTCCCATCATTCGGCGCAGGGTGACAACGTTCGCGCCCACAACGTCTTCAAGTTTCTTCTCCGATATCGTCGTCGTTGCCATGCGCTGGCTATAAAACGGCATGAGCGGAGACTCCGGCGGCGAAGGCTCATTTTGCGGTGTGCTGGCAACGTAGGTCGGAAGGTTGCTGGTGACCGGGGTGGGTGCTGGCATGGGTACCGGTGTAGGTGCTGGCGTAAGTGCAGGTGCCGGCGCAGGCTCCTTTACCGTAACGGTCGCAGGCTCGGCTTCAGGCATCACCGCAGCAGGATCGACTGTCTGGGCAGCGGTTTCTTCGACGGCCTGCGTTTTCGGCTCGTGTGCCATCGGGAACAGCGAAAGGCTGATGGACAACACCACCAGGCCGACGATCAAACCGCCTGCCAAACCGACCATATTGCCGAAAAACAGATTCCAGCTGCCGCGGTTCTTCACCACCCAGCGCCACATGAAACCCCACACCGCAACAAATGCCAGCAAGCGCAAAAAATCCATTCGATCCTTTCCTTAACCCTTCAAAAAGCCAAGATCAACGCACTCCCGTGGTGAGCGCTGACGATGGGCGGCACGATAGCAAAACCCACGCGTAACGCCAGCGGTGAGTGCGCTGCTCAGCGCAAGTTGACTGCAATAATCGTTAATGTCGTCACGCCAGCGGCCACTGCACAGAGACCCGCCCCGATGTGGCGTAATAGCGGATGCGCTGGCCGTGGTCGACTGGCCATCCACATCCAGACACCCGCCAGCACGCCTGCTGTGGTGGTCACAGCCAGTACGCTTCCTTTGAAGTGTGTCGACGAAGCTGCATCTGACGGGAATAGGCTTGAGACGATGACCGAAACGGTCATCGCGACCACAAAACCACCGGCAGCGCCTGCCAGGTTGGCCTGAATCAGATTCCAGTTTCCGCGCTCGGTCGCGATCCAGACCCACACCACAGTCCAAATGAACAGGTAAAGCAAAGCCAGCATGCTGCGTGTCCTTAGAAAATCGATACCGTCGAGGCGCTCGAAACCTCGTCGTCGGCAGTGGACGGCAAGATAGCAAAATAGTAGCTTCGCGCCACTTTCTTCGTCTGTGTCACGGCGGGGCGAGCGACATTCGAGTCGTCAGAGTGCGTAAGTAAAGTGCAGGATTTTTTCTTCAACCAGAGGATGGACAGATGATCGACTTCAACAACAAAGGCTTCTTCAAACTCAAACAGAACGACGAGTACGCCGAGCGCGTTACCGCGCTGTTGCTGGAAGGCGAACAAGTCATCGACGCTTACAAAGCCATGCGCGACGGCGTGGTGTTCACCAACAAACGCATCATCGCCGTCAACGTCCAGGGCATCACCGGCAGCAAAAAGGATTTCACCTCGCTGCCGTACAAGAACATCGTCGCCTACTCCGTGGAAACATCGGGCACGTTCGACCTGGATTCGGAACTGGAGATCTACTTTTCGTCACTAGGGAAAGTGAAGTTCGAATTCACCGGCAAGACGTCGATGGTGGAAATTTCGAAGTACATTTCCAGCTATCTGCTCTAACCAATCCCCGCGCGGCATTCAAAGAATGTCGCGCAAATACCCCTTGATCGCGAGCAGCGGCTGATCCAACTGCTCCAGCGACTGCGCCCGACTCAACTGCACCGACAACTTGCTCAACTCCCGCCCCAACGGCTTCTCGACACCGCCCAATGCATCCATCGCCAGGCTCAGGCATTCGTTCATCTTGAACTGAATCGCCTGCACATCGCCGCGCTTGACCAACAGCTCGAAAATGTCCTTCTGGTAATCTCCCATGACCATGTCATCACGCAGAATCGGGCTCAGGCCTTCCTCCTCGTAGGCGAGTTTGAGAGAGAAGAGGGCGATGGTTTCCAGTGAGGTTTCCATGGGGCGTCTTGTCAGTTGAAGTGGAGGACTTGGAACCGATGCGCACACGAAGATGCAGCCGGTAGGCCTGTAGCGCGGGCGTGATTATACGAGCCGCTGGCGCAGCGTTGACATTCATTTTGATGTGGCGGTTTGATTGGGATTGCGTTGGAAAGTCAGCGCGCATCCGATCTCGAAATGTGACGGAGATCTATAAGCGCCAACACGGTACCAGCCGATCTGCCTCCGAAATAGCAAAAAAGGCCGGTTCGCTAACCGAGCGCTTTTGTTGGAGGACGAGAGCGGTTATCCAGGCTGAGTTCGTGCTAGTTTTGCCTTTCGTACGGATTTTATGACAGGAGTCATCCATGGCTAACCCAGCCGCACGTAAGAGCGATCCCTCTAGCTGTCCTGTTCCCGGGCACGGAACAAACCCCATCGCGACCGGTTCTCCTGACGTGTTTTTCGATGGCTTGCCCGCAGCTCGCCAAGGCGACACATGCACCTGCGGCAGTGCGCTCTCCTCGGGGCTTTCCTCAACCGTTTTCATCAACGGCAAAAACGCTGCCACCATCAATACGGGCGGTACGCACGGCAGCATTGTCATCGGTGGATCGAGCACGATCATCATTGGTGACACGCATACACCCTACGAGTTTGTTCCGCCGGAACCCGTAATCGGGCAAGCCAGATGGATTGGCTTCAGAATTCCTGCAGAGGAAAGTTATGAGGGCTTATCGTGTGTCGCGCATTTCGAGGATGGATCGTCGCTGCAAGGTGTCTTCGATAAAGACAATGCAGTTAAATTCGCGAACCCATCCGGCAAGACGTGTTTGATGCTCAAATTCGAGGAGGAACAGCCCGCCGAAAGCTCGTCTCTCACTGAAAGCCTCTTGAGCAAAATATTGGGATAAGGACCATCCTATGACCGAGCCGTACATTGTGACAGGCAGCTACGTAGTCCAGCGCGAGCATGCCTTGCAGGATTCGCCACTTGATAGAGCTTTAGAGCTGATGGAGGGCACCGCGCTGAGATTTTCACTGGATGCGATCTCTGATGAAAAGATCAGATCGAGCTATACCAAGAACATCAAGCGTATGTCTCAGCAGGTCAGAGATGACGTGAAGGCTGGGAGGATTTCGGCGCAAGAAGGCGTGAAGTTCAGTCATGAGATGCGAAACAAAATCATGATGGAGCATCGTAAATTCACCTCAGCGCAAGGGTTGGCAATCGCTCAGAGGAAGAAGAAAGAGGGGAAGGGACTCAAAACGCTTTTGGATATCTATGCCGAAAACCTGTTTCAGAAGGGATACGACAGCCTTTCAGACATAGAGAAGAACAAGGTTCATTACGCGATCCTGGAATCATCGGGTCGTGATAACGCGAGATTCACGGCCGGCACTAAAAAAATGCTGATCATGGGCAAGCTAGGTGTTCTCGTGACGGCGGCTTTAGCAACCTATCAAATATTGAATGCCGACAACAAACCCAAAGAAGCTGCTCGCCAAGGCATTATCGTAGGTGCTGGTGCAGTCGGCGGTATTCTTGCGGGGATGGGCGTTAGCGCACTGTGCGGCCCAGGCGCGCCCATTTGCGCAATAGCCGTTGTCTTGGCAGGAACCATCGGCGGTGGTATTGCAGGCGAAGCGGTGGCAAGCACATTCGATGAAGAGTTAGAGGAGCTCACCCATTGGGACATCTTCTGACTGAGCCACAGCTCACCAAAATTAGAGCGGCTCTTTCCGAGCCCTTTAACGATTTTCCCGTCGAATACGACTATTTGGCGAATAAGGTGAGAGGCGTCGACCCAGAAACACTTTACTCAATTCTCTATTCAGAAGTCGCGCCGGTGTGCTTTACCAATCTCGTTGCAGCTGTGCCTCCTATATGGACGGGTTTTGACCCCGACCTACTCAGAGAGTCGATTGAGGAAAGGCTGCAAGCTAGAGAGCGCAACTGGTTTCGACGTCAGTTCGATAAAGTGCTGGTTCGTTGGCTCCAATACGAATACGCCTACATCTGGAAGGAAATCGCCAGTAGGCTTTGAAGCCGAACGTCTTATGGACCAAGCGATCGCGATAAGGAGTCGGTTGTGGCAAAACTCGCGACACGGTTAACCAATCGGGCTTCTTCCCTAGCGCCAAAATATGGAGCCAAAACCATTGCTGCAAATTTTCCTGAGCAACTCTTTGATGGACTTGCTGCCTCCGGAAGGGTGAGCGCTTGGCTAGGCGGTAGCGCGTTGGTTCCGGCGTCACAAGAATGAAGAAGCTGATTGCCCTGATTGGATTGGCTCTGGTGACCGTGCTCTACGTTGGGTATTACGAAGCGCTGGAGGATGGAGACATTGAAACCATCCTGTTCATCAAGAAGCATCCGACGTTTCAGATGAAGTTTTACAACATCCACGCCAATGATGGGGAAATTCGGCGAGTCGAACGACTCACGGACGAGGAGCGAAACTGGATCATCGATTACTGCAGATACCGGCTGGGCATCGAAACCGATCTGAAAACACAAAACGACGTTGAAGTTTGCAGGAAAAAATAGATGGCCGGGATTCAAAAAATGCTTCTTCGGAGGCCTTTTTTAATCGTCGACAATTTGCTCAGCAGGTCTTTGTCTCGTGGGGCTGTGCTTGGTTTTGAATTCTGATCCTCGGCGCGGTTGTTGAAGGCAAACTTCTGCGTCCCCGGCATACGAAAACCCAACAGCCCACTTTTCCACAGACGAAAAAAAAGGCCTTGCAAAGCAAGACCTTTCTTAATTTTGGTGCCCCGAGGGAGACTCGAACTCCCACTCCTTTCGAAAACGGATTTTGAATCCGCCGCGTCTACCAATTCCGCCATCAGGGCTCAATGGCGGCGAAGTATAGAGAGGTCATTACCGTTGGTCAATCACGTTTCATGGTCAATTTTCGATAATTCCGCTAGACTTTCCGGCCCTGCTAGACGAACCCCATCATGCGCGTTGCTGACTTTACTTTCGAGCTTCCTGATTCGCTGATCGCCCGCCATCCTTTGGCCGAGCGTCGCGGTAGTCGCCTGCTGACCCTCGATGGGCCGAGCGGCGCCCTGGCACACCGTCAATTTACTGATTTGCTTGAGCATTTGCGCCCGGGCGATTTGATGGTGTTCAACAATACCCGGGTGATTCCGGCGCGGCTGTTCGGGCAGAAAGCGTCCGGCGGCAAGCTGGAAGTTCTTGTCGAGCGCGTGCTCGACAGCCACCGCGTGCTGGCGCATGTGCGCTCGAGCAAGTCGCCGAAGCCGGGTTCGAAGATTCTTATCGACGGCGGTGGCGAAGCCGAGATGCTGGCGCGTCACGATGCGTTGTTCGAGCTGGGCTTCGCTGAAGAAGTGCTGCCGCTGCTCGATCGTGTCGGGCACATGCCATTGCCTCCTTATATAGACCGCCCGGATGAGGGCTCGGATCGCGAGCGTTATCAGACCGTGTACGCCGAGCGCCTGGGCGCGGTGGCGGCGCCGACGGCGGGACTGCATTTCGATCAGCCGTTGCTGGAAGCGATTGCGGCCAAGGGCGTCGAGACCGCGTTCGTCACGCTGCACGTCGGTGCGGGAACGTTCCAGCCGGTGCGCGTCGACAAGATCGAAGATCACCACATGCACACTGAATGGCTGGAAGTCGGCCAGGACGTGGTCGATGCCGTGGCCGCTTGCCGTGCGCGCGGCGGTCGAGTGATCGCGGTCGGCACGACCAGTGTGCGTTCGCTGGAGAGTGCGGCGCGCGATGGTGTGCTCAAGCCGTTCAGTGGCGACACCGACATCTTTATCTACCCGGGCCGGCCGTTTCATGTGGTCGATGCCCTGGTGACCAATTTCCATTTGCCGGAATCGACGCTGTTGATGCTGGTTTCGGCATTTGCCGGGTACCCGGAAACCATGGCTGCCTACAAAGCCGCGGTCGACAACGGTTACCGCTTTTTCAGCTACGGTGATGCGATGTTCATCACCCGCAATCCCGCTCCAACTGCCCCTGAACAATCAGGCCCAGAGGAAACAGAATGAGTCGCGAATGTCGAATGTCCTTTGAGCTGCTGGCCACCGATGGCAAGGCTCGCCGTGGTCGCCTGACCTTCCCCCGTGGCACCGTCGAGACCCCGGCGTTCATGCCGGTCGGCACCTACGGCACGGTCAAGGGCATGTTGCCGCGTGACATCGTCGCCACGGGCGCGGAGATCATTCTGGGCAACACCTTCCACCTGTGGCTGCGTCCCGGTACTCAGGTGATCAAAGAGCACGGCGACCTGCATGATTTCATGCAGTGGAAAGGCCCGATCCTGACCGATTCCGGCGGCTTCCAGGTGTTCAGCCTCGGTGCGATGCGCAAGATCAAGGAGGAGGGCGTGACCTTCGCCTCCCCAGTCGATGGCGCGAAAGTGTTCATGGGCCCGGAAGAATCGATGCAGGTGCAGCGCGATCTTGGCTCCGACATCGTGATGATCTTCGACGAATGCACGCCGTACCCGGCCGACGAAGATGTCGCTCGCGTATCGATGGAACTGTCGTTGCGCTGGGCGCAGCGTTCGAAGAATGCCCATGGCGACAACACCGCGGCGCTGTTCGGCATCGTGCAGGGTGGCATGCATGAAAACTTGCGCATGCGCTCGCTCGAAGGCCTCGACAAGATCGGCTTCGACGGCCTCGCCATTGGCGGCCTGTCGGTGGGCGAACCGAAGCACGAAATGATCAAAGTGCTCGACTACCTGCCGGGCCAGATGCCCGCTGACAAACCTCGTTACCTTATGGGCGTTGGCAAACCGGAAGATCTGGTTGAGGGTGTGCGCCGCGGTGTGGACATGTTCGATTGCGTGATGCCAACCCGTAATGCCCGCAATGGGCATCTGTTCATTGATACTGGCGTGCTGAAGATCCGTAACGCGTTCCATCGCCATGATGAATCGCCGCTGGATCCGACCTGCGATTGCTATACCTGCCAGAACTTCTCGCGCGCTTATCTGCATCACCTGGACAAGTGCGGCGAAATGCTCGGCAGCATGCTCAATACCATCCATAACTTGCGCCATTATCAGGTGCTGATGGCTGGTTTGCGCGAGGCTATTCAACAGGGTACATTGGCCGCCTTTGTCGATGCCTTCTACGCCAAACGCGGGCTTCCCGTTCCGCCTTTGGACTGAGTTTTCTGACCCCAAGATTCAACATTTGCAACTGGAGTGCTAAATGAGCTTTTTTATCTCTAACGCCATGGCTGACGCAGCTGCACCGGCTGCTGCAAGCCCAATGGGCGGCGGCTTCGAGTGGATTTTCCTGGTCGGCTTCCTGGTCATCTTCTACCTGATGATCTGGCGTCCACAGGCCAAGCGCGCCAAAGAGCAGAAGAACCTGCTGAGCAGCCTGCAGAAAGGCGACGAAGTCGTGACCACTGGCGGCATCGCCGGCAAGATCACCAAGGTTGCCGATGACTTCGTGGTTCTGGAAGTCTCCGACACCGTTGAAATGAAGTTCCAGAAAGGCGCCATCGCCGCCACGCTGCCAAAAGGCACGCTGAAAGCGATCTAAAAGCAACAACTTCTACTCAATCGACGGGGCGCGCAAGGCGCCCCGCGTTCATAACGGGCGGCGTGATGCTGAACAAATACCCTCTGTGGAAATACATTCTGATCCTGGCGGTGCTGGCGATCGGTCTGATTTATTCCGCTCCCAATCTTTACCCCGATGACCCGGCCATTCAGATCAGCGGCGCCAGCACGGCCCTGCAGGTCAATCAGGCCGATCTGGATCGCGTCAGCACGGCGCTGAAAGAATCCGGCATCAACGTCAAGGCAGCCACGCTGACCGCGGGTGGCAAGGGCGGTCTGATCCGTCTGGCCAAGGCTGAAGACCAGCTGCCGGCCAAGGACGTTGTGCGCAAGGCATTGGGTGATGACTACGTCGTCGCGCTGAACCTGGCACAGACCACTCCGCAATGGCTGCGCAATCTGGGCGCGCACCCGATGAAGCTGGGTCTGGACTTGTCCGGTGGTGTGCACTTCCTGCTTGAAGTGGACATGGACAAAGCCCTCGATGCACGCCTGAAAGTCTACGAAGGCGACGTCAAGAGCCTGCTGCGCAAAGAAAAGCTGCGTTATCGCAGCCTGCCGCAACTGGGCGGTGCCATTCAGCTGGGCTTCGCTGACGAAGACAGCCGCGAACAGGCTCGCAGCCTGATCCGCAAGAACTTCAACGATTTCGACATTGTTCCGGCCGACCTCAACGGTCAACCGGTGCTGCGTCTGGCGATGACCCCGGCCAAGCTGGCGGAAATCCGTGAATACTCCATCAAGCAGAACCTGACCACGGTACGTAATCGTGTCAACGAGCTGGGTGTTGCCGAACCGATCGTGCAGCGTCAGGGCGCCAACCGCATCGTGGTTGAGCTGCCAGGCGTGCAGGACACTGCCGAAGCCAAGCGTATTCTCGGCAAGACGGCCAACCTTGAGTTCCGTCTGGCCGCTGAGCCGGGCGCTTCGAAAGCCACTTCCGAGTCGTTCGAATTCCGTGAAGGCAATCGTCCGCCAGCGCAAATCGAGCGTGGTCTGATCATCACTGGTGACCAGGTCACCGACGCCAAGGCCGGTTTCGGCGAGCACGGCACGCCAGAAGTGAACATCCGTCTGGATGGTCACGGTGGCGAGCTGATGAGCCGCGCGACCCGTTCGAACGTCGGTCGCAGCATGGCGGTGATCTTCATCGAACAGCGCCCGGTGACGACTTACACCAAGCAGGTTATCAACGGCGTCGAGAAAGACGTGCCGGTGCAGACCTTCAAGGAAGAGAAGAAGATCATCAGCCTGGCGACCATTCAGTCGCCGCTGGGTGCGCAGTTCCGTATCACCGGCCTGAACGGCCAGGGCGAATCGTCCGAGCTGGCGCTGCTGCTGCGTGCCGGTGGTCTGGCGGCGCCGATGTACTTCGCTGAAGAGCGCACAATCGGTCCGAGCCTGGGTGCTGACAACATCACCAAAGGTATCGACGCGTCGCTGTGGGGCATGCTGTTCGTGTCGCTGTTCATCATCGCCATCTACCGCTTCTTCGGCGTTATCGCCACCGTCGCGCTGGCGGTGAACATGGTGCTGTTGCTGGCGCTGATGTCGCTGCTGGGTGCCACGCTGACCCTGCCGGGCATCGCCGGTATCGTGCTGACCATGGGTATGGCGGTCGACGCCAACGTGCTGATCTTCTCGCGGATCCGTGAAGAGATCGCCGCCGGCATGACCGTGCAGCGTGCAATCAACGAAGGCTTCGGCCGGGCATTCACCGCGATTCTCGACGCCAACCTGACCACCTTGCTGGTCGGCGGCATTCTCTTCGCCATGGGCACCGGCCCGGTGAAGGGCTTCGCAGTGACCATGTCCCTCGGGATCTTTACCTCGATGTTCACGGCCATCATGGTGACCCGCGCAATGGTCAACCTGATCTTTGGCGGACGTGACTTCAAGAAGTTGTGGATTTAAGGGGCTGCCATGTTACGTACAATCAACTTCATGGGCGTTCGCAACTTCGCGTTCGGCGTCACGGTTTTTCTCACGCTGCTGGCGATGTTCAGCGTCGTCACCAAGGGCATGAACTGGGGCCTGGACTTCACCGGCGGTACGCTCATCGAGCTGACCTACGAGCGTCCGGCCGATGTCACCAAGGTCCGCGAGCAGTTGGCGACCTCGGGTTACCACGAAGCCATCGTGCAGAACTTCGGTGCCACCACTGACCTGCTGGTGCGCATGCCGGGTGAAGACCCGCAGCTCGGCCATCAGGTCGCGGAAGCGCTGCAGAAAGTCGGCGGCGACAACCCGGCGACGGTCAAGCGTGTCGAGTTCGTCGGTCCGCAGGTCGGTGAGGAGTTGCGCGACCAGGGCGGCCTCGGCATGCTCCTGGCGCTCGGTGGCATCCTGATCTACCTGGCGTTCCGCTTTCAGTGGAAATTCGCGGTCGGCGCCATCGTGTCGCTGATCCACGACGTGATCGTGACTATCGGTATCCTGTCGTTCTTCCAGATCACCTTCGACCTGACGGTGCTGGCGGCGGTGCTGGCGATCATCGGTTACTCGCTGAACGACACCATCGTCGTGTTCGACCGGGTGCGCGAGAACTTCCGTGTCCTGCGCAAGGCGTCGCTGATCGAGAACATCAACATCTCGACCACCCAGACCCTGCTGCGCACCATGGCGACGTCGATCTCGACTTTGCTGGCGATCGCGGCGCTGCTGATCTTCGGCGGCGACAACCTGTTCGGCTTCTCCATCGCGCTGTTCATCGGCGTGCTGGCGGGTACGTACTCGTCGATCTACATCGCCAACGTGGTGCTGATCTGGCTGAACCTGACTACAGAGGATCTGATTCCTCCGGCCAACACCGAGCAGGAAGTCGACGACCGTCCATAACGGCCCTCGAAACCCCGGCTGTCAGGCCACGAAAGGCGCGAGTTGAACTCGCGCCTTTTTTTGTGCTCCAAGGCTGGGAGAAGCGCGGGCGCGTCCCGCATGTGATGGTCAGGAGGTTCATGTGAACAAGTCGTTGCTGGTTGGTGCGGTATTGGGTGCTGTCGGTGTTACAGCCGGGGGTGCTGTTGCCACCTACAGCCTGGTTAAAAGCGGCCCTGAGTATGCGCAAGTGCTAGCCGTTGAGCCGGTCAAGACACAGATCAAGACTCCACGTGAAGTATGCAAGGATGTAACGGTGACCCGTCAGGCACCGGTGAAAGATCAACACCAGATCGCCGGGACCGTGGTTGGCGCGCTGGCCGGTGGTTTGCTGGGTAACCAGATTGGTGGCGGCACCGGCAAGAAAATTGCCACGGTGGCCGGCGCGGTCGGTGGCGGTTACGCGGGCAACAAGGTGCAGGAGGGCATGCAGGAGCGTGACACCTACACCACCACGCAAACCCGCTGCAACACGGTCAATGACATCAGCGACAAGGTCGTCGGTTACGACGTTCGTTACTCACTCGATGGCAAGGAAGGCAAAGTGCGGATGGACCGCGATCCGGGCAATCAGATTCCGGTCGACGAGGAAGGCAAGCTGATCCTGTCGCAGAACGAGCCGGGTCAGTAAGGTTTCACCGTTTGGAAAAGAAGCACCCTGCGGGGTGCTTTTTTTTGTGCCTGGGATTTAAGCATCACCACCATCCCTTGTAGGAGTGAGCCTGCTCGCGATAGCTATTTATCGTTCAAAACAGGTGGTGGCTGAAACACCGCTATCGCGAGCAGGCTCACTCCTACATTGGATTTGCTGGGTGTCAGGACGCGAATTGCAGGCATAAAAAAAGCACCCCGCAGGGTGCTTTTCTGATTCGTTCGAAGCTTAGCGCTTCAGCGAAGCCGGCAGGTGCGGCTGGATCGCCGTCAGCACTGCCTTGAAACATTTGGTGTTGCCGGCAACGATGTGGCCTTTTTCAAGGAAGTCGTGACCGCCGGTGAAATCACTCACCAGGCCGCCGGCTTCTTGAATCAGCAGGGCGCCTGCGGCCATGTCCCACTCGGACAGACCCGACTCCCAGAACGCATCGAAACGACCGGCAGCGACGTAAGCCAGGTCCAGGCTCGCTGCGCCAGCGCGGCGGATGCCGGCGGTCTGGCCTACCAGGGAGCGGAACATGCCCAGGTAGTTGTCGAGGTTGTCCATCTGGTCGTTGCGGAACGGGAAGCCGGTACCCAGCAGGGCGCCGTCGAGGCTGGTACGGCCGCTGACGCGCAGGCGACGACCGTTCAGTTGTGCGCCGCGACCACGGCTGGCGGTGAATTCTTCCTGGCGCACCGGGTCCAGAACCACAGCGTGTTCCAGGCGACCACGGTATTTGCAGGCGATGCTGACCGCGAAGTGCGGAATGCCACGCAGGAAGTTGGTGGTGCCGTCCAGCGGATCGATGATCCACAGGTATTCTTCGCCTTCGATACCGGTGCCGGCGTGCAGGCCGGTCTCTTCACCCCGGATCGAGTGATTCGGGTAAGCCTTGCGCAGGGCGTCGATGATTTTCTGTTCAGCGGCGCGATCGACCTCGGATACGTAATCCTTGGCGTCTTTTTCGTCGACCTTGATGGTATCCAGGCGCTCGATGGAGCGGAAGATCAGTTCACTGGCGCTGCGGGCGGCGCGCAGCGCGATATTCAGCATGGGCTGCATGGATGTGTCACCTAAGGTTGTTAAAGAAAGCCGCGCATTCTATCAGAACTTTTCTTCAGGTGAAGGACACTGTTCGCTTTCATAGCTTAACGGTAGGCTGTTCTGTAAGATTTGCCCCCCTTTCCAATGTCCGAGAGCGCCTCCCTTGCTGCAGAACATTCGTGTCGTCCTGGTCAATACCAGCCACCCCGGAAACATCGGCGGGGCCGCGCGCGCCATGAAAAACATGGGTCTGTCGCGTCTGGTGCTGGTCGAGCCACGCCAGTTTCCGCACCACGAAGCCGATGCCCGAGCATCCGGTGCCGGAGACATCCTTGAAAACGCGCAAGTCGTCGCCACTTTGGAAGACGCGCTGGTCGGCTGCAATTTGGTCCTCGGTACCAGTGCGCGGGATCGGCGTATTCCCTGGCCGCTGCTCGATCCGCGTGAATGCGGAACCAAAGTCATCGAAGAAGCCGGGCAGGGCGCCGAAATCGCTTTGGTGTTCGGGCGTGAAGATTCCGGCCTGACCAACGAAGAGCTGCAGCGATGTCACTTCCACGTGCACATCCCTTCCGACCCGACGTTCAGTTCGTTGAACCTGGGGGCGGCGGTGCAGGTGTTGAGTTATGAAGTGCGCATGGCCTGGCTGGCCTCGCAGGGTCAGCCGAGCAAGGTCGAGAAAGAAGAAGTGGCTTCGGTGAAAAGCGCCGAGCTGGCGACCATGGATGAGCTGGAGCGCTTTTATGAGCATCTGGAGCAGACATTGGTCGCGATCGAATTTCTCGACCCGGAAAAGCCCCGGCACTTGATGGCACGCCTGCGCCGGTTGTACGGACGCAGCTCGGTCAGCCGGGCGGAAATGAATATTTTGCGGGGCATTCTCACGGAAACCCAGAAAGCGGCCCGTGGTGAGCTTCTTAAGCGGAAGGACTGAATGATGTTTGAGCGTTTGCGTGAAGATATCCAGAGCGTATTCCATCGAGACCCGGCGGCGCGTAACGCTTTTGAAGTCCTGACCTGCTACCCCGGCATGCATGCGATCTGGATTCATCGCCTGGCTGGCATGCTCTGGCGCAATGATCTGAAGTGGCTGGCGCGGCTGGTGTCGAACTTCGGCCGCTGGCTGACCGGCATCGAGATTCATCCGGGCGCCAAGGTCGGCCGTCGGTTCTTCATCGACCACGGCATGGGTATCGTTATCGGTGAGACCGCCGAGATCGGCGACGACGTGACCATCTATCAGGGCGTGACTCTTGGCGGCACCAGTTGGAACAAGGGCAAGCGTCACCCGACGCTGGGTGACGGTGTGGTGGTCGGTGCGGGCGCCAAGGTGCTCGGTCCGTTCACGGTCGGTGCTGGTGCCAAGGTCGGTTCCAACGCGGTGGTGACCAAGGAAGTGCCGCCGGGCGCCACCGTGGTGGGGATTCCCGGGCGCATCATCGTCAAGTCCGATGAAGAGCAGGACGCCAAGCGCAAGGCCATGGCCGAGAAAATCGGTTTCGATGCCTATGGCGTCAGCGAAGACATGCCCGACCCGGTGGCGCGCGCCATCGGCCAGTTACTCGATCACCTGCAAGCGGTCGACGGACGACTGGAAGGCATGTGCGGCGCGTTGAAGGATCTGGGCAGCAATTACTGTGCGAAAGATCTGCCTGAGCTGCGTGAAGAAGACTTTGCCTGTGTGAAGGGCAAGGACGAATCGAAAGCCAGCTAAACCGCAGCGCGGCCTTCGCGAGCAGGCTCACTCCTACAGGGGAGCGCATTTCAAATGTAGGAGTGAGCCTGCTCGCGAAGAACGATAACGCGGTTGCGCTGGCTGTACGTCACAGGCCTTTGCTATAGTGCGCGCGCTCTTTTGCGGGTAAACCCGACTAAAGCACTAGGTCTTATAGTTGACTTAAATGCTCGGGAATTGCATACTCCCGCCCATTCTGAACTCCGTGGTAACTGTCCATGCGACTGACTACAAAAGGCCGATACGCCGTGACCGCCATGCTTGACCTGGCGTTGCACGCGCAGCACGGGCCGGTGTCCCTGGCCGATATCTCCGAGCGCCAAGGCATCTCCCTGTCCTACCTCGAACAGCTGTTCGCCAAACTGCGTCGCAGCAACCTGGTTTCCAGTGTTCGCGGTCCGGGTGGTGGCTACCAGTTGTCCCGCGACATGCAGGGCATCCAGGTCGCCCAGGTGATCGATGCGGTGAACGAATCGGTCGACGCCACCAAGTGCCAGGGCCAGGGCGATTGCCATTCCGGCGACACCTGCCTGACCCACCATCTGTGGTGCGACCTGAGCCTGCAGATTCACGAATTTCTAAGTGGTATCAGCTTGGCTGATCTTGTGACTCGCCGTGAGGTGCAAGAAGTAGCCCAGCGTCAGGACCAGCGCCGTTGCAACAGCAAGGCGCCACGCCTGGACAAGATTGAAGCGTCCGCCGTCGAATGACCGCCAGAGAGCCAACGGCACGCCAGCCCTGATTTAGGAGATAGTCCATGAAATTGCCGATTTACCTTGATTACTCTGCGACCACCCCGGTTGATCCGCGTGTTGCGCAAAAAATGAGTGAATGCCTGCTGGTTGACGGAAACTTCGGCAACCCGGCGTCGCGCTCCCACGTATTCGGCTGGAAGGCTGAAGAGTCGGTCGAAAACGCCCGTCGTCAGGTGGCCGATCTGGTCAATGCCGATCCGCGCGAAATCGTCTGGACCTCCGGTGCCACCGAGTCCGACAACCTGGCAATCAAGGGTGCGGCACATTTCTACGCCTCCAAGGGCAAGCACCTGATCACCAGCAAGATCGAACACAAGGCCGTTCTCGACACCATGCGCCAACTGGAGCGCGAAGGTTTCGAAGTGACTTACCTTGAGCCGACCGAAGACGGTCTGATCACTCCGGCGATGATTGATGCGGCACTGCGCGAAGACACCATTCTGGTGTCGGTGATGCACGTGAACAACGAAATCGGCACCGTCAACGACATCGTTGCAATCGGCGAACTGCTGCGCTCCAAGGGTGTGCTGTTCCACGTCGACGCCGCTCAGTCCACTGGCAAGGTCGACATCGACCTGCAGAAGCTGAAAGTCGACATGATGTCGTTCTCCGCCCACAAGACCTACGGCCCTAAAGGCATCGGTGCGCTGTACGTCAGCCGCAAGCCGCGTGTGCGCATCGAAGCGACCATGCACGGCGGCGGTCACGAGCGTGGCATGCGTTCCGGCACCCTGGCGACCCACCAGATCGTCGGCATGGGCGAGGCGTTCCGTGTGGCTAAAGAAGACATGGCCGCTGAAAACGTCCGTATCAAAGCCTTGAGCGACCGTTTCTACAAGCAGGTCGAGCATCTGGAAGAGCTGTACGTCAACGGCAGCCTGACCGCCCGCGTTCCGCACAACCTGAACCTGAGCTTCAACTACGTTGAAGGCGAGTCGCTGATCATGGCGCTCAAGGATCTGGCGGTATCGTCCGGTTCGGCGTGCACCTCGGCGTCGCTGGAGCCTTCGTACGTATTGCGCGCTTTGGGCCGCAACGACGAACTGGCACACAGCTCGATCCGCTTTACCTTCGGCCGTTTCACCACCGAAGAAGAAATCGACTACGCCGCGCAGAAAGTCTGCGAGGCCGTTACCAAGCTGCGCGCTCTGTCGCCGCTGTGGGACATGTACAAAGATGGCGTCGATATCTCGAAAATCGAGTGGGCGGCACACTAACCAAAGAAGCCGCCGGATACAGGTCCTGTAGCGACGCGGCGGTTCACGCAGCGCAGTTGCAGGGTCTCAAGAGCGGCCCTGATGAGTGAGGATTGAGAATCATGGCTTACAGCGAAAAGGTCATCGACCACTACGAAAACCCGCGCAACGTCGGCAAGATGAACGCGGAAGATCCTGATGTCGGCACCGGCATGGTCGGCGCTCCGGCGTGCGGCGACGTGATGCGTCTGCAAATCAAGGTCAACGACCAGGGCGTTATCGAAGACGCCAAGTTCAAGACCTACGGCTGCGGTTCGGCTATCGCTTCCAGCTCCCTCGCCACCGAGTGGATGAAGGGCAAGACCCTGGATGAAGCTGAAACCATCAAGAACACTCAGCTGGCCGAAGAACTGGCCCTGCCGCCAGTGAAAATCCACTGCTCGGTACTGGCTGAAGACGCTATCAAAGCGGCTGTTCGCGATTACAAGCAAAAGAAAGGCTTGATCTGATCCGCGTTACGGTAAGGAGTTTTCATGGCAATCCAGATGACAGAAGCGGCAGCTAAGCATGTGCAGCGTTCCCTTGCAGGGCGCGGCAAGGGCGAGGGTATCCGCCTGGGTGTTCGCACCACGGGCTGTTCCGGCCTCGCCTATGTACTGGAATTCGTCGACGAAGTCGGTGAAGACGATCAGGTTTTCGAAAGTCATGGTCAGAAAGTGATCATCGACCCGAAAAGCCTGACCTACCTGGACGGCACCGAGCTCGATTTCGTCAAGGAAGGGTTGAACGAAGGCTTCAAGTTCAACAACCCCAACGTACGCGGTGAATGTGGCTGCGGCGAAAGCTTCAACATCTGAGGCTTGTCGTGGGTATTCCTTGTCATTTCGCTTTATTCGAGCTTCAACCGAGCTTCCGTCTGGATCTCGAACAGTTGGCCACGCGCTATCGCGAGCTGGCGCGCGGGGTTCATCCGGACCGCTTCGCTGACGCTTCCGAGCGCGAGCAGCGTTCGGCGCTCGAGCAGTCGGCACGGCTCAACGACGCCTATCAGACGCTCAAGAGCCCGGCCCAGCGCGCACGCTACCTGCTGAAAATCAGTGGGCATGAAGTGCCGATGGAAGTCACTGTCCACGATCCCGAGTTTCTTTTGCAGCAGATGCAATGGCGCGAAGAGCTCGAAGACCTGCAGGACAGTGCCGATCTCGACGGTGTCGCGGTATTCAAGCGTCGCCTCAAGGCCGCTCAGGAACAGCTCAATGAAAGCTTCGCAGCCTGTTGGGATGATGCAGCGCAACGCGAACAGGCCGAACGCCTGATGCGGCGCATGCAGTTCCTCGACAAGCTCACCTACGAAGTGCGCCAGCTAGAAGAGCGCCTCGACGATTAACCCAGTGCTGCCCTGATTGCACGCCTGATAGACAGACAAGACCTGATTACCATGGCTCTACTGCAGATCGCCGAACCCGGCCAAAGTCCTCAACCGCACCAGCGTCGTCTGGCTGTCGGCATCGACCTGGGCACTACCAATTCTCTCGTCGCTGCTTTGCGCAGCGGTGTCTCCGAACCGCTGGCCGATGCCGACGGGCAGGTCATCCTGCCGTCCGCCGTGCGTTATCACGCCGACCGCATCGAAGTCGGCGAGTCGGCCAAGCTGGCCGCCGCCGCAGATCCTTTGAACACCGTGCTGTCGGTCAAGCGCTTGATGGGTCGAGGTCTGTCCGACGTCAAGCAATTGGGCGAGCAACTGCCGTACCGCTTTGTCGGCGGCGAGTCGCACATGCCGTTCATCGACACGATCCAGGGCCCGAAAAGCCCGGTCGAAGTCTCCGCCGATATCCTCAAAGTCCTGCGTCAGCGCGCTGAGGCGACCCTGGGTGGCGAGCTGGTCGGCGCGGTGATTACCGTTCCTGCCTATTTCGACGATGCCCAGCGTCAGGCCACCAAAGATGCGGCAAAACTCGCCGGTCTCAACGTGCTGCGTCTGCTCAACGAGCCGACCGCCGCTGCTGTGGCGTACGGCCTCGACCAGCACGCCGAAGGTCTGGTCGCGATTTATGATCTGGGCGGCGGCACCTTCGATATTTCGATTCTGCGTCTGACCGGCGGTGTGTTCGAGGTTCTGGCCACTGGCGGCGACAGCGCGCTGGGCGGCGATGACTTCGATCATGCGATTGCCGGCTGGATCATCGAGAGTGCCGGCCTGTCCGCCGACCTCGATCCCGGCGCACAACGCAATCTGCTGCAAACCGCTTGCGCGGCCAAAGAAGCCCTGACCGATGCGGCCAGTGTTGAAGTGGCTTATGGCGACTGGAAGGCCCAGCTGACTCGCGAAGCCTTCGATGCGCTGATCGAGCCGATGGTCGCGCGCAGCCTGAAAGCCTGCCGCCGCGCCGTTCGCGATTCTGGCATCGAGCTGGAAGACGTCCACGCTGTGGTCATGGTCGGCGGTTCGACCCGTGTGCCGCGTGTTCGCGAAGCGGTCGCCGAAGCCTTTGGTCGCCAGCCGTTGACCGAAATCGACCCGGATCAAGTGGTGGCCATCGGGGCTGCGATCCAGGCTGACACCTTGGCCGGCAACAAGCGCGATGGCGGCGAACTGCTGCTGCTCGATGTGATTCCATTGTCCCTTGGCCTGGAAACCATGGGCGGCCTGATGGAGAAGGTGATTCCGCGCAACACCACCATTCCCGTCGCTCGCGCGCAAGATTTCACCACCTACAAAGACGGCCAGTCGGCCATGGCGATCCACGTGCTGCAGGGTGAGCGCGAGCTGATCAGCGATTGCCGCTCACTGGCGCGCTTCGAATTGCGCGGTATTCCGGCGATGGTCGCTGGCGCGGCGAAGATTCGCGTGACCTTCCAGGTCGATGCCGATGGTTTGCTCAGCGTCTCTGCCCGTGAGTTGGGTTCGGGCGTCGAGGCGAGCATTCAGGTCAAGCCGTCCTACGGGCTGACAGACGGCGAAATCGCCAAAATGCTCAAGGATTCGTTCCAGTACGCCAGTGACGACAAGGTCGCCCGCGTTCTGCGTGAGCAGCAAGTCGATGCCCAGCGCCTGCTCGAAGCGGTGCAGGGCGCTCTGGAGGCGGATGGCGAGCGTTTGCTCGACGCCGAAGAGCGCATGGTCATCGACCTGCAGATGCAAGAACTGGTCGAACTGATGAAAGGCACCGATGGTTATGCCATCGAGCAGCAGACCAAGCGTCTGTCGCAAGTGACCGATGCTTTTGCTGCCCGCCGCATGGATCAGACGGTCAAAGCCGCTCTGTCGGGGCGCAACCTGAATGAAATCGAGGATATCTGATGCCGCAGGTCATTTTTCTGCCACACGAGAAGTTCTGCCCTGAAGGCATGGTGGTCGAGGCTGCGCCCGGCACCTCGATTCTCGAATTGGCCCACGAACACCACATCGAGATGGAAAGTGCCTGCGGCGGCGTCTGCGCCTGCACCACGTGCCACTGCATCATCCGCGAGGGTTTCGACTCGATGGAAGAGGCCGATGAGCTGGAAGAAGATTTCCTCGATCGCGCCTGGGGCCTGGAAGCGCAATCGCGTCTGGCCTGTCAGGCCATCGTCGGTGAAGAAGACATCACCGTCGAGATCCCGAAATATTCGCTTAACCATGCGGCCGAAGCGCCGCACTGACTGGTAATACTGTCATGAGCTACGGTTGGAATGATGTTCAACGCATTGCCGAAGAGCTGGCCGAGGCCCACGAAGGGCTCGATCCGTACTCGGTAGGTTTCGTCCGTCTGCAGCAAATGATCCTTGAGCTGCCTGACTTCGACAGCACTTCTGGCCGGGTCGGCGAGAAGGTGCTGGAAGCGGTTCAGGAGCTTTGGGCAGCAGAATTGGACTGATCGTCTCGCAGGTTAGGCAATACCCAAGAACCCGCGTATAATTCGCGGGTTTAATTTTTCGCAAATTACCGTTTCTGGAGTTACACCATGGCTGTTCAACGTACTTTCTCCATCATCAAGCCTGACGCCGTTGCTAAAAACGTGATCGGCAAGATCACCACTCGCTTCGAAGACGCTGGCCTGCGCGTTGTAGCTTCGAAACTGAAGCAACTGTCCAAAGCCGAAGCCGAAGGCTTCTACGCTGAGCACAGCGAGCGCGGTTTCTTCGGTGACCTGGTTGCTTTCATGACTTCCGGCCCGGTTGTCGTTCAGGTTCTGGAAGGCGAGAACGCCATCGCTCGCAACCGTGAGCTGATGGGCGCTACCAACCCTAAAGAAGCGGCTGCCGGCACTATCCGTGCTGACTTCGCCGAGTCGATCGACGCCAACGCCGTTCACGGTTCGGACTCCGAAGCCGCTGCTGCTCGCGAAATCGCTTACTTCTTCGCAGCTACTGAAGTAACCACTCGCTAAGCATTGGCTTAAGAGTGAAGGTGAATCCATGACGACATCGACTGTGAAAACCAACCTGCTGGGTCTGACCCAGCCGGAAATGGAAAAATTCTTCGACTCAATCGGGGAGAAGCGTTTCCGTGCCGGTCAGGTAATGAAATGGATTCACCACTTTGGCGTCGATGATTTCGACGCCATGACGAACGTCAGCAAGGCCTTGCGCGACAAGCTCAAGGCCATTGCCGAAGTGCGTGGTCCGGAAGTAGTCAGCGAGGACATCTCCAGCGACGGTACCCGTAAATGGGTGGTGCGCGTGGCGTCCGGCAGCTGCGTCGAGACCGTGTACATTCCCCAGGGCAAACGCGGCACTCTGTGCGTTTCGTCCCAGGCAGGCTGTGCCCTGGACTGCAGTTTCTGCTCCACCGGCAAGCAAGGCTTCAACAGCAACCTCACCGCCGCCGAAGTCATCGGTCAGGTGTGGATTGCCAACAAATCTTTCGGCAGCGTCCCGGCCACCGTCGACCGCGCCATCACCAACGTGGTGATGATGGGCATGGGCGAGCCGTTGCTGAACTTCGACAACGTCGTCGCCGCCATGCATCTGATGATGGATGACCTCGGCTACGGGATCTCCAAGCGCCGCGTGACCCTGTCCACCTCGGGCGTGGTGCCGATGATCGATGAGCTGGCCAAGCACATCGACGTGTCTCTGGCGTTGTCCCTGCATGCACCGAATGACGCATTGCGTAACCAATTGGTGCCGATCAACAAGAAGTATCCGCTTAAGATGCTGCTCGAGTCGTGCCAGCGCTACATGTCCGCCCTCGGCGAGAAACGTGTGCTGACCATTGAGTACACCTTGCTCAAGGACGTCAACGACAAGCTTGAGCATGCGGTGGAAATGATCGAGTTGCTGAAAGACATCCCGTGCAAGATCAACCTGATCCCGTTTAACCCGTTCCCGCATTCCGGGTACGAGCGGCCAAGCAACAACGCCATTCGCCGCTTTCAGGATCAGTTGCATCAGGCCGGTTTCAACGTCACCGTGCGCACCACCCGTGGTGAAGACATCGACGCTGCATGTGGTCAATTGGTAGGGCAGGTGCTGGATCGCACCCGTCGCAGTGAACGTTACATCGCTGTGCGTGAGTTGAGCGCCGACAGTGATCTGGCTCAGAACGCCACGAACACTCACTAAGAGAGGATCTCTATGTCCCTGCGCTTTGCGCTGCTGTTGCTGTTGGCCAGCCTGTGTGCTGGTTGTGTCCTGTCGGGTGACTACAACCCGATGAAGACCAGCAAGGGCCGCGATGAAGCGCGGGCTGCCTACGTGCAGTTGGGCCTGGGTTACCTGCAGCAGGGGATGACCGAGCGGGCCAAGGTGCCATTGAAAAAGGCCCTGGAACTCGACGATTCCGATCCAGACGCCAATGCGGCGCTCGGTCTGGTGTTTCAGTCCGAGATGGAGCCCCAGCTGGCCGACGAGCACTTTCGCAAGGCCTTGTCCTCGCGTCCCGCCGATGCGCGCATCCTCAACAACTACGGCAGTTTTCTCTACGAAGAACAGCGCTATAAAGAAGCCTACGAGCGATTTGAACAGGCTGCCGCCGATACCCTGTATCCTGAGCGTTCGCGGGTGTTCGAGAACCTCGGCATGACTGCAGCGAAGCTTGGGCAGCGCGATCTGGCGCAGCAGCAACTGGAAAAAGCCCTGCGTTTGAACCGTCAACAACCGCGCGCGCTGCTGGAAATGGCTGAGTTGTCCTTCGAAGACAGGCATTATGTGCCCGCGCGTGACTTCTACGACCGTTTCAGCCAGTTGACCGAACAGAATGCACGTAGTCTATTGCTCGGCGTTCGGCTGGCAAAAGTGTTTGAAGATCGCGACAAGGCCGCCAGTTACGGCCTGCAATTAAAACGACTCTATCCCGGTACGCCGGAATATCAGCAATACCTGTCGGAGCAATGATGAAAGCGGCGCATCCCGAAGTTGTAGCAGCGAATCGCGTTAACCCCGGTGAGACCCTGCGCCAGGCCCGCGAAAGCAATGGCTGGTCGCTGGCCGAAGTGGCCCTCAAGCTCAACCTCACCGTGACTTCCCTGAGCAATCTTGAAGCCGGCGCGTTCGACAAGCTGCCGGGGCATACCTTCGCCCGCGGCTACATTCGCGCCTATGCCAAATTGCTCGGCATGGACCAGAGCGTGCTGGTCCAGCAATTCGACCAGTCCACCGGCACCGATTCCCAGGGCAGCAACGTTCACGCCCTCGGTCGTATCGAAGAGCCGGTGCGGGTTTCCCACACCATTTTGCGTATCGTCAGCCTGCTGTTGCTGATCGCGGTCATCGGCGGCGGTTTCGTCTGGTGGCAGGATCAGACCTCGCTGCGCACCAAGGATCTGGCCGCTCTCGCACCGGAGCACGTCGAAGTTGAAGGCGCGGACGGCACCACGCAGATTCATCCGATCGACGAGCCGGAAGATCAGGCTGTCGAAGAAAACCAGGCCGACAGCTCGACCGCGCTGGCATTGCCGCAATCCGAAACCAGCGCCGAATCGACCGGTGCCGAAGCCACTGCGCCGGCCACCGCGCCAGCAGCACCGGTGGCTCCGAGCGTCGCGCCGACCGCCCCGGCTCATACCACAGCGCCAACCGTTGCCGCGCCCGCCGCTCCGGTGCCAAATGTCGCAACGCCGGCGCCAACCGTCGCCGCTCCAACCGCGCCCGTCGCACCTGCGGCCAGCCCTGAAGCGGCTGCCCCGGTTGCCGGCGAAGGTCAGGTCCAGCTGCAATTCAGCGCCGATTGCTGGGCGCAGGTGACCGACGGCCGTGGCAAGGTGATTTTCAGCGGTCTGAAACACAAAGGCGACAGCGTGACCGTGGCCGGCAAGCCGCCGCTCAACGTCCGCCTGGGTGTCGCTCGCGCCGCACAGGTCAGCTACAACGGCCAGCCGGTCGATATCGCTCCGTTCACCAGTGGCGAGACTGCTCGCCTGAAGTTGGGTCAATAAGTCATGCACGGCGAATCTCCAATCAAACGTCGCGTTTCGCGCAAGATCTGGGTCGGCAACGTACCGGTGGGCGGCGATGCGCCGATCGCGGTGCAGAGCATGACCAACAGCGACACCAATGACGTCGCCGCCACCGTTGCGCAGATCAACCGTCTGGAAGCCGCCGGCGTCGACATCGTTCGCGTTTCGGTGCCGGACATGGACGCCGCCGAGGCGTTCGGCAAGATCAAGCAGCTGGTCAAGGTGCCGCTGGTGGCCGACATTCACTTCGATTACCGCATTGCCTTGCGCGTGGCCGAACTGGGTGTGGACTGTCTGCGCATCAACCCGGGCAACATCGGTCGCGAAGACCGTGTGCGTGCGGTGGTCGATGCCGCGCGTGATCGTGGCATTCCGATCCGCATCGGCGTCAACGCCGGCTCGCTGGAAAAAGACCTGCAAAAGAAATACGGCGAACCGACCCCGGCGGCGCTGGTTGAATCCGCTTTGCGTCACGTTGAACACCTTGAACGCCTGAATTTCCAGGACTTCAAGGTCAGCGTGAAGGCTTCCGATGTGTTCATGGCCGTCGAAGCCTACCGCCTGCTGGCGAAAGAAATCGTCCAGCCGCTGCACCTGGGTATCACCGAAGCCGGGGGATTGCGTTCGGGCACAGTGAAATCCGCCGTCGGCCTAGGTATGCTGCTCGCCGAAGGGATTGGCGATACTATCCGCATCTCGCTGGCGGCCGACCCGGTCGAGGAAGTGAAGGTCGGTTACGACATTCTCAAGTCTTTGCATCTGCGTTCCCGTGGCATCAACTTCATCGCCTGCCCGAGCTGCTCGCGGCAGAACTTCGATGTGGTGAAAACCATGAACGAGCTGGAAGGGCGCCTTGAAGACCTGCTGGTCCCGCTGGATGTCGCGGTGATCGGTTGCGTGGTCAACGGCCCCGGCGAAGCCAAGGAAGCCCACATCGGCTTGACCGGCGGCACGCCAAACCTGATTTACATCGATGGCAAGCCGTCGCAGAAACTGACGAATGACAATCTGGTGGATGAGCTGGAACGGCTGATCCGCGAGAAAGCGGCCGAAAAGGTCGAAGCTGACGCAGCGGTTATCGCGCGCGGCTGATCGAACGAATTAAGGAATTTTTGTGAGCAAGTCTCTGCAAGCCATTCGTGGCATGAACGACATCCTGCCCGAACAGACCCCGTTGTGGCGTTATTTCGAGGGCACTGTTGCGCGTCTGCTGGACAACTACGGTTACAAGCAGATCCGCATGCCGATCGTCGAGTTCACCGAGCTGTTCAAGCGCTCGATCGGTGAAGTGACCGATATCGTCGAAAAAGAGATGTACACCTTCGAAGACCGCAACGGCGATTCGCTGACCTTGCGTCCCGAAGGTACTGCCGCGTGCGTGCGCGCTGTGCTCGAACACGGCATCACCGGCGGCGGTCAGGTGCAGAAACTCTGGTACATCGGCCCGATGTTCCGCCACGAGCGTCCGCAGAAAGGCCGGTATCGTCAGTTCCACCAGATCGGTCTGGAGGTGTTCAACCTCGACGGTCCGGACATCGACGCCGAACTGATCATCATGACCTGGCGCCTGTGGGGCGAGCTGGGCATTCGTGATGCGGTCAAGCTCGAACTCAACAGCCTCGGCACCAGCGAGTCCCGCGGGCGTTATCGTGAGGCGCTGGTCGAATATCTCTCGGCGCACCACGACAAGCTCGACGAAGACAGCCAGCGCCGTCTGAAAACCAACCCGCTGCGCGTGCTCGACACCAAGAACGCCGACACTCAGGCGGTACTGGTCGATGCGCCGAAAATGGCCGACTACCTCGATGACGAATCCCGTGCTCACTTCGAAGGCCTGAAGGCGCGGCTGGACGCGGTCGGCATTCCATATGTGCTCAACCCGAAACTGGTGCGCGGCCTCGATTACTACAGCAAAACCGTTTTCGAATGGGTCACCGACAAGCTCGGCGCCCAGGGTACCGTGTGCGCGGGCGGCCGTTACGATGGTCTGGTCGAGCAGATGGGCGGCAAGCCGACCACCGGCGTCGGTTTCGCCATGGGCATCGAGCGTCTGGTGTTGATGCTCGAAACCCTCGAGCAGATCCCGGCAGAAATCTCCCGTCAGGTTGACGTCTACCTGTGCGCCTTCGGTGAGCAGGCGGAGCTGGCCGGTCTGGCCCTGGCCGAGCGGATTCGCGATCAACTTCCAAACCTGCGCCTGCAAGTCAATGCCGGCGCCGGCAGCTTCAAGAGCCAGTTCAAGAAAGCCGACAAGAGCGGTGCGCTGTACGCACTGATCCTAGGTGACGACGAGATGGCCCAGCAAGTGGTAGGTTTCAAACCCCTGCGTGGCCAGGGCGAACAACAAAGCATTGCCTGGGATGCGCTCGCCGCTCACCTGGCCACCTGCGTCGTGCAGGGTTGAAGCTGTCTTAACAGCCGATTTAGCGATTAAGGAGTATTGGGGTGTCGAGTACCGAAGACGAACAGTTGGCGGATTTGAAGGACTGGTGGACACGCAACGGCAAACCTCTGGTCACCGGCGGCCTGTTGGCGCTGGTCATCGTGTTCGGCTGGCAGGCTTATCACAAGTATCAGAGCAACCAGTCGCAAGGCGCTTCGGTGCTCTATCAGCAATTGCTGGAAACCACCCTGACGCCTGACGGCAAGCCAGACGCCGCGCGCGTTGCGGATCTGGCCGGCAAGCTCAACAGCGAATTTGGCGGTTCTGCCTACGCGCAGTACGGCAGCCTGTTCGTCGCCAAGGTCGCGGTCGACAGCGGCAAGCTGGACGACGCGGCCACCGAGCTGAAAGCCATCGTCGACAAACCGGCCAACCCGGCGCTGGGCGAGATCGCCCGGCAGCGTCTGGCGCAGGTGCTGGGCGCGCAGGACAAGACCGAAGACGCCCTGAAACTGCTCGACGGCGATGCCGACAAAGCGTTCCTGGCCACTCGCGAAGAACTCAAGGGCGACCTGCTGGTGAAGCTGGGCCGTACCGATGACGCGAACAAGGCGTATCAAAAAGCCAAGGCAGCACTGTCGGATGAAGCGGCAGTCGGTGGCCTTCAAATCAAGCTCGACGACCTGGCCAAAGGGGATGCGTGACGTGATCCGTTGGAAGCATGCAGCATTGCTGGCTCTGGCCCTTCTGGCCGCGGGTTGCAGCAGCAACAGCAAGAAAGAATTGCCACCGGCTGAACTGACCGACTTCAAAGAAGAAGTGGTTCTGCACAAGCAGTGGAGTCGTTCGATCGGTGACGGTCAGGGCGAAACCTACAACATGCTGGTACCGGCGATTGATGGTGACACCATCTACGCCGCCGATGTCACCGGCGTGGTCATGTCCATGGATCGCAGCAATGGCGACGTGAAATGGGAACAGGACCTTGAATTGCCTGTTTCCGGCGCCGTTGGCGTGGGTTACGGTCTGGTGTTGATCGGCACCCTGCGTGGCGAAGTGGTCGCTCTGGACACCAGCAACGGTGAAGAGAAGTGGCGTGCTCGCGTCAACAGTGAAGTCCTCGCGCCGCCGGCCAACAACGGTGACGTGGTCGTGGTGCAGACCCAGGACGACCGTCTGATCGGTCTGGATGCCTCCACCGGTAATCAGCGCTGGGTATATGACAGCACGCCGGCGGTACTGACCCTGCGGGGCACCAGTGCACCGCTGGTGACCAACCGCCTGGCGCTGGCTGGCCTGTCGACCGGTAAAGTGGTCGCCCTGGATATTTCCAACGGCGTGCCGGTGTGGGAACAGCGCATCGCCATTCCACAGGGTCGTTCGGAACTGGAGCGCGTGGTCGACATCGACGGCGGTCTGCTGCTGTCCGGCGGTACGCTGTACGTGGCCAGCTATCAGGGTCGCGTCGCGGCACTGGACGTGGAAAGCGGTCGTCAACTCTGGCAGCGCGATGCCTCGAGCTACGCCGGTATCGCTCAGGGGTTCGGCAGCGTCTACGTGAGTCTGTCCTCGGGCACCGTTGAAGGCGTCGATGAGCGTTCCACCACCGCATTATGGAGCAACGATGCGCTGGCTCGCCGCCAGCTGTCGGCTCCGGAAGTGTTCTCCAGCTATGTTGCAGTGGGTGACCTGGAAGGTTATCTGCACCTGCTGAGTCAGGTTGACGGTCGTTTCGTCGGCCGTGAGCGCATCGACAGCGACGGCCTGCGTGCCCGTCCGCTGGTGGTGGGTGACATGATTTATGTGTATGGCAACAGCGGCAAACTGGAAGCCCTGACCATCAAGTAACAACTATGCTTGGGGTTGACACCCCAGGCAGCTTCACTTGTGAGTAAGAAGGTGGGAGCGAGCCTGCTCGCGATGGGCGTCAACGATTACGCTGATGACCTGAATGAACGCGCTGTCCTGGCGTTTTTCGCGAGCAGGCTCGCTCCCACAGAAAACACCCACAGTGTTGCCCCGAGCACCAGCCGCTGCCTCGCAGCGGCTTTTGTATTTTCTGAAATAACGAAGTGGAGAGCCGCATGGTTCCCGTAATCGCCCTGGTGGGCCGACCGAACGTCGGCAAGTCCACCTTGTTCAACCGCCTGACTCGGACTCGCGACGCCATCGTCGGCGACCTGTCCGGTCTGACCCGTGATCGCCAGTACGGTGAGGCCAAGTGGCAAGGGCGTTCCTACATTCTGATCGACACCGGCGGTATCTCCGGTGACGAACATGGTATGGACGAAAAAATGGCCGAGCAGTCGCTGCTGGCCATTGAAGAAGCAGACGTTGTGCTGTTCCTGGTAGATGCCAAGGCCGGTTTCACCGCCGCCGACCAGATGATCGCCGAACACCTGCGCAAGCGTAACAAGCGTTCCCATGTGGTCGCCAACAAGGTCGACAACATCGACCCGGAAATGGCCCGCGCCGAATTCGCCCCGCTGGGCATGGGCCACGCGATCCCGATCGCCGGTGCTCATGGCCGTGGCATCACGCAGTTGCTCGAAGCCGCCCTGAGCGACTTCCCGCGTGACGATGACGAGCCGGCTGAAGGCGAAGAGGAAGAGATCGTTGCCGAAGGCGAGGAAGCCAAGCGCATTCCTGGCCCGAGCGAAAAAGACGGGATCAAGATCGCCATCATCGGCCGTCCGAACGTCGGTAAATCGACCCTGGTCAACCGCATGCTCGGTGAAGACCGGGTGATCGTTTATGACCAGCCCGGTACGACCCGCGACAGTATCTACATCCCGTTCGAACGCAACGAAGAAAAGTACACGCTGATCGACACCGCCGGTGTGCGCAAGCGCGGCAAGATCCACGAAGAAGTCGAAAAGTTCTCCGTGGTCAAAACCCTGCAGGCGATCAAAGACGCCAACGTGGTGATCTTCGTGATGGACGCCCGCGAAGGGGTGGTCGATCACGACCTCAACCTGCTGGGCTTCGCCATCGAGTCGGGTCGCGCGCTGGTCATTGCGATCAACAAGTGGGACGGCATGACGCCGAGCGAGCGCGACTTCGTTAAGGTCGAGCTGCAACGTCGGCTGTTCTTCGTTGACTACGCTGACATCCACTTCATCTCGGCACTGCACGGCACCGGCGTGGGCAACCTCTACGCTTCCGTACAGAACTCGTTCAAGTCGGCGGTCACCCGCTGGCCGACCAACCGTCTGACCCAGATCCTCGAAGATGCGGTAGGCGAGCACGCGCCACCGATGGTCAACAACCGTCGGATCAAGCTGCGTTATGCGCACTTGGGCGGTGCCAACCCGCCGATCATCGTGATCCACGGTAACCAGATCGAGAAAGTGCCGAAGTCGTATGTGCGCTATCTGGAGAACACTTACCGTCGTGTGCTGAAGCTGGTCGGTACGCCGATCCGCATCGAGTTCAAGGGCGGCGAAAACCCGTACGAAGGCAACAAGAACACGCTGACCGACCGCCAGGTCAACAAGAAGCGTCGCTTGATGTCGCACAACAAGAAAGCCAGCAAGAAACGCCGCGACAAGAAATAAAAAAGCAGCTTCAAGTTTCGAGCTGCAAGCTTCAAGTAAAAGCAGAGAGGGCTTCGTATGGAGCCCTTTTTTGTGGGCGCGGGTTTTTGCTTGCAGCTTGCAGCTTGAGGCTTGAAACTTGCGTTTCACCTGCAAGGGGCTTCCGATGATCACCAGCAAGCTGCCGAATTTCGGCATCACCATTTTCACGCAGATGTCTCAGCTCGCGGCGCAGACCGGGGCGATCAACCTGTCTCAGGGTTTCCCGGATTTCGACGGCCCGCAGTCGCTGCGTGACGCGGTGGGTCGGCATATCGCCAGCGGCCATAACCAGTATTCGCCGATGACCGGCCTGCCGGCGCTGCGTCAGCAGATTGCCGCGAAAATCGCGCGTAGTTACGGCGCCACTGTCGATGCCGATCACGAAGTGACCGTGACGCCCGGTGCCACGCAAGCGATCTTCTGCGCCATTCAGGCGGTTATCCACAGCGGTGACGAAGTCATCGTCTTCGACCCGGCTTACGACAGCTACGAGCCTGCGGTGGAACTGGCCGGCGGCCGCTGCGTGCACGTGCAGTTGGGCTTGCAAGATTTCTCCATCGATTTCGATCAGCTCAGTGCAGCCCTGACGCCGCGCACGCGGATGATCATTCTCAACACCCCGCACAACCCGAGTGGCGCGCTGATCAGTCGTGCCGAACTTGATCAACTGGCCGCGTTGATTCGTGATCGCGACATCTATGTGATCAGCGACGAAGTTTACGAACACCTGGTATTCGACGGTGTGCCGCATGTCAGCGTGCTGGCTCATGAGGAGCTGTATCAGCGCGCATTCGTGGTCAGCTCGTTCGGCAAGACCTACCACGTCACCGGCTGGAAAACCGGCTATGTCGTCGCACCGCCAGCGCTCACTGCCGAGCTGCGCAAGGTGCATCAGTACGTGAGTTTCTGCGGTGTCACGCCGCTGCAATACGCGCTGGCCGATTACATGGCCGAGCACCCTGAGCACGTCGAAGAGCTGCCGGGTTTCTATCAGGCCAAGCGCGACTTGTTCTGCGACCTGCTGGCGCCGTCGCGCTTCAGTTTCACTCGGGTCACCGGTACGTATTTCCAACTGGTCGACTATTCGCAGATTCGCCCAGACCTGAATGACGTCGAGATGGCCCTGTGGATGACCCGCGAACATGGCGTGGCGAGTATTCCGGTGTCGGTGTTCTACCAGAAACCGCCGCAAGGCCAGCGCCTGGTGCGTCTGTGCTTTGCCAAACGCGAGGAGACGCTGCGTGAAGCGGCGGCGAAACTATGCGTGATCTGAGTGCGTTGCCAGACCTCAACCTGGCGCTGATCCAGACCAGCCTGGCCTGGCATGACCGCCAGGCCAACCTCGAGCATTTCGAGGGGCTGCTGGAGCAGGCGCGTGGTGCCGATCTGATTATCTTGCCGGAGATGTTCACCACCGGTTTTTCCATGGAATCGGAAACCCTCGCCGAAGCCGAGAACGGCCCGACCAGCAAATGGTTGCGGGCGCAGGCGGCGAAATTCGACGCGGTGATCACCGGCAGCGTGATCATCCAGACCGCCGACGGCAGCCATCGCAACCGCCTGCTGTGGGCACGCCCGGACGGTGAGGTGCTGCATTACGACAAGCGCCATCTGTTCCGCATGGCCGGCGAACACAACCATTACACCCCCGGCGAGCGTCAGGTGCAGTTCGAATTGAAAGGCTGGCGCATTCGCCCGCTGATTTGCTACGACCTGCGTTTTCCGGTGTGGAGCCGCGACGCCCAGGACACCGACCTGCTGCTGTACACCGCCAATTGGCCGGGTGCACGGCGTCTGCACTGGAATCGCCTGTTACCGGCTCGGGCCATCGAAAACCTCTGCTATGTGGCAGCGGTGAATCGGGTTGGCACCGATGGCAAGGGCTTCGCGTATACCGGTGACAGTCAGGTGCTGGATTTCCAGGGCGAGACGTTGCTGGCGGCGGGGGAGGCGGACGGGGTGTTCAAGGTGGTGCTGGAGGCGGCGCCGTTGGCGGCTTATCGCGAGCGGTTTCCGGCGAATCTGGATGCCGACACCTTCGAATTCACTTAACCCTTTCATTGCCTGACAGGGCGCGATCGCCAGCAGGCTGGCTCCCAAAGGGATCGTGTTCACAACACAAATCCCCTGTGGGAGCTAGCCTGCTAGCGATGGGGCCGGTGAATGCGGCACAAAAAACTCAGATATGAAAAAGGCCCCGGAGCTTTCACTCCGGGGCCTTTTGCATTTCAGCGAGCAATCAAGCCGCTTTCGCCTCTGGCTGGCTCAGCGAGCGGTTCAGGGCGCTAAACAGTGCCTTGAAGCTGGCGGTGGTGATGTTCTCATCGATCCCCACGCCATGCACCGCACGTTCGCCGTTCACGCGCAGCTCGATGTAGGCCGCCGCTTTGGCGTTGGTGCCGGCGCCGATTGCGTGTTCGTTGTAATCCATGATTTCCACCGGAACCGGCAAGCCGGCCACCAGTGCTTCCAGCGCACCGTTGCCCTTGCCGCGCCAGTGCAGGTTGGTTTCGCCCTGACCCTTGCTCGCCACTTCCACTTCGACGGCGCTGTTGCCGTTTTCTTCTTGCAGGCGATGGCTGACCAGCGCGTACGGGGTGTTGGCTTGCAGGTATTCGCTGATCAACAACGAGTGAATCTGCTTGGCGGTCATTTCCAGGCCGAGACGGTCGGTTTCACGCTGCACCACCTGGCTGAACTCGATCTGCATGCGCCGCGGCAGGCTGATGCCGTATTCCTGCTCCAGCAAGTAGGCGATGCCGCCCTTGCCCGACTGGCTGTTGACGCGGATCACCGCCTCGTAGCTGCGGCCGATGTCGGCCGGGTCGATCGGCAGGTACGGGACTTCCCACAGAGCGTCCGGTTTCTGCTGGGAGAAGCCTTTGCGGATCGCATCCTGGTGCGAGCCGGAGAACGCGGTGTGGACCAGGTCGCCAACGTACGGGTGACGTGGGTGAACCTGGATCTGGTTGCACTCCTCAACCACTTTGCGCACGCCATCGATGTCGGAGAAGTCCAGCTGCGGATCGAGGCCCTGGGTGTACATGTTCAGCGCGACGGTGACGAGGTCGACGTTACCGGTGCGCTCGCCGTTGCCGAACAGGCAGCCTTCGACACGGTCGGCGCCGGCCATCAGGCCCAGCTCGGTGGCCGCAACGCCGGTGCCACGGTCGTTGTGGGTGTGCAGGCTGATGATCACGCTGTCACGACGGTTGATGTTGCGGCCGAACCACTCGATCTGGTCGGCGTAGACGTTTGGCGTCGCGCATTCAACGGTGGCTGGCAGGTTGAGGATCATCTTGTGCTCAGGCGTCGGGTTCCACACCTCGATCACCGCGTCACAGACTTCCTTGGCGAACTCCAGCTCAGTGGCGCTGAAGGTTTCCGGGGAGTATTCGAAGGTCCACTCGGTGTCCGGCTGCATCGCTGCGTATTTGACGAACAGCTTGGCCGCGTTGACCGCGATGGCCTTGATGCCGTCCTTGTCCTGGTTGAACACGATGCGACGGAACGACGGCGATGTAGCGTTATAGAGGTGAACGATGGCTTTCTTCGCCCCGCGCAGGGATTCGAAGGTGCGCTCGATGAGGTCTTCACGGCCCTGGGTCAGCACCTGAATGGTGGTGTCGTCCGGAATGTGGCCTTCTTCGATCAGGGTGCGCACGAAGTCGAAGTCGGTTTGCGAAGCCGCCGGGAATGACGCTTCGATTTCCTTCACACCCACTTGAACCAGGGTTTTCCAGAAGCGCAGCTTCTTTGCCGCGTCCATCGGTTCGATCAGCGACTGGTTGCCGTCACGCAGGTCGGAGCTGCACCAGATCGGCGCGGTGTCGATGGTCTTCGACGGCCAGGTGCGATCCGGCAGGTTGATGACGGGAAACGCGCGGTATTTCGAAGACGGGTCTTTGAGCATGCTCATCGGGAAATTCCTTGTTGTCTGGGCCGAAAAGAGGCGGCCTGCCGGTTGAACGAGTGTTCTTGGAAAAGCGTAGGACGAGGCGCAGCGATTCAGCCTGGCAGTCGTGCGCTGACGAGGCACAGGCTGCGGTGCTGGCGAAGCTGAATGAGGGTGTGAGAGGTTTTCATGCCCTCAACCCTAACCGCGAGGGGGGAGGATGGCAAGCAGTCGAAAAAAATTGAGAGGAATCCTCGGAAAGCCGGGTTCTGCGAGATTTTATTGTGCTGGAAGGCGAGGATCTTCGGGATGTTTGCGCGAGGTCTGGATGGGGCGCAATCGAGAGTGGTGAGGTTTCTGAAGGATTGAAGGTGTCAGTGAGTCAGTCATCGCCAGCAGGCTGGCTCCCACAGGGGATGGTGTTCACGACACAAAACCCCTGTGGGAGCTAGCCTGCTAGCGATGAGGCCATCAGCCTCAACCAATGATTCAAGACTGGAAGGCACCAATGAAAATCGCCGGATCCACCCGCGCATCATTCAGGCTGACATTCCAGTGCATGTGCGGCCCGGTCGCCCGGCCGGTGGCGCCGACCTTACCGACCACCGCGCCACGAGCCAGTTGCTGGCCGTTCTTCACGTCGATCTTCGACATATGGCAGAACATGCTGATAAAGCCCTGGCCATGGTCGACGAACACGGTGTTGCCGTTGAAAAAGTAGCTACCGATCAAAATCACCTTGCCCGCCGCCGGCGTCTTGATCGGCGTACCGGCTGGCACCGCGAAGTCGAGACCGGCGTGGGGGTTGCGTTCTTCGCCATTGAAGAAACGGCGCACCCCGAACTTGCTCGACAGCGGCCCGTTGACCGGTTTGTCCAGCAGCAGGTTGCTCGGCGTGTTCGGGCTGAAGCTGCGATAGGCCTTGATCTGCTCGGCCAGTTCGCCCTCGATGCGTTTAAGGTTCGACTGATCCGGATTGACCTGCTGCTTGTTCTTCAGGGTGATGCGCTGCTCCGGGTATTTCTTGCTGCCCACGGTGAACGGCAAAGTCCGGCCGCCGCTGCTGATCTGCTGCGCACCGGGTTTGACGGTCAGCGGCACGCCGACGATCGCCAGCCAGTTGTTCTGTTCTTTCACCACCAGCACCGGTTTGCCCTGATACGTGGCTTTCGGCGCTTGTGCTGCCGCGCCCAGATCCACCACCGCGACGCCGCCCGGCACTGGTTTGTTCAACAGGCGAGTGATGTAACTGTCGGCGTGGGCGTTGAAGGTCAGGCACAGCAAAAACAGCGGAGCGAGAAAGCGCGGCATGGATCAGTCCAGTAAAGAGAGGGTGACGGGCGTCAGGTGGTTATCCTCGACGCGCACTTGCAGCTCGCCTTCGCCCAGTTTGGCTTTGAGGCGCTGGCCGGTGTGGGTCTGCGCGGCGTCGCGGATCGCGTGGCCGCGTTCGTCGAGCAAAATGCTGTAGCCACGACCGAGGGTTGCCAGCGGGCTGACCACATGCAGGGTCTGCATCTGGCTGTGCAGTTGCAGACGACGGTTTTTCAGGCCTTCACGCATGGCCCGGGGCAAGCGGTCGGCGAGGCTGTCGAGACGCTGGCGCAGCATCGCCAACTGGCGACCCGGATGTTGCCCGGCGAGGCGGGTTTCCAGACGGATCAGGCGTTCGCGGCGGGTGTTGAGATGACGCTCGAACGCCCGGCGCATGCGCATGTCCAGATCATCCAGACGCTGCGCCTGCTGGCGCAAACGCTCACCGGGATGACGCAAACGCCGGGCCATGCCTTCCAGCCGCAGGCGGTCGCGCATCAAACGATCACGCATGCGCATCACCAGACGGCGATGCAGGCTTTCGACCTGACGGATCAAATGGCTCGAGTCTGGCGCAAGCAGTTCGGCTGCGGCGGACGGTGTCGGCGCACGCACGTCGGCGACAAAGTCGCTGATCGATACGTCGGTTTCATGGCCTACTGCGCTGACGATCGGCGTCACGCAGGCATCGACGGCACGCGCGACGGCTTCCTCGTTGAAGCACCAGAGATCTTCCAGCGAACCGCCGCCACGGGCGAGGATCAGCGCGTCGAAACCGCGAGCATCGGCCATTTTCAATGCACGGACGATTTGCGCGGTGGCTTCGCGGCCCTGTACGGCGGTGGGAATCAACGTCAACTGGATCTGCGGCGCGCGGCGGCGGAACACACTGATGATGTCGCGAATCACCGCGCCGGTCGGCGAACTGATGATGCCGATGCGCTGCGGATGAGCCGGCAGCGGCACTTTGCGTTCGGCGCTGAACAGACCTTCGGCGCTGAGTTTTTCCTTCAGCGCATCGAAGGCCAGGCGCAACGCGCCGTCACCGGCCGGTTCTACCGTGTCGAGAATCAGCTGGTAGTCGCCACGGCCTTCGAACAGCGAGACCTTGCCGCGCACTTTCACCGCCAAGCCGTCCTTCAACGCCTGACGCACCCGCGCGGCGTTTTGCCGGAACAACGCGCAACGCACTTGGGCGCCGCTGTCCTTGAGAGTGAAATACACATGCCCCGACGCCGGGCGGGCGAGGTTGGAAATTTCACCTTCGACCCAGATGTTGCTGAACACGTCTTCCAGCAACACCCGCGCGCGGCCGTTGAGCTGGCTGACGGTCAGGACTTCACGGTCCAGGCCAAGTCTTGCAAAGGGATCTTTAATCATGGGGCGCAGTTTAAAGGCATTTGCCGTCGGATCACCACCAATCCCCTGTAGGCCTTCGCCTGCTCGCGATAGCGGTGTGTCAGCATATATTGATGTGTCTGACCCACCGCTATCGCGAGCAGGCGAAGGCCTACAGGGGGATGGTACAGTCAGCGGCCTTATAAAGGATGCGGGTCGATGGACATTATGGAGCTGTTGGGGGCGTGGTCATGGGGCGCGGGCGGTTGGGCGGCGATCGGGCTGGGCATTGCTTTGGCCTACATCGTCTTCGGCATCGCCGGTTTCGGTACGGCACTGGTCGCGGGGCCGATTCTGATTCTGTTCATGCCGCTGTCGAAGATCGTGCCGCTGCTGGTGCTGCTGGATTTTGTCGCGGCGTTCGGCAATCTGCTGCCGTCGCGGCGAGATGTCGCCAGGCCCGAGTTGTTGCGGCTGCTGCCGTGCATGGCGGTCGGTTGCACGCTGGGGGTGATCTTTCTGCTCAACCTCAAATCCGATGTGCTGCTGTTATTGATGGGGCTGTTCATCAGCGCCTATGCGATCTACAGCCTGTGGATCAAAGCGCGGCCGGCGCAGTTGTCGGCGGCATGGGCCGTGCCGATGGGGACGGTGGGCGGGTTGTTCGGTGCGTTGTTTGGCAGTGGCGGGTTTCTCTACGCGATCTATCTCAACAGCCGCTTATCCAAAGAAGCCGCGCGGGCCACGCAAAGTGCGCTGATCAGTTGCAGCACTGTGGTGCGCCTGAGTCTGTTCATTATCGCGGGCGTGTATGCCGAGCTACCCTTGTTGATATTGGCGCTGTGCCTGTTGCCGGCGATGGCGCTGGGCTTGTGGATCGGCCGGCGACTGAGCATGAAGTTGTCGCGCGAGGCGTTTGTGCGGCTGGTGACGTGGCTGGTGCTGGCCAGCGGGATTGCTCTGATCGGGCGTTATTTCAGCACTTGACCGGATTTTGTCAGGGATTAAGCTGCCGGCCGCATTTCCTTTGTAGGCCTTCGCCTGCTCGCGATAGCGGTGTATCAATCAACATTGATGTGTCTGACCCACCGCTATCGCGAGCAGGCGAAGGCCTACAGGGGTGTCCCGGTATTTTCAGCAGGCTCGACCATGAACACGCAAAGCATCATCGTCCCGAAAATCTCCACCCTGCCGGTGCACGAACCCCGGGCGCGGGCGATCGTGCGGTGGCTGGTGCGCAAGAACATTGTCGAAGAACAACTGACCACCTGCGGGCGCACCGGCAACCGCATGGCCCACGCCATCGCCGACGGCGCCCGCGCGGTGGTGCTGCACCCCGAAGCGCTACCGTTCGGTGAGCCAATCAATGGCCTGGAGATCATCACCAAGCGCTGCATCTATACCCCGGCCAAAGGCTTTCTCGAAGAAGCCGGTTGCGCCGAATGCCGCCGCGAAGTCGGCGAAGCGCTGTTCGAAAGTCTGGAAGACTGGTTTCCCGGCCGCACCGACAATTTCACCTGCCCGGAATGCGGGCATGAAGACGACATCAACGGGTTCCTGTTCTTGCAGGAATGCGCGTTTTCCAACCTCGGTTTCATCTTCAACAACTGGCTGGAGGCCGGGTTCAAGCAGAGCTTCATCGACGAGTTCGCCGACTGGCTCGATCAACCTGTCTCGTGGGTCAAGGTGGAGCTGTAGGGCCGGGCTTTTCCTTCTATCAATTAGGCTGAGTTTTACATTGAACAGCAGGGGGTGTCTGACTATAATGGCGCGCTTCCATTTTCCCGCTCGGGAGCCCCCGCGATGCTGCGTATCAGCCAAGAAGCTCTGACATTCGACGACATTCTCCTAGTGCCCGGTTATTCCGAGGTACTTCCCAACGAAGTCAGTCTCAAGACCCGTCTTACCCGTGGCATCGAACTGAATATTCCTCTGGTTTCTGCCGCCATGGACACCGTTACTGAAGCCCGTCTGGCAATCGCCATGGCTCAGGAAGGTGGCATCGGCATTATCCACAAGAACATGACCATCGAGCAGCAAGCTGCCGAAGTGCGCAAGGTCAAGAAGTTCGAAGCCGGTGTGGTCAAGGATCCCATCACCATCGAGGCCGATGCCACGGTGCGTGATCTGTTCGAACTGACCCGTCTGCACAATATTTCCGGCGTTCCGGTACTGCACGATGGCGACCTGGTCGGCATCGTCACTTCCCGTGACGTACGTTTCGAAAACCGTCTGGAAGCCACTGTCCGCGAAGTGATGACGCCTAAAGAGCGTCTGGTCACGGTCAAGGAAGGCGCCGACAAGAACGACGTACGCGAACTGCTGCACAAGCACCGCATCGAGCGCGTGCTGATCGTCGACGACAAATTCGCCCTCAAAGGCATGATGACCGTCAACGACATCGAAAAAGCCAAAGCCTACCCGCTGGCCAGCAAGGACGATCAAGGTCGTCTGCGTGTCGGCGCGGCGGTCGGCACCGGTAAAGACACCGGTGATCGCGTCACGGCATTGGTCAACGCTGGCGTGGACGTGGTGGTGGTCGACACCGCGCACGGTCATTCCAAAGGCGTGATCGACCGCGTTCGCTGGGTCAAAGAGAACTTCCCTGAAGTGCAGGTGATCGGCGGCAACATCGCCACCGGCGCCGCTGCCAAGGCGCTGGCCGAAGCGGGCGCCGACGCAGTCAAGGTCGGTATCGGCCCTGGCTCGATCTGCACCACCCGTATCGTCGCCGGTGTCGGCGTGCCGCAAATCAGCGCAATCGCCAACGTCGCCGCCGCCCTTGAAGGCACCGGTGTGCCGTTGATCGCCGACGGCGGCATCCGCTTCTCCGGTGACCTGTCCAAGGCCATCGTCGCCGGTGCGTCCTGCGTGATGATGGGTTCGATGTTCGCCGGTACTGAAGAAGCCCCGGGCGAGATCGAGCTGTTCCAGGGCCGTTCGTACAAGGCTTATCGCGGCATGGGTTCGCTGGGCGCCATGTCCCAGGCCCAGGGTTCTTCCGATCGCTACTTCCAGGATTCCTCGGCCGGTGCCGAGAAGCTGGTACCGGAAGGCATCGAAGGCCGCGTGCCGTACAAAGGCACCCTGAGCGCGATCATTCACCAGTTGATGGGCGGTCTGCGTTCCTCGATGGGTTACACCGGCAGCGCCAACATCGAAGAAATGCGCACCAAACCTGAGTTCGTGCGGATCACCGGTGCCGGCATGGCCGAATCCCACGTTCACGACGTGCAGATCACCAAGGAAGCGCCAAACTATCGGGTCGGCTAACGCCGACAGCTCTAAGCCACAAGTTACAAGCTGCAAGCGGTGCTGCATCAGTGCAGGGCCGCTCGGCTTCCGATTACTTGCAGCTTGCAGCTTGAAGCTTGCAACTGCTTTTCAGAGTTTCTTTCATGGCCCTCGACATTCACGCTCACCGCATCCTGATCCTCGACTTCGGTTCGCAATACACCCAACTGATTGCCCGCCGCGTGCGCGAGATCGGCGTGTACTGCGAACTGCACCCGTTCGACATGGACGAAGATGCGATCCGCGAATTCGCCCCTAAAGGCGTCATCCTCGCCGGCGGCCCTGAGTCCGTGCACGAAGCCAACAGCCCGCGCTGCCCGCAGGCGGTGTTCGATCTGGGCGTTCCGGTATTCGGCATCTGCTACGGCATGCAGACCATGGCCGAGCAACTGGGCGGCAAGGTTGAAGGTTCCGAGCTGCGTGAGTTCGGTTACGCCCGCGTTGACGTGGTTGGCAAGAGCCGTCTGCTCGACGGCATCGAAGACCACATCGACGCCGACGGCCTGTTCGGCCTCGACGTGTGGATGAGCCACGGTGACAAAGTCACGAAGATGCCGGAAGACTTCCACATCCTCGCCAGCACCCCGAGCTGCCCGATCGCCGGCATGTTCAACGACGATCGCGCGTACTACGGCGTGCAGTTCCACCCGGAAGTGACCCACACCAAGCAGGGTGGCCGCATCCTCTCGCGTTTCGTGCTCGACATCTGCGGCTGCGAAGCCCTGTGGACGCCGTCGAAAATCGCTGAAGACGCGATCGCCAACATCCGCGCTCAGGTCGGCACCGACAACGTCCTGTTGGGCCTGTCCGGCGGTGTCGACTCCTCGGTCGTTGCTGCGCTGTTGCACAAAGCCATCGGTGATCAACTGACCTGCGTGTTCGTCGACAACGGTCTGCTGCGTCTGCACGAAGGCGAGCAAGTGATGGCCATGTTCGCCGAGAACATGGGCGTCAAGGTGATCCGCGCCAACGCCGAAGAGCAGTTCCTCAACAACCTGGCCGGCGAAGCCGACCCGGAGAAGAAGCGCAAGATCATTGGCCGTACCTTCATCGACGTGTTCGATGCCCAGTCCAACAAACTGGAAAACATCAAATACCTCGCTCAGGGCACCATCTACCCGGACGTGATCGAGTCGGCTGGCGCAAAAAGCGGCAAGGCTCACGTGATCAAGTCGCACCACAACGTGGGCGGCCTGCCGGAAGAGATGAACCTGAAATTGGTCGAGCCACTGCGCGAACTGTTCAAGGACGAAGTCCGTCGTCTGGGCCTGGAACTCGGCCTGCCGTACGACATGGTCTACCGTCACCCGTTCCCGGGCCCGGGCCTGGGCGTGCGTATCCTCGGCGAAGTGAAAAAGGAATACGCCGACCTGCTGCGTCGTGCCGACCACATCTTCATCGAAGAACTGCGCAAGGCCGACTGGTACCACAAGGTCAGCCAGGCTTTTGTGGTGTTCCAGCCAGTCAAATCGGTGGGCGTGGTCGGCGACGGCCGTCGTTACGCCTGGGTCGTGGCCCTGCGTGCCGTAGAAACCATCGACTTCATGACCGCGCGTTGGGCACACCTGCCTTACGAACTGCTGGAAACCGTCTCCGGCCGCATCATCAATGAAATCGAAGGTATCTCGCGCGTCACCTACGACGTGTCGAGCAAGCCACCGGCGACGATTGAGTGGGAGTGATCCTGCTGCACGCTGATCGACGCATCGAGTAAACAAAAAACCCTTGGCCTCAAGCCAAGGGTTTTTTCGTTTCATGAGCCTGCAAGCGATTCAGGTGGGCAGGCGGCTTTGCAGGGTCAGGCCGATCTCTATCAGCCGTTCGGATAGCGCGGCGAGGTCGCGGAACATGATGCCGCTGATGCGAGGCATCGACTGGGCCCAAATGTAGACCTGGCCGTCCCTTCGGCTATTCACCGCTGTTCGCACCAGATTGCCTGAGCTGTCGCGGCGTACCAGTGTGTAGGCATTCTGGTTTTTTTCGAAAATGAACATGCCATTGCGGTGCAGCAGCTTTTCCTGCGCTGCAGGCGTCCATTGCGGCAAAGATGATTCGATTTGCAAACGCAGGTCTGCGTAAAGCACGTCGACCGAGGCACGGGTCGATGCGCCGTTATCAAACGGGCCACGCACGACTTCCAGACCGGGATCGATACTGACGCCTGCTTCCTCTGCGGACGAGATTTCCTCGATCCGTAAACCGATGCCGCCCACGTGTTCGCTTATTCCCGGCACATTTCTGAAGGTATTGGTATCGGTTGCCGCGCTCAAGGCAACCCATTTGCCCGGTCTGTTGAGAATTGCGTCACTCCTTATGATTCGGCTGCTCAGGCGAATGCGCATCAGTTGTTCTTCAATCGAGGTGAGCGGTACCTTCGGCTTGTAGTTTTGCGCAGCGTCAAGGCCCTGGACCCGGATGCCATTGGCCTGTGCGGTCTTCACCAACTCCAGGACGTTAAACCTCTCATTGGGGTCGGTGCCAAGGCTGATCAAATAGGTACGCAGGTCCTGCGACATCTCTCCCGACAGGAAGAATTCGTTGAGATCAGTCTGAGCAAAATCACTGAGCAATCCACGGACATACAGCATATTGATGTGCCGTGCGAACGCCGGCATGTTTTCGATCATGAAGCGCATGCTGACGATGCGATCCAGCGTCTCGCCAATCACCAGTCCATTGCTGTTGGCGAAAATGCTGTCGATCAGTTCGCCCGTCGGCATCGCTGGAGTGACCTGCGGAATGACCGGCCGTGGGGGCAGGTTGGCCCAGCTCAGTTGCGAGTAGAACTCCTTTGCCTCGTTGAGCAGAATGGCGCGCCTTTCGCCGAAGTAGGCGGCAAACGCCTCGGCAGTCGATCGATTGTCGCGGGCGGCGCCGGGCAGCGTCGCGGAGGTTTCAGGCAGGTTCATCGCCCACCTTCTGAGTGCCGGCATGTCCATTCCCTTCACTTCGTGAAGCGGCGTGACCAGACGCAGTGGACGGGCAGACGAAGGAATCGGCTCGACCAATGGCAGCTCCGGCGAGGGCGTGGTGGAAGACGGCTCGGAGGTCGTGTCAGCGTCCGGTATGCAAGCCTTGCCCACGCATTGACCGCCGCCCCTGAGCCGCAACGCAGGGATGCGTTCCCACTTGCCGCCAGCACCGAAGCGTACGGGCAGCGAATAAGCGAACTGATTGGGACGCTCGGGATTGACGATCGCCCAGTGTCCGCTCTCCTCGGAATCGTCAAAGTAGCGCACGTAATACGCGTCGTTGCCGATTTTGATCGCGTAGCGTGGCTCCTTGTCGAGACGATAGATGCCTTCAAATTTCCCAGGGTCCGCCTGGACGGCGTCCGGTACCAGCACCTCGTTGCATCGGTAGCGGGCAGGAATGCCTGGCACGGGGACAGTGGCAGTCGTGGAGGTCTGGGATGTGGCAGGGGGCGTTTCGACGGGAAGGTCGTTTGCCAACTCATCGCCGGCTTCTTCAATCACCGTGGCTGGCAGCGACTCCACAGGGGGCAGGAGAGGCGTGTTCGCCGAAGTGAACTCGATCAACCCGGCCATTTCTTCGGCTTCGGCAAACTCGACTTGCGGGCCGACTTCCAGATGCGCGCCCGTGCCGATCAGAAACGGCACATCCATTACGATTTCAATACCGTTGAGCACTGCATTGGCTAGACCCTTTTTGCGTTCGGCGGCTGTGGCGCCGTTGACGGCCTGATCGATATTCAGCCCCATGTTGGCGATGCTCGCGCCGATCAACGGCAACGCCGCAGGCCAACCCACCGCCGCCATCGGGCCGAATACTTTCAGACCGGCGCTCAAATAACCTATCCAGAGTTTTTTGCTCAGGTCGCTGTTGGAGGTCAGCACCAGCTGTGCCTCGGCGACCATGGCGCTGCGCGTCGATTCGCTTAACCAGGTGAACGCGTCACCGGCGACAGCGACATTGCTGCGATTGATCATCTGGTGATTGCTATGGCCCCAGGCGCTCACCAGGCGGTTCATCAGATCGGTAAGGTTCTCGGTGATGCGGTGACTCTCGGCGAGCGGGAAATGCTTGAGGAATGCGCTGCGTTTGTCCTCGTAATTCATCTGCTCAAGCAGCCACCAATGCAGATCAGCTTCCGTGTCCATCAAGCGAAAAGCCGGGGATTCGCCTGGCAGGTAAAGGGTCTGCCGGCCGCTGTCTTCGACCAGACGCAGCACATCGGTGGCGACGTGGTCATCGACATCCAGGGCGCGTACCTCCGTGCCGACCGGGTAGGTCGTTCGCAGCATTTGCAGAGTGACGGGCCAGGTAATGGGCCCGATGACCGAGGCGATGATGCGCTGAAAGTCATCGCCCCCCAAGTCATTCTGTTGCAGCGCTTGCACCGCCTGACTGAGGAAGTTGCACTTGGCCAGAACACGAAAATCATCCGCCGAGTTTCGCCAGAATTTGCTCAATTGCTCGGTGTAGCGCGTGCTGAAATCGACTTCCCAGAACACCTTCAGAACATCGCTGCCCAGCAAGCGCACTTCATTGCCTTGATTGAAATTCTCGGCGTCCGGACCCTCCGAATAAAAGCCACCGTAGAGGCCGAGCAGGTCGGCGTTGTCTTGATCTGTCGCACGAAAGCGATGAATGACCAGTTGCGTGAGGGTCAGCGTTTCGTAGGGCTTTTCCAGCAAATGTTCCCAGCCGGTAAAGGTCAGCGTGCTGCTCTGCGCAGTTTTGAAACGATGGAAATACACCCGGTCGGGATCGAGGCCGGACAGACCTTTGGCCATCAGCAGTTCGCTGGCAACTTGACGCGCCGCGTCATACAGACCCGGGCAGGTCGTCACGAGGGTCGTGGCGAGGGCTTTCAGGGCGGTTTTGTCTGCTGCGTTGGGCAGCAGACGGCGTTCGGGAGCGGTCATGAGTTTTTCATCCTTGAGAAAACAAGGATCGAGCATGACTGACTCGCCCAGGGCGAGTGCGTTACCCGGCTATCGTCGGGTGTTCTGTGGAGGCTCTGCGAAGGCAGTCGCGTGTATCAACGCCGCGCCACATCCGAAAAATAAAACTTGTCCAGCGTATGCCGTGATTCGGTGTATTCGAACTGGCGGCCGTCCTGCAGAAAGGTCTGGTTGCTGACCACGATGACGTGGCTCTGACCGTCGAGGTCCAGATGCAGTTGATCGTCCTTGCTGCGTGGTACGGCTTCGATGGTGCGCTGGGCGTAGGCGATCTGTAATTGCAGGGTCTGCTCGATGTGGGCGTAGATCGACTGCTCGGCGATATCCAGAGACAGGCCGGGAATCACCTCGCTGACGAAGTGGTTGATGTCGAGGATCACCCGTTTGCCGTCGATCCGCCGCACGCGTTTGATCCGCGTAATCAGGCTGCCGGGTTCGGCATGGATGTGTTCGAGCAGGGCGCCTTCGAGGGCAAACTGGCTCAGCTCGACCACTTCGGTGCTGACGTCGTTGCCCAGGCGCGGGTAAGTCTCTTGAAAGCTGACGATGCCGCCGAGCTGAAACTCGATCGGGTTTGTCGAAAGTACGAAGGTGCCTTTGCCGTGGATTTTCTGGGCGAAACCGCGTTCCTGCAGCAATTCGATCGCCTTGCGCACCGTGCCGCGGCTGGCCTGGTAGCTGTCCATGAGTTCGGTTTCGGACGGCAGGCGGGCACCGCGCTCCAGGCGTTCAGTGGTGATGCTGGCCAGCAGATCGTTGTAGATCTGGTTGTATTTGCTCATGGATGGGCTCGGTGCCGAGGCTGCTCAAAGCTTCGAACCTTAAGGCCAGGGTAGGGCTTTGTCCATGTGGACGATAGAAATCTGCCTAGGGCCAAGTAGGAAAATTCGCCGTTGGTCTGGCGAGAATATGCACAAACAAACTCGTACAGACGAGTTGTTGCATTAACTCGTCTGTACGAGTATTTTTCGCTTCGGTGTGCTGCCAATAACAACAATCCACAGCGGAAGAACAAGCATGAGCCACGACTACCCGAACATCGCCAGGGACTTGCTGCAAAGCCTCGGTGGCGCCGACAACCTCGAGCAGGCCGCGCATTGCGTCACGCGTTTGCGTCTGGCTCTGAAAGACCCGAGCCTGGTCGACACCGCTACGCTCAACCAGATCGATCTGGTCAAAGGCTCGTTCTTCACAGGCGGCCTTTATCAGGTGGTGATCGGTCCGGGGGAAGTGGAAAAGGTCTATGCCGAACTGCGCAAGCAGACCGGTCTCGCCGCGTCGACCATTGCCGACGTTAAACAGAAGAGCGCGGAAAAGATCAACGCCATGCAACGGCTGGTGCGGGTGTTCTCCGACGTGTTCATGCCGATCCTGCCGGCGCTGATCATTGCCGGCCTGCTGATGGGCATCAACAACCTGCTCGGCGCCAAAGGCATGTTCATCGACGGGCAGACGCTGCTCGATGCCTATCCGAAACTCGACGGGCTGTGGAGCCTGATCAACCTGATGGCCAACACTTCGTTCGTGTTTCTGCCGGCGCTGGTGGGCTGGTCGGCGGCGAAGCGCTTTGGCGGCAGCGAAATTCTCGGCATCGTGCTCGGCCTGATGCTCGTCCATCCGGACCTGCTCAACGCCTGGAACTACGGCAAAGCGGTGGCCGGGCTGGACGGGCAGCAACTGCCGTATTTCGACATCCTCGGTTTGTTCCAGGTGGAAAAGGTCGGTTATCAAGGGCAGATTTTGCCGATCCTGCTTGCTGCCTACGTCATGAGCGTGATCGAAAAATGGTTGCGCGCCCGCGTGCCCAACGCCATTCAATTACTGGTGGTGCCGATCACCACCATTGTCGTCACCGGCGTGCTGGCGCTGGCGATCATCGGTCCGGTGACGCGGCATATCGGCATCTACATTACCGAAGGTCTGGTGATGCTGTTTGATCTGGCGCCGTTGGTGGGTGGACTGATTTTCGGGCTGCTGTATGCGCCGCTGGTGATCACCGGCATGCACCACATGTTTCTCGCCGTGGACCTGCAATTGATCTCGAGCCAGGGCGGCACCTTCATCTGGCCGATGATCGTCATGTCCAACCTCGCCCAGGGCAGTGCGGCGCTGGCGGTGTTCTGGATGACGCGCAATGCGCGGGACAAGAGCATGGCCTCGACCTCGGCGATTTCCGCTTATTTCGGTATCACCGAGCCGGCGATGTTCGGCGTCAACCTTCGCTACAAGTTTCCGTTTTATGCGGCGCTGGCTGGCTCTGCGCTCGGCTGCATATTCCTTTCGCTGAACCGCATCCAGGCCTCGGCGATTGGCGTCGGCGGGCTGCCGGGGTTCATTTCGATCATTCCGCAGTACATCCCGATGTTCGTGATCGGGATGCTGATTGCCATGCTCGTGCCGTTCGTTCTGACCTGCGCGCTGAGCATGAAGATTGTCCGTCCCGGTTTTCGGGTTGCCTGAGATATCTGAAGGAGTTGTGCCATGCAGGACTGGCAGCGTTCGGTGATCTACCAGATTTATCCGAAGAGTTTTCATAGCCACGCCGGCAACCCGACCGGGGATTTGCTGGGGATTGTCGCCAAGCTCGATTATCTGCACTGGCTGGGCGTCGACTGTCTGTGGATCACGCCGTTCCTGCGTTCGCCGCAGCGCGACAACGGCTACGACATCAGCGATTACTACGCCATCGATCCGAGCTACGGCAGCATGGCCGACTGCGAACTGCTGATTGCCGAAGCGGACAAGCGCGGGATCAAGCTGATGCTCGACATCGTGGTCAACCATACTTCGATCGAACACGTCTGGTTTCAGCAGGCGCGCAGCAGCCTCGACAATCCTTATCGTGATTTCTATATCTGGCGCGATCAGCCGAACAATTGGGAGTCGAAGTTCGGCGGATCTGCCTGGGAGTACGAGGCGCAGACCGGTCAGTATTACCTGCATCTGTTCGATCACACACAGGCCGACCTGAACTGGGACAACCCGCAGGTGCGCGCCGAAGTCTTCAAAATGATGCAGTTCTGGCGCGACAAGGGTGTCGGCGGTTTCCGCCTGGACGTGATCAATCTGATCTCCAAGCCCGAAGACTTTCCCGAAGATGACAGCGATGGCCGACGCTTCTATACCGACGGGCCGAACGTGCATGCGTACTTGCAGCAGATGCACCGTGAAGTCTTCGAAGGCTACGACCTGATCAACGTCGGCGAGATGTCATCGACCAGCCTCGAACATTGCATTCGCTATTCGAATCCACAGTCGAAAGAGCTGTCGATGACCTTCAACTTTCATCATTTGAAAGTCGATTATCCGAACCTGCAGAAGTGGGTTCGCGCTGACTTCGATTTCCTCCAGCTCAAGCGCATCCTCTCCGACTGGCAGACCGGCATGCAGGCCGGCGGCGGCTGGAACGCGCTGTTCTGGTGTAACCACGATCAACCGCGGGTGGTCTCGCGTTTTGGCCATGAGGGCGAGTTTCGCGAGCTGTCGGCGAAAATGCTCGGCACCGCGCTGCACTTTCTGCAGGGCACGCCGTTCGTGTATCAGGGTGAAGAGCTGGGCATGACCAATCCGGGGTTCGAGTCGATCGAGCATTACCGCGACGTCGAGACCCTGAACATCTTCCGCCTCAAGCGCGAGGCGGGAAGCAGCGACGCCGACAATATGGCGGCGATCATGCAGAAATCCCGCGATAACGGGCGCACGCCGATGCACTGGGACGCGACGCCGAATGCCGGTTTCAGCGTTGCCGAACCGTGGATCGGTGTGCCGGCCAATGCCGCGCAGATCAACGTCGCCCGGCAGCTGGATGATCCGGATTCAGTGCTGCACCACTACCGCACGCTGATCGCACTGCGGCGCAGCGAGCCATTGATCACCGACGGGCTGTACCGGCAGTTATTGCCCGAGCATCCGCAAGTCTGGGCGTATCTGCGTGAGGGCGACGCCGAGCGCTTGCTGGTGGTGAACAACTTCTACGCCGCGGCGTGTGAAATCGAATTGCCCGCCAGCGTGATCAGCGAATCGATGCGCCAGCGAACCTTGATCAGCAATTACCCGGACGCTGCACCGCGCACTCGACAGCTGACGTTGCGGCCTTACGAGTCGTTCGTTGTGCACCTGATCGATCCCTGATTCTTAACCCGTAAACCACGTTTGAAAAAACACGCAGAACACTGCGCGGGGGAGCTTTGCGCGCTGAATTTCTGCAAACACACAATAAAAAAATGGGATGGCTTATGAAAACAACAATAAAGCGCAGCCTTGCAGTGACAGGTGTTTGCCTGGCGTTACCAGCGTCGACACATGCGCTGGAGTTTGGCGGTTACTTGCGCAGCGGTGTCGGTACGTCGGTCAACAGCAGCAGCCAATCGTGCTTTCAATTGCCCGGCGCGCAGACCAAATATCGCCTGGGCAACGAATGCGAACAGTACGGCGAGCTGGAGTTGCGTCAGGATCTGTACACCCTTGAGGACGGTTCAGTGCTGAGCGTCGACGGCATGGCTTCGCTGTACAACCGCTACGACCGCAAGCCAACGTTCAAAGACCACACCGGTTCGATCCGTTTGCCCCAGGCCTACGCCCAGTGGTCAGCGATGCCCGCGCTCAACGGCGGTTCGTTGTGGGCCGGGCGCCGTTACTACAAGCGTAACGATATCCACATTTCCGACTTCTACTACTGGAACCAGAGCGCCACCGGCGGCGGCATCGAAGACGTATTGATCGGCGATCTGAAGTACAGCTACGCGTTCTCGCGCAAAGACAATCTCTACCAGAAGGACTACATCAATCGCCACGATTTCAACGTGGGTGGCTTCAACAGCAACCCCGGCGGCGAACTGGAATTCGGTCTGAGCTACATCGACAAACCCGACAGCCGCGACGCCCATCGCGGCTGGGCGATTACCACGCAACACGTGCAGAGCGGATTCCTCGGCGGCAAGAACAAACTGGCCCTGCAATACGGCGAAGGCCCCGGCACCGGGTTGGGCTATACCGGCGACGTCGGACTCGACGACAGCAATAAAAGCTATCGCATTGTCGAGTTTTTCGACTGGCAACTGACACCGCGTTTCGGCGGACAAATCGCAGCGGTGTATCAAAAAGACATTCGTGCAAACGGTGCCGATCAGAACTGGCTATCGTTGGGCGTGCGCCCGGCCTATGCGCTCACCGAGCAGTTCAAACTGGTCACCGAACTCGGCCACGATCAGGTCGATGCACCAGGCGGTACGCGCAAACTGAGCAAATTCACCGTGGCCCCAACCTGGTCGCCGAAAGGCCCGGCCTTCTGGGCGCGGCCCGAAGTGCGGTTGTATTACACCTACGCGACGTGGAACGAGGCGGCGAAACGCGCGGCCAATCAACTGGCGAAAGGCTCGGCACTGTCCGACAGCGGTGCGTTCGGCAATGCCCGGCACGGTGCGAATGTCGGATTGCAGGTCGAATACTGGTGGAAATAAGCGATGCTGACGGGAGCATCGCGCCCCGTCGGTACTTCAATACGAACATTGCAGGTGACGTCATGGCCACACCCCAACCCTTACAACTGCTGGCGCCGCTGTCCGGCGTGCTGATGGCGCTGGACCGGGTGCCCGATCCGGTGTTTTCCGGCCGGGTGATCGGCGACGGTCTGTGCATCGACCCGACCTCGTCGACCCTGTGCGCACCACTGGCCGGCGTGGTCAGCAACGTGCAGGCCAGCGGGCATGCCGTGAGCATCACCGACGAACACGGCGTGCAGGTATTGCTGCACATCGGTCTGGATACGGTGAACCTCGCCGGGCAGGGTTTCACCCGTCTGGTCGAAGAAGGGCAAGAGGTCGCTGCCGGACAGGCGCTGATCGAGTTCGATGCCGACTACATCGCCCGTCACGCCCGCAGCCTGCTGACCTTGATGCTGGTGGTCAGCGGCGAGCCGTTCCACTGGCTGGCCGAGCCGAGCGGACGAGTCGAACGCGGCCAGCCGCTGCTGGAACTTGCAGGCGGGCAAACATCCAGCGAGACGCCGGACGCGACAAAAGGTCAGGCGCTGTTTTCGCCAGCGCTGATCTTGCCCAACCGCAATGGCCTGCACGCGCGCCCGGCTGCGGTGTTCGCCCAGGCAGCCAAAGCGTTTACCGCAACCATTCATCTGCATAAACAACAAGCGCAGGCCAACGGCAAATCGCTGGTGGCGCTGATGGCGTTGCAGACTGCGTTTGGCGACAGCGTGCAGATCAGTGCGGTGGGCGACGATGCGCAAGCGGCCATCGACACGCTGGCCCGCTTGTTGACCGAGGGCTGCGGTGAACCGGTGACAGCGCAGGCGCCCGGCGTGATCGCCACCGACGAGCCGCTGACGCTGTTGCGCGGGGTGTGCGCGTCCCCCGGCTCGGCGTTGGGCCATGTGGTACAGATCAGCGAGCCGAGCTTCGACATCGACGAATTCGGCGGCGATGCCGATAGCGAACGTGAAGCGCTCGCCCACGCCTTGATCGAAGCGGACCTGGCCTTGCAGCATTTGCGCGATACCGCCGCGGGCGAGGCTGAAGCGGAGATCTTCAAGGCCCATCAGGAACTGCTCGAAGACCCCGGCCTGCTCGATCAGGCCGCGGCGTTGATCGACACCGGCAAAAGTGCGGCATTCGCCTGGCGTACGGCAACCGAAACCACCGCAGCGATGTTCCGCCAGCTCGGCAACGCGCTGTTGGTAGAACGCGCGGCGGACCTGAGCGATGTTGGGCAACGCGTACTCAAGCGCCTGCTGGGCATCGACGAGCAGACGCTGGACCTGCCGCAAGGCAGCATTCTGATCGCCGACCAACTGACCCCGTCGCAAACCGCTCGCATCGATACCAGCAAAGTGCTCGGTTTCGCCACGGTCGGCGGCGGCGCGACCAGCCATGTGGCGATTCTCGCCCGGGCGTGCGGCTTGCCGTCGATCTGCGGCGTGCCGGTGCAAATGCTTGCCTTGCGCAACGGCACCGAGGTTTTGCTCGATGCCGACAAGGGTGAACTGCAGGTGCAGCCGGACGCGGCGACGATCGAGCAATGGCAGGCGCGCCACGCGCAACAACGGCAACGACATGCCCATGATCTGGAGCACGCTGCGCTGGCGGCCTGCACTCGCGATGGGCATCACGTCGAGGTGTCAGCCAATGTCGCCTCACTGGCAGAAACCGAGCAGGCCATGGCCATGGGCGGCGCCGGTGTCGGGCTGCTGCGTTCGGAGTTTTTATATCTGGGCCGCAACCATGCGCCGAGCCATGACGAGCAGGTCGCCACTTACAGTGCCATCGCCCGTTGTGTCGGGCCTGAGCACAATCTGGTGGTGCGCACCCTTGACGTCGGCGGCGACAAACCGCTGGCCTACGTGCCGATGGAAAGTGAAAGCAATCCGTTTCTCGGTCTGCGCGGCATTCGCTTGTGCCTGGAGCGCCCGCATTTATTGCGTGAGCAGTTGCGCGCCATGCTCGGCTGCTGCGCACTGACGCGCCTGCACATCATGCTGCCGATGGTCACGCAATTGGCGGAGCTGCGTCTGGCCCGGCAGATGCTTGAAGAAGAAGCGCTGGCGCTGGGCCTCACTGAAAGGCCGAAGCTGGGGATCATGATCGAAGTGCCGGCGGCGGCGCTGATGGCCGACCTGTTCGCGCCGTTGGTGGATTTTTTCTCGATCGGCACCAACGACCTGACCCAGTACACCTTGGCCATGGATCGCGACCATCCGCGTCTGGCCAGTCAGGCCGACAGCTTTCATCCCTCGGTGCTGCGCCTGATTGCCATGACGGTCAAGGCTGCGCACGCCCACGGCAAATGGGTGGGGGTGTGTGGCGCGATGGCGTCCGAGCGGCTGGCGGTGCCGCTGTTGTTGGGCCTGGGTGTGGACGAATTGTCGGTGAGCGTTCCGATGATTGCTCCGATCAAGGCCACCGTGCGCGAACTGGCGCTGGCCGACTGTCAGGTCGTCGCCAAACAGGTGCTTGGCCTGGAAAGCGCCGGACAGGTGCGCGAGGCATTGCAGCTGTTTCACGAAGCGAGCTTCGAAGCCGCGCACGTTATGGAGAATTGAAGATGTTCGATCAACTGCAAAAAGCCTTCTGGAAAGCCCTGACCCCGGACCTGGTGCCAGATGCACCGAACGTGCAAGCCACGCCGGACGACGGGTTGAGCGCTGCCATCGTTGCCGCGTTGGGTGGTGTGGATAACCTGCTATCGCAGCAGCCGGTGGCGTTGACGCGGGTGCGGGTGACGTTGCGCGATGTGTCGCGGCTGGATGCACAGGCCTTGTGCGATGCTGGCGTTGCGGGCGTCATGCCTCTGGAGAACGGCGTGGTGCACCTGATTACCGGGCTGCGCGCTTAGCCTGCAACTGATGTGCGGCGGCGGGTCGCCCTTACTGTTTCTCAACCGCAGGTGTATCGTATTCGCCTTTTGCGGGCCCTCGGGGCCTGTCGCTGATACGTGAGGTAGTTGAGTTCATGTCCTTTACCCGTCGCCAAATCCTCGGTGGCCTGGCCGGTCTTGTTGTCGTTGGCATGGGGGCGGGGGGCGCGTCGCGTTACTGGCTCGGCAAAATGGCCGACGCCGAGGCGGGCCACGACTATGAACTGATCGCCGCGCCGCTGGACGTCGAGCTGGTGCCGGGGCACAAGACCGAAGCCTGGGCGTTCGGGCCGTCGGCGCCGGGTACCGAGCTGCGCGTACGTCAGGGCGAATGGTTGCGGGTGCGCTTCATCAACCACTTGCCGGTGGCGACCACGATTCACTGGCACGGCATTCGTTTGCCGCTGGAAATGGACGGCGTGCCCTATGTGTCGCAATTGCCGGTGCTGCCGGGTGAATACTTCGATTACAAATTCCGCGTGCCGGATGCCGGCAGTTATTGGTATCACCCGCACGTCAGCAGCAGCGAAGAACTCGGCCGCGGACTGGTCGGGCCGCTGATCGTCGAAGAACGCGAGCCTACCGGTTTCCAATACGAAAAGACCATGAGCCTGAAAAACTGGCACATCGACGATCAAGGCAACTTCGTCGACTTCAGCATTCCTCGCGAAGCCGCGCGGGGCGGTACAGCGGGGCGTTTATCCACAATCAATGGCGTGCCGTTGCCGGTAATCGATTTGCCGGCCGGGCAGATCACCCGCGTGCGGTTGCTTAACCTCGACAATACCCTGACGTATCGCATCAACATTCCCGGCGTCGAAGCGAAAATCTATGCGCTGGATGGCAACCCGATCGAGCCGCGGCCACTGGGCAAGGAATACTGGCTCGGCCCGGGCATGCGCATTTGCCTGGCGATCAAGGCGCCGGCAGCGGGCGAAGAACTGTCGCTGCGCAACGGCCCGGTGCGCCTGGGTACATTGCGTTCGGTGGCCAATAGCGATGCGCCGACGGACTGGCCAAAAGCGCTGCCGGCCAACCCGGTGGCCGAGCCGGACCTGGCCAATGCCGAAAAACTCAACTTCAATTTCGAGTGGGTCGGTTCGGTGTCGGTCAATGTCGACAACGGCAAACCGCCGAGCCTGTGGCAAATCAACGGCAAGGCCTGGGACATCACCGACAAGACTTGCGCCGATCGACCGATTGCCAGCCTCAAGCTGGGCCAGAGCTACATCTTCGAATTGAAGAACATGACCCAGTACCAGCACCCGATCCACCTGCACGGCATGAGTTTCAAGGTCATTGCATCGAACCGGCACAAGGTCATTCCGTATTTCACCGACACCTACCTGCTGGGCAAGAACGAGCGCGCGCAAGTAGCGCTGGTGGCCGATAATCCGGGGGTGTGGATGTTCCACTGCCATGTGATCGACCACATGGAAACCGGCCTGATGGCCGCCATCGAGGTGAAGTGATGCGCCAGATTCGCCCAGCGGCAATTATCGACCGCAGCCGCGACCGCGACTTCATGCGCGAAGCCCTGATGCTGGCTGCGCAAGGCGCAGCGCTGGGCGAAGTGCCGGTGGGCGCGGTGCTGGTGCAGAACGGCGAGATCATCGGTCGCGGCTACAACTGCCCGATCAGCGCCAGCGACCCGAGCGCCCATGCAGAAATGGTCGCGATCCGCGCCGCAGCCCAGGCTGTGGATAACTATCGTCTGCCGGGCAGCACCCTGTATGTGACGCTGGAGCCGTGCAGCATGTGCGCCGGGCTGATCGTGCATTCACGGGTGGCGCGGGTGGTGTATGGCGCGCTGGAGCCGAAAGCCGGGATTGTGCAGAGCCAGGGACAGTTTTTCGCCCAGGGCTTTTTGAATCATCGGGTGTTGTATGAGGGCGGGGTGTTGGCGGAGGAGTGTGGGGCGGTGTTGACCGAGTTCTTTCGCGCCCGCCGCAGAAAAGCCCCTGAATAAACACAAAACCAAACTGTAGGAGTGAGCCTGCTCGCGATAGCAATCTAACAGTCACATCAAAGTTGAATGTTAGACCGCTATCGCGAGCAGGCTCACTCCTACAGGGGGATGCGGCGTTTGTGAAAGTTACTTTTTGGCGACAATAACGGCCCGCATCGGCGCCGGCAGCCCTTCAACCGTTTTACTGTGATCTTCAGGATCAAGAAAATCGCTCAGCGACTGATACTTCATCCACTCCGTCCCGCGCTGCTCCTCGACCGTGGTGGTGCTGACATCCACGCAACGAATATCGGTGAAACCCGCACGGCGCAGCCACAATTCCAGCGCCGGCACCGACGGCAGGAACCACACATTACGCATCTGCGCATAGCGGTCTTCGGGCACCAGCACCTGATGCTTGTCGCCTTCGACCACCAGCGTTTCCAGCACCAGTTCGCCGCCCTTGACCAGGCAATCCTTCAGCGCCAGCAAGTGCTCGATCGGCGAGCGGCGGTGATAGAACACGCCCATGGAAAATACCGTGTCGAAGCCTTCGAGATTCGCCGGCAGGTCTTCGAACGGGAACGGCAGGTGCCAGGCGTTCGGCTCGGACAAGTAGCGCTGCACCGCCTGGAACTGGCAGAAGAACAGCCAGTTCGGGTCGACGCCGATCACGCTGTCCGCGCCGGCCCCGAGCATGCGCCACATGTAATAACCGTTGCCGCAACCGACATCGAGGATGCGTTTGCCCTTGAGGTCCAGGTGCGGAGCGACGCGTGACCATTTCCAGTCCGAGCGCCATTCGGTATCGACGTGCACGCCGAACAGATCGAACGGGCCCTTGCGCCACGGCGACAGGCCCATCAGCGCGGTGCGCATCTGCGCGCGGGTTGCATCGTCGCAATCGGTGTCGAGTTTCAGCCCGTTGAGCAAATCCACTTCGCTTGGCTGGATCTTCGGCAGGGCGTCGAGCGCACTTTGCCAACGTTCCAGGTCGCCGTGACCTTTCTCCATTTTCTTGTCGAGTTGCGCCTGCAGGGTGCTGGCCCATTCGGCCAGCGGTGTGCCGGCCAGACGGCGGGCGAGGGGGGACAGATCAATCATGGCAAGGCAATCAACGAGGCAAAGTTAAGACACTGGAACCACGGCACGACTTTCGAGAACCCGGCGGCCAGCAGGCGTTCGCGGTGTTCTTCGAGGCTGTCGGGCTTCATGACGTTTTCGATGGCGCTGCGCTTTTGGGCAATTTCCAGTTCGCTGTAGCCGTTGGCACGTTTGAAGGCGACGTGCAGGTCGGTGAGCAGCGCGTGCTCTTCGGCATCGTTGAAGCGCAGCTTCTCCGACAGAATCAGCGCGCCGCCCGGCAGCAACGACTGGTGGATGCGCGACAGCAAAGCGGTGCGCTGATCGGGGGCGATGAATTGCAGGGTGAAGTTCAGCGCCACCACCGAAGCGGGCTGGAAGTCGAGGGCGAGAATGTCGCCTTCGATGACTTCGACCGGCAGCAACTCCTGGAACATCGAATCCTGACCGTTGAGGTATTCGCGGCAGCGCTCGACCATCGCTGCCGAGTTATCCACAGCAATCACCCGACAGCCGTCGGTGCGCACGTGACGACGCAGGGCCTGAGTCACGGCACCCAGCGACGAGCCAAGATCGTAGAGTACGCTGTTGGGTTGGGCGAATTGCGCGGCGAGCACGCCGAGGTTTTCGACGATGGTCGGATAACCTGGTACCGAGCGCTTGATCATGTCCGGGAACACCCGCACCACGTCTTCGTTGAAAGCGAAGTCAGGCACCTGGGCCAAAGGCTGGGCGAATAGGCGATCGGGTTCTTTGCTCACGGCGGTTTCCGGCGGTGTCGATGGAAAAGGCCGGCATTTTAGCCAAAGTGGCGCGCGGATGCTTGGGTTGCTGATAAAGCACAGTACGGGCGGGTAAACTTCGCCGTCAGGGATATCGCTTTCGCGAGCAGGCTCGCTCCCACAGGGGATCGCGGTGTCCTGTGGGAGCGAGCCTGCTCGCGAAGAAACCAGCGCGGTTTCGCGAGTCAGTTCACCGAAATGGCGCAGTCAAAAGTTTCCACCGGCAGTACTTCCGGTGCCCACGGTTGTTGCGAAGTCAGGCGCAAACGTCCGGTGCCGGCGGCGAAGGCTTGAAAGCGCCAGGTCGAAACGCCTGCGGAGCCGACCACGCCGGCATCTTCCGGGTTGCTGTAAACCTCTGGGCTGAGTGCACGCAATACGCCGCCGGCCGAATCCTGGATGGCCCAGCGGTAGCCGGTGGTTGGGTTGCTTGGCAGCATGACGATAAGGTTCTGTCCGGTGGTCAGCCGCACGGGGCATTCGCTTTGTTTTTCCACGGTCACGTTGTGTTTTGGCTGCGTGGCACAGGCGGCCATCAGAGAGAGAGCGAGGGGGAGAAACAGGCGAGTGGCGGACATGGGGTCAGTGGCTCCGGCGGTTACGACGAAGGGCGAGCATAACTGAAGATGAGGCGATGTGTGACAGTGCCGGGCCCTCACCCTAGCCCTCTCCCAGGGGAGAGGGGACTGACCGAGGTGTCTTGTGTCATACATCGACCTGAAAGATCGAGCCGACTATGGATTCAGCGATAATCGACCTGAAAGATCGAGTCGATTATGGATTCAGCGATGAAATTTCAGGTCGGCGTAGTTCAGCAATATCCCACGGTCGGCTCCCTCTCCTGGGGGAGAGGGCTGGGATGAGGGGCTACGCGCTACCGGTCAGAACAAAACCTTCGCCACATCGGCAAACCGCTTGGCGAAATGCACGGTTATCCCCTCCTTGAGATAATCCGGCAGTTCCTCAAAGTTGCCGCGGTTGGCTTCCGGCAGGATCAATTCCAGAATCTTCTGCCGCCGCGCCGCAATCACCTTCTCGCGCACCCCGCCAATCGGCAGCACATGCCCGGTAAGCGTCAATTCGCCAGTCATCGCCACGCCCTTTTTCGGTGGCTGATTACGCGCCAGAGATAACAGCGCGCTGGCCATGGTCACGCCGGCGCTCGGGCCGTCTTTCGGCGTGGCGCCTTCCGGTACGTGCAAGTGAACAAAGGCTTCGTCGAAGAACTTCGCGTCACCGCCAAATTGCTTCAGATGCGAGCTGACGTAGCTGTAGGCGATCTCGGCCGATTCTTTCATCACATCCCCCAGCTGCCCGGTGAGCTTGAAGCCGCGGTTGAGCGTGTGGATGCGCGTGGCTTCGATCGGCAATGTGGCGCCGCCCATGCTGGTCCAGGCCAGACCGGTGATCACGCCCGTGCCGGACAGCACTTGTTCGTTGCGGAACACCGGATGGCCCAGTGACGCTTCGAGATCCTTCGGCCCGAGTTTGATCACCGCTTTTGGATCGTCGATCAGTTTCATTACCGCTTTGCGCACCAGTTTGCCCATCTGTTTTTCCAGCTGGCGCACCCCGGCTTCACGGGCGTAACCGTCGATCAAGGCCTTGAGGGCGCTGTCGCTGATGCTCAGGCTGCCCTTGGATACGCCGGCCTTTTCCAGCAGTTTCGGCCACAGGTGACGCTTGGCGATGGCGACTTTTTCTTCGGTGATGTAGCCCGACAGGCGAATCACTTCCATCCGGTCCAGCAGCGGGCCGGGGATCGAATCCAGTGTATTGGCGGTGCAGACAAACAGGACTTTCGACAGGTCCATGCGCAGGTCGAGGTAATGGTCGAGAAATTCGACGTTCTGCTCCGGGTCGAGGGTTTCCAGCAGCGCCGAAGCCGGGTCGCCCTGGTAGCTCTGGCCCATCTTGTCGATCTCGTCGAGCATGATCACCGGGTTCATCACTTCGACGTCTTTCAGCGCCTGCACCAGTTTGCCCGGCTGGGCGCCGATGTACGTGCGGCGGTGGCCCTTGATCTCGGCTTCGTCGCGCATGCCGCCGAGGCTGAAGCGATAGAACGGCCGGCCGAGGGATTCGGCGATCGACTTGCCGACGCTGGTCTTGCCCACGCCCGGCGGGCCGACCAGCAGCACGATGGAGCCGCTGATCTCGCCTTTATAAGCGCCGACGGCAAGGAACTCGAGGATGCGGTCCTTGATGTCGTCCAGCCCGGCGTGGTGCTTGTCGAGGATTTTACGGGCGTGCTTCAGGTCGAGTTTGTCCTCGCCGTACACGCCCCACGGCACCGAAGTGGCCCAGTCAAGGTAGTTGCGGGTGACCGCGTATTCCGGCGAGCCGGTTTCCAGAATCGACAGTTTGTGGGTTTCCTCTTCCAGACGCTTTTGCACCTGCGCCGGCAGGACTTTGCCTTCCAGGCGTTGTTCGAACTGTTCGAGATCAGCGCTACGGTCGTCCTTGGTCAGGCCGAGCTCTTGCTGGATGACCTTGAGCTGTTCCTTGAGGAAGAACTGGCGCTGATGTTCGCCGATCTTGCGATTAACCTCGGCGGATATCTCCTTCTGCAGGCGCGCGACTTCGACTTCCTTGCGCAGCATCGGCAGGACTTTTTCCATGCGCTTGAGCATCGGCACGCAGTCGAGCACGCCTTGCAGCTCGGCTCCGGTGGCCGAGGTCAGGGCAGCAGCGAAGTCGGTCAGCGGCGACGGGTCGTTGGGGCTGAAGCGGTTGAGGTAATTCTTCAGCTCTTCGCTGTACAGCGGATTGAGCGGCAGCAGTTCCTTGATCGCGTTGATCAGCGCCATGCCGTAGGCCTTGACCTCGTCGGTCGGCTCGCTCGGCTGGTGCGGGTATTCGACTTCCACCAGGTACGGTGGGCGATGGTGTTTGAGCCAGGTCTTGATGCGCACCCGGCTCAGGCCTTGGGCGACGAACTGCAGTTTGCCGTTCTCGCGGCTGGCGTGGTGGACTTTGACCAACGTGCCGTATTCGGGCAGGGCGCCGGTGTCGAAGTGGCGCGGGTCTTCCTGGGGGGTGTCCATGAAGAACAGGGCCAGCGAGTGGTGTTCGGATTTGCTGACCAGTTCGAGGGTTTCGGCCCAGGGTTCTTCGTTGACGATGACCGGCAAAACCTGCGCCGGGAAGAACGGGCGGTTGTGGATCGGGATGATGTAGACCTTGTCCGGCAGGTTCTGGCCGGGCAGGGCGAGGCCTGTGCCGGAGCTGGTGTGTTCGATGTGCTCGGCTTCGCTGTAGTCGTCGGGGTTGTCCGGGAGTTCCTGCTGGTCGGTCATGGGGCACCTGCGCAATGGGGTATGGGGTCTTAGATGGGGCAGGGGGTGGGTGGTTTCAATGGGGGGGTGGTGTTTCTGCTTGTGTTCAGGGTTTTGACAGGGGGTTGGCCTTGGCGGCCTCTGGGCCGACCAGGTTTTGGTTGGTTTGGGGGCATATCCGTTTTTTCGGGGGGTGCGGCTGGCGGTTTCGCCCTTACGGCGAGGCACTTTTTCCAGACGCCGAAAAAGTACCCAAAAAGGCTTTGCTCCTGCGTTCGGCCCTCGCAGGCTCGGGTCCCTTCGCTCCGGAATCGATCCGGGCGCGGCGGCTACGGTTTGCTTCGCTGCACCTACTTCCGCTGTGTACGACTTCGTCGTACGGTCGCTGCGCTCCCACGCCCGGATCGATCCCTCCACTCAGCCTTCCGATGTCGCTGGTTAGGCAAGATCAAGATCAAGAGCACTCGAGCTGGCGCTCATTGTTGAGTGGTTAGAAGCGGTTGTTCGGCTTGGGATTTGTGGTGTGGCTGCCCCTCATCGGAACGCCGCCCGCCCAGCCCTCTCCCCTAGGAGAGGGAGCCGATTTGGGTTGGCTTCGAATGTGGAGTACGACTCGGTATCGCAAGTCGGCGTACCTCTCACATCCACCCCGATCAGTCCCCTCTCCCTCCGGGAGAGGGCTAGGGTGAGGGGCTTTTTATAATGTGTATTCGACTCGGTTTTCACGTCGACGTAGCTCTCGCATCCACCCCGGTCAGTCCCCTCTCCCTCCGGGAGAGGGTTAGGGTGAGGGGCTTTTTAAAATGTGTGTTCGACTCGGTTTTCACGTCGACGTAGCTCTCGCATCCACCCCGGTCAGTCCCTTCTCCCTCAGGGAGAGGGTTAGGGTGAGGGGCTTTTTATAATGTGTATTCGACTCGGTTTTCACGTCGACGTAGCCCTCGCATCCACCCTGGTCAGTCCCCTCTCCCTCCGGGAGAGGGTTAGGGTGAGGGGCTTTTTAAAATGTGTGTTCGACTCGGTTTTCACGTCGACGTAGCTCTCGCATCCACCCCGGTCAGTCCCCTCTCCCTCCGGGAGAGGGTTAGGGTGAGGGCTTTTTCAGCTGGGTGTTGGTGTTTGGTGGATTTCGTGGTTATCCAGCACGCGGTTCACGGCCAGTTCCGCCAGCATGATGATCTGCTGGATTGCCAGGACCGTGCGTCGCTGCGGCAGGTCGATGTAGGCGGCGATGTCGCTGGTCATCAGGCTGGCTTGCGCCAGGGATTCGCAGGCGTGGACCAGCAGGCTTTCGCTGTCCTGATCGGGGGCGACCTGGAACATGGTGCTGGGTTTGTGGAAGCGCAGGGTCAGGGCGTTGGGTTTGAGGTAATGGTCGAGGGCGCGGTCGGCGGCGTCGTGGAATTTCTTGGAATCGGGGGATTCGTATGGCGAGGTGTCATCGGTTTCTGGCGGATTGGGGGTCGGTTTTTTCATTGTGAAGCTCCGAATGATAAATGGGGCTGTCACTCTCAATCACCGCGACGCGACAGAGGGTGGCAGCTGTACGCGGGTTCGCGGACCGAGCCATTCGGCAATCTCGGCATACCCGAAGGTATCCCGCGCACAGCCACCATCAAACCAGACAGAAAGCACCGGGGCGCTTCGGTTGGGGTTGGCGATTATGCATCAAATCGAATGAACAGCTCGGGCCGCGACGCCCGTTCGCTGAATTTGCAGCGACCCTACGAGCCTATCCAGCCGATTTCCGAGGCACAACCGACGCGATGTGTCGGAAAACTCCGCGCAATCAGCAGCGTTTGTAGGACGAGCACAATTCCCACGTACAAACGCTTTTCAACCTGTGGGAGCTAGCCTGCTAGCGATGGGGCCCTGTCAGTAAACAGAGATGTTGAATGTCAGACCGCAATCGCTAGCAGGCTAGCTCCCACAGGTGATCTGCGGTGTATTCAAAAAACTGGCGTGCACAAAAAAGGCGATGTCCCTCACGAGACATCGCCTTCATTTTTACCGCGGCTAACGCTTATTCCGGCAGTTTGTACGCAATGATGTAGTCACCCATCTTGGTACCCAGCGAGCCGTGACCGCCGACAACCAGCAGGACGTATTGCTTGCCGTCCTTGCCGGTATAGGTCATCGGGGTCGCTTGACCACCGGCTGGCAGACGCGATTTCCACAACTCTTTACCGGAGTTGACGTCGTACGCGCGCAGGTACTGGTCGAGGGTGCCGCTGAGGAAGCCGACGCCGCCGGCGGTGACGATCGAGCCGCCCATGCTAGGCACGCCGAGGGTGAAGCCGATCGGGATCGGCGAGCTGTCGCGGCTGGTGCCGTTCTTGCGTTTCCACACGACTTTGCCGGTGGTCAGGTCGATACCGGCGACGTAGCCCCAGGCCGGGGCCTGGCACGGTACGCCGAGTGGCGACATGAACGGGTGCATGATCACCGCGTAAGGCGCGCCGGTGTTTGGCTGCACACCCGAGGTTTCGCTTTCGCGTTTGCTGCCGGCTTCGACTTGCTCGCGTGGCACCATTTTCGACACGAAGGCCATGTAGTTCGGGCTGGTGAACAGCATCTGGCGAACCGGGTCGACCGAGACGCCGCCCCAGTTGAACACGCCGACGTTACCCGGATAGATCAGGCTGCCCTGTTCCGATGGCGGGGTGTACTGGCCTTCGTAACGCAGTTCCTTGAACTGGATGCGGCACAGCATCTGGTCGAACGGGGTCGCGCCCCACATGGCTTTTTCGTTCAGTTCCGGGGCCAGCAGGTTGAGGTCCGAGCGAGCCTGGGTCGGTGCAGTGTGGTCGCCTTTGACAGCGCCTTGCGGGACCGGGATTTCCTGGATCGGGATGATCGGCGTGCCGTCACGACGGTCGAGGACGTACAGGCTGCCCTGTTTGGTCGGGGCGATCAGCGCCGGTTTCACGCCTTCGGCGGTTTTCATGTCGAGCAGGGTTGGCTGGCTGCCCACGTCCATGTCCCACAGGTCGTGGTGGGTGAACTGGTAGTTCCAGCGCACTTTACCGGTGGCCAGGTCCAGCGCAACGACGCCGGCGCTGAATTTCTCGGCGCCCGGGGTGCGGTTGCCGCCCCATTGGTCAGGGGTCTGGTTGCCCAGTGGCAGGTAAACCATGCCGAGTTTTTCGTCGACACTGGCCAGCGACCACATGTTCGCCGAGTTGCGGCTGTAGGTTTCGCCCGGCGCCAGAGGCTCGGTGGCGTCCGGTTTGTCGCTGTCCCAGTTCCATACGAGGTGACCGTCGCGCACGTCGAAGGCGCGGATCACGCCGGATGGCTCGTTGGTCGACTCGTTGTCAGTAACGTGACCGCCCATGATCACCAGATCACGGGTAATTGCCGCCGGCGAGGTGGAGTAGTAGCCACCGGCGGTGAACGGGCCGATGCCCTGAGTCAGATCGACCACGCCGTTGGTGCCGAAGCCTTCGCAGATCTTGCCGGTGTCGGCGTTCAGTGCGATCAGGCGGGCATCAGCGGTTGGCAGGTAGAGGCGACGCGGGCAGGCCTGGGCAACGGCCTGGCCGGCGGCGGAGATGACCGCGGAGCTGGCGTTTTCCGACTTGGCGTAAGCGGCTTCGTCGTAATACGAAACGCCACGGCAGGTCATGTGCGCAAAGCCTTTGAAGCCGACCGGGCTCTTGATCTGCGGGTCGAAGCGCCACAGCTCTTTACCGGTGTCCGGGTCCAGCGCCAGCACTTTGCTGTGCGCGGTGCACGCGTAGATCATGCCGTTGGCTTTGAGCGGGGTGTTTTCGTTGGTCAGCTCGACCGGGTCATCCTTGGTTGGCAGATCGCCGGTCTGGATGCGCCAGGCTTCCTGCAGCTTGCCGACGTTGGCCGGGGTGATCTGCTTGAGCGGCGAGTAACGGTCACCGAATTCGGTGCGACCGTAGGCCTGCCAGTCGCCGTCCGGCATGGCCGGTGCGGTGCTGGTCGTACCGGCGGTTTCGCGGCCCAGTTCGCCAAAGGTTTCGCCCGGATGGGTGAACAGGCTGGCCAAAGCGGTAACGCCGGCCAGGATCACCGCGACGGTCAGACCGCCGGTGCCCATTTTCGCCGGGCCGTTGAGCAGCAGCGGACGGCGGAACCACGGCAGCAACATCACGAAACCGAGGACAAACCACAGCGCCAGACGCGGCACCAGTTGCCACCAGTCCAGACCGACTTCCCACAGCGCCCAGACGGTGCTGGCGAACAGGACGATGGCGTACAGGCCCAGCGCCGCACGACGACGCATCAGCAGCAGAATGCCGCTCAAGGCGATGCCGATACCGGCCAGCAGGTAGTACAGCGAGCCGCCAAGCGTGCTCAGCTTGATTCCCCCGGCCAGCATGGCCAGGCCCATCAGTAGAAGCAGGATGCCGAGCAGGGCGGGTAGCAGCCGCCCCCGGCTCGAAGCACTTTCGGTGCTCATAGTGTGATTCTCCGTGACGTTTATGTAGTCCCGCGCTGTAGTCACTTTAGATGACGATTTGGCGCAGGCATGGTTCAGATAAAAACTTGTTCGGCTAACGAAATGCATTGGTGTAGGAGTGAGCCTGCTCGCGATAGCGGTTTTTCAGTCACTGGAGAGGTCGCCTGGAACACCGCTATCGCGAGCAGGCTCACTCCTACAGGAGGTTGCGTATTCTTTAGAACGACGACTGGATCTTGATCCCGCCGATCAGGGCGTCGTCGACGTCGTTCACGCCACCGGGGTGGCGGATGTATTGCAGGTTCGGGCGTACGGTCAGCCAGTTCGTCACGTGCACGCCGTAGTACAGCTCGGCGCTGTATTCGGTGTCTTGCGGTGGCAAAAAGGACGGATCGTCGTAGTCATACACGGCGTTGGCGCGATTGCTCGCTTCGGCGTTCTTGCGATAGGCCGGGTTGACGTGTACGCGGGCCAGGGCGAAACCGATGTCGTCCCTGGCGCGCGCATCGAACGGGCCTTTATAGGTGAGGCCGGCCTGCACGTAGTTGTCGATCGCATTGGTTTTCTTGTCGTGCATTGTTGCGTTGGCGAACACGCTCAGGCCGCGGCTGTTGTCGCTGGCCACGCTGGTGATCTGCTGCTGGACGCCCAGCCACACGCCGTGTTTGCTCGACGCACTGCGGTAGGCTTCGCCGCTGAGGGCGGCTGGCCGGTCGTTTTGGTCTTTGTAAACGTCCGACGCCTTGGCGTTGCTGTAGTAATAACCGGCGCGGTATTCGCCCGGCAGGCCGTTGAGCTTCGGCGTCCACACCAGTTCGATCGGCAGGATCGCCCCCTGGGTGCCGCTGCCGCTGAGCTTGAAACCGTTGCCGCGATCAAGGTTCGACGGGTTCTGCTCGTAAGCGCCGACCTGCGCGTACAGCTCTGGGGTCAGGTGGTATTTGACCCGCAGCGCCCACTGGCTGACCGGCCAGTTATACCAGATGCCGCCGACCCAGTTGCCGACCTGCGAGCCGCAGAACGCCAGGTTCTGGAAATCGCAGGGGAAGCTGTTGAAGTCTTCGCCTTCGCCAAAACGGCCGACCTTGATGTCGAGTTTCTGATCGAAGAATTTCTGTTGGTACCACATTTGCGTCAGGCGCGTGGTCTGGCCACGGCCCCAGACTTCCTGAGCGGAAGTGAAACCACCGACCCGTGGATCGTTGATGCGGTCGTTACTGATGTTGTTGCCGCTGCGCTTGGTGATGGTCAGCTGAAACTCGGCGTCGTCCCAACCGAGGATCTTCTGCAGGTCCAGGTGCGTGCCGAGGCCGAACTGGTCGCTGTAACGCGCAGTGCGGTCATGGTCGTAGCCGCCGTGCAGGTTGCTGCCCATTTCGCCGGTGTAGTCGAGTTTGAAGTCGTAGCCTTTTTCCGAGAGTTCGGTGCGCGTGCCGTTCCAGTCACCGAGCATGTACGGTGATTCACTGTCGAACGCGGGCGCCGCTTGCGCGCAAGTGGCGAGGCCCAGCGCAGTGCAGCCGCCAAGGATGCGCAAGGTGGAGATAGCGCTGTCTCGGGAGAAGGAAAAATCAGCCATGGATAAGTCTTTTTTTGATGTTTTGGGAGTGCAATTTCGGCGCTTCAATATGACGCAGGCAGTGAAGCGATTCAGCGGAAGGGCGGCAGGATAATGATCTGTAACAAATTGAGAAAGGGCTTTTGCAGACATGCAGCGTTTCGGATTCGGTAACAGTGCGGCAAACGGGCGCATTGTTGCTCGCTTGCCGGCCTGCGATGTTCTCCGGTTGACCTACATTTACAGCGAGGCCTTTCACCCGATCCTCCCCTCGGCTAAGGTGCGCGGCTTTACGCATTTTCACTTCGCTCGAAGGCCTGGCATGAACGAACCAACCCCTGATCCGCTGCACGGCGTGACCCTTGAACAGATCCTCAACGCGCTGGTGACCCACTACGAATGGTCGGGCCTGGCCGAGCGGATCGATATCCGTTGTTTCAAGAGCGATCCGAGCATCAAGTCGAGCCTGACGTTCCTGCGCAAAACCCCGTGGGCGCGGGAGAAGGTCGAACGTCTTTACGTCAAGCTGATGCGCACCAAGCGACCGCTTTGAGATGGACGCAACTTGGCGTCAGCGCCTGATCACCTGCGCCGCTGTTTTGGGCTGGGCCGGATTGGGCATTCAGCTGTACCTGATTTTCTTTGCGCGTCTGAGCGTCGGCGCGAGCCTGCTTGGCGGGCTGGTGAGCTTCTTCAGTTACTTCACGGTACTGACCAACACGCTGGTGGCGACGGTGCTGACCTGTGCCGTCACAACGCGTGACTCGGCGGCGCGGCGCTGGTTCTTGCAGCCATGGGTGAGCAGCGGGGTGGCGGTGAGTATCGCCGTGGTCGGCCTCGCCTACAGCCTTTTGCTGCGACATTTGTGGCATCCCGAAGGCTGGCAGTTCATCGCTGACGAATTGCTCCACGACGTGATGCCGCTGCTGTTTCTCGCGTATTGGTGGTACTGCGTTCCCAAGGGCACGTTGCGCTTGTGGCATTTGCCGCTGTGGCTGATCTATCCGCTGGTGTATTTCATCTACGCCTTGCTGCGCGGGCATCAGCTTGGCGCGTATGCGTATCCGTTCATTGATGTGGCGGTGCTGGGTTATCCACAGGTGTTTATCAATGCCGGGGGGATATTGGTGGGGTTTGTGCTGATCGGCCTGTTGGTGATCAGCCTGGATCGACGACGTTCAATGCAGGAGTGAGCCTGCTCGCGATGGGGGAGTGTCAGTCAACAGAAATACTGAATGTCAGACCGCTATCGCGAGCAGGCTCACTCCTGCAAGGGGATCTCATTCCTCCTCGGGAGTGCCTTCGGCACGCCAGTAGCCGGCAGCCTTGATGAACTGCTCATCGAGCCCGTGCTCATCGATCAGCACCCGGCGAATCTGCCGTGAGACTTTCGTTTCCGTCGCGACCCACGCATACAGATTGCCCTTGGGCACCTGCAGTTGTTTGACGGTGGTCAGCAGGTTGTCCTTGCCGCCTTCGCGCAACACCCAGATCACATTGACCTGAGCGGCGCTTTCCAGGCGTTGCTGCTCGGCGCCGTTTTCCACTTCCACCACCACCAGCGCCTTGCGATTGGCCGCCAGGCCTTCGAGGCGACGGGCGATGGCGGGCAGGGCGGTTTCATCGCCGATCAGCAAGTAGCTGTCGAACATGTCCGGCACGATCATCGAGCCACGCGGGCCGCCGATGTGCAGAAACTGGCCGGGTTGCGCCTGCTCGGCCCACGTCGAGGCAGGGCCGTCGCCGTGCAGGACGAAGTCGATGTCCAGCTCCATTTTTCCCAAGTCGTAGCGACGCGGGGTGTAGTCGCGCATTTCCGGTTTTGATCCGTCGTCCTTGGCGGCGCCGAGTTCCATGTTTTCCAGCGCTGCTGCTTGCTCGGCGTTCTGCGGGAACAGCAATTTCACGTGATCATCGGTGCCCAGGCTGATGAAGCCCGCCAGCTCCGGCCCGCCGAGGGTGATGCGGCGCATGCGCGGCGTCAGGTCAACCACGCGCAACACTTGCAGCTTGCGACGTTTGATTTCATGCATGACGCGGTGAATGGTCAGGGTATCGACGGCGGTCATTCGGCAGTCTCCGGGGCAGGTCGCGCGGCGGGGCCGTCGACGATGGCTTTGGCAGTGTTGTTGAGCAGGTCGCGCACACGCAGGATTTCTTCCGCGCTCCAGCGTCCGTGGTGCATTTGCAGAGCGTGGCGCAGGTTGTGCACCGCCTCGTGGATTTCCGGCGGCCGGTCGTGACCGCGCAGCGAGCGTTTGCTGACCTCGATGCGCATGCGTACGCCGTCCAGCGCCACCGCTTGTTCCTCAAGCGAGACACGACCGGCGTCGGTGACGCTGTAGCGTTTCTTGCCGCCCTCGGCGTCGCCGCTGATCAGTTCGCTTTCTTCGAGAAAGGTCAGGGTCGGGTAGATCACCCCGGGGCTCGGGCTGTAGGCGCCGTCGAACATGCTTTCGATCTGGCGGATCAGGTCGTAACCGTGGCACGGCTGTTCGGCGACCAGCGCCAGCAGCAGCAATTTCAGATCACCGGGGGCGAATACCCGTGGACCACGGCCACCGCGTTCGCGGCCGGGGCGGCGGTCGAAGCCGTCACGGGGGTCACCGTGTTCGCGGTGGGGGGAATGATGGTCTCTCATTTCAGTCTTCTCTCGTCGTGTTTAGATACAACGTAAGATATATCTTAACGAGGGTGCAAGACGTTTTTTCTTGGCGGTCTGCGTGGCTGACGAGCGGCAGGCGCCGGCGAAACGCAAGCACAGGGATTTCGTAAGCAGAGCCGCGCGCAATGACCGGAAAGTTAAAGTCATGGCTCTAGTTGCTGTAGAGTATAAGTTCTAAAAGTTGTGAAGTTACTGCCGGGGCGGGGCGAAGTTGCTGTATGGTTTTTTAACTAAAACTGTCTGTAGGGCATCGCTTACAGTTACTGTTTCGAATATCGCTATTTAGCTGTTTTTTCTTGCAGGTCATAGGGTTGTTTAACTACGAGGTTGTCGGAAGTTGCCTGCTTACTTTCCAGAGTGGACAGCCGATGATGCGCCCACATTGAAAGTTCAAGTTGATCTGGCTCAACTCGAGCGACGACTCGGGCAGTGTCTGCTTGAACTTTCAATGTTCATCCCCCTATCAAGCAAACAGGTACATAACGATGTTCAAGAAACTTGCAATCGCCGCTCCACTGGCTCTTCTGGCAATGACCTCCACTGGCGCATTCGCCGCCGGCGAAGCGTCGCACTCGATCAGCCTTGTCGCGCATGTGCCGACCAACGGTTTCTACGTCGTGCCGACTGACCCGGATCTGGTCAACAAGGACCAGGACATGAGCTACCAGCCGACCACCGGCAAAATGGCCGACGTCAATGGTTTCTTCGACGTGCGTAACAACAACGGTTCGGTACACGCCAGCCTCGAAAGCCAGCCGAAGCTGATTTCCGGAAATACCTCCATTGATCTGCAAGTAATGCTCAATAACAAAGAGCTGACCCTGACCCCGCAAATGGTCGTCGGTGAGTCCGAGTCGGACGTCAACTACCGTGCGCCGCTGAAAATTTCTGCCAAGGGCAGCAACTTCCAGCCGGGTGATTACACGGGTTCCGTGGCAATGATCTTCGACGCTGTGCCACCGGTCGGCGGCAACTGATCGACTGATCAGGTTCATAGCGCTCGCTTTCACGCGTGGCGCCAACCGACGGGGCAAACAGTGATGTGTGCCCCGCCGGACTTTCATTGTCAGTAAACCAGAGTACGAGTTCATGTTCCCGATGACCCCCATCGCGGCTGCGCTTGCGCTGTTGTTTTGTGCCAGCGCAGCCGTCGCATCCAACACCGCCGGTACCACGCCACGCAGTCTGCTGGCGCAGGCCAAAGGCTTGCCAGCGGATTTCGAGGAGCATTTCTTTGATGTGCCGCTGGCGGTGCGGGTCGAAGTCGACCAGCAGCCGCTGGGCGAAGCCATGGTGGTGTTGTCCCGCGATGATCGCATCACCCTTCTCGAATTCACCGACACCAGTGAAAACCGTTTCGGCCCGGCCGAGCGGGAAAAGTGGGCGAGTTATCTCAAGCCCGGCGTGCCCTTGGGTGGGTGCAGCGGTTCCTGCCCGGATCAGTTTCTGGCCGTGCACTACAACCTGGAAGACTCACTGGTTTCGATTGTCACCGAAAACGCCGAACGCGACGTCGAGGCCAAGCGCTATTACGAGCAGCCCAGCGGCGGCAGCAGCGGCCTGATGGTGCGCAATCAGCTCAACCTCAACGGCGGTCAGGATCAGGACCTCGGTGGGCGGTTCGGCCTTGAAGCCAGCGCCAGCCTGGGCAACTGGAGCCAGACGCTCAACCTGCAAATGGCCCGTCTCGGCGGCCCGGACGACAAGCTCTATCACGCCGTCCACGAGTTGCACACCCAACGCGAACTGCAAGGCAGTTTTGTCCGTCTGGGCTATTTCACCCCCAATTCCGAAGGGCTGACGCGCCAACCGCGCACGTTCGGCACCAGCCCTGACACCGCTGTCGGCGTGATGTACGGCAGCTCCGACAGCCTGGCCATCAACAGCCCGATGCCCAGCGTGTACCCGATCTATGTCACCGCCAATCGTCAGGGCTCGGTAGAGATCTGGCGCGACGGCTTGCTGATCAACACGCAATCGGTACCAGCCGGGTTGCAGACCCTTGATACCCGGCCGTTGCCCGGCGGTATCTATGAAGTGGAAGTGCGCCTGATCGAAGACGGCCAGATCACCTCCACCACTCAGGAGCTGGTGTACAAGCCCAGCAACTGGCGCAACCTCGACGAACGCTGGCGCTACAACCTGTTTGCCGGCGAAGAAAGCAAACTGCTGAGCAACTGGGACACGCAATCGAGCGGCAGCCCGACCGCCGGTGCGGCGGTGAACTACTTGCTGCATCCGCGGGTGATTGTCGGCGCATCGGCGCGGCAGATCCGCGAAAAACTGCAGTACGGCACGTCCATCGACTGGACGCTGGCCAATCACGTCAGCCTCTACGCCAACGTCTACAAGACCGAGGATTACGGCACTGGTCTCGATCTGCAGAGCCTGTACAACTACGGCGCCGGCAGCATCGTCGTCAGCCACAACCGCAGCTGGCTCGACACCACCAATACCTACGACACCTTGCCCGATGGCACCCGCATTCGCCCGCGCAACGTGTTCATCGGCCAGACCAGCAATTCTTCGCTGGCGGTCAACCATCGAGTCAGCAGCAAGAGCTCGGTGAATGCCCGAGTGGCCCACAGTGAGGGCAATGTCGAGGGTTTGGGTGTCGACCTCGGCTGGACCCAGCGCACCACGCTGCTGGGCAGTGACGCCAGTTGGCGCTTGTCGATCTTCGATCGGCCGGGCAGCTACAGCACTGGCGATGCGCGCAATCGTGGTGTCGACCTGAGCATCAACCTCGCGCTCGGTGCGCCCGGCCAGCAGATCACCGGCAGCATCGGCTCGCGCACCGCCCGCGATGGCCAGCGCGACAATAATGCCTCGCTCGGCTGGCGTCGGGACTTCAAGGATCACGTCCTGCAGAACGTGTCGGTCACCGCACTCACCGACACCTATGGCCTGGGCATGTCCGGCCTGACCAATTTCCGTACCGATGCGGTCAGTGGCGACGCGTTTGTCCAGCGCTCCTCGTACAACGGCAACTACACCGGCGGCCTCAACGTCGACAGCACGCTGGTCATCGGCGGCGAGCAAATGCTCCTGACCAGCCAGAGTGAGGTGCGCGGCGCCGGGCTGATCGTCGACGTCGAGTCGGACATCGACGATATCGTCCTGCGCGCCGATGACTACAGCGGTGGCGGTGCGGCGCTGAAGCCGGGGCGCAATTTCATCCCGATCACCGCGTACCAGAACAGCTCGGTGAGTTTCGACTTCGAAGGCAACAACGTCCCGGCCGCGACCATCGAGCCGGCACGTACCCGTTATCACCTGAACAAGGGCGGCGTCGAGTACCGCAAGGTGCGCGTGATGAAAACCTTCACCGTGCTCGGTCGACTGGTCAATGCCCAGGGCCAGCCGCTCAAGGGCCACCACGTGATCAACCACGCCAGCCGTGGCGTGAGCGAAGTCGACGGGTTCTTCTCGATGGAAATGAATGCCGGCTCGCCGACCCTGGAAGTGCGTCAGGGCAATCAGTTGCTGTGCCAGTTCCGCCTCAACGAGGCCGACCATCGCAGCGAAAACGACGTGCTGATGATTGGTGATCTGCGCTGCACACCGGACACTCTGGCGGATGTCACGGTTACAGAACGGAAGGCGGGTTGATTATGAAAACCATCACAACCGGTTGCGCTTTGTCGCTGGGCTTGCTCATGTCCACCGCACAGGCCGCCAGCCAGGAAATTCGTGCGACGTTTCGCCCGGACCCCTCGCAGCCGAGCAAAAACATCTTTATCAACCAAACGCCGAACAGTGGTTATTGCGCGGCCTACCCGGGGCAATGCGCGGATAACGCCATGTTCAGCATCCAGCTGCCGGTGCGTTTCACTTCCAACGGCGCCATCAAACCCCACTGGGGGGTTGGGCTGAAAGTACCGGCTAACTGGCGGCAATTGACAGTCACCAATGCTGACACGCAGGAAACGGAAATCGTCGAAGTGCGCATTATCGGTATCGGTTCCAACTATGTGCTGAGCGATCCGGCGCACGAACTGGCTGGCGTGAGCGATGTGTTGGAGGGACATCAAAGCCTGTGGGACGGCAGCAGTTGGGTGTATGCATCCACGCCTTGTCAGTACAGCGGGGTCGGCGCTTATACCCCGATCAGCTACCGTTTTTTCTGGAAAGCACCTGTGGAGGCGTACTGCACCAAGAAGACCCGATTTGGCATCCCTTCAATGTATTTCGATACCCTCGACTTCGCTTATGAGCTGCGCACGCCCAATCCGCTGGGTATGTCATCGGGGCTGTATACAGGATCGATGGACTATAGCGTCGGCAACGGCGGCGATTTCGACATCGGCGGAGGATTTCGCCCGGACGACGACAGCCTGACCCTCGACTTCGTCCTCGACGTACAGCACACGCTCAAGATCGACCTGCCGCCCGGCGGCAACAACGTCACGCTGGAACCCGAAGGCGGGTGGGCACGCTGGATAAACAGCGGGCGCAAGCCGAACCGGATCTTTCGCGACCAGCCGTTTCACATTTCGGCGTCGTCACGCTTCAAAGTCATGCTGCTGTGCAATTCGCCAGGCAACAACATATGCCGGCTCGGCAGTCCGAAAGGTAACAGCACCGAAATCCTTGTTTCGATGACGTTGCCGCCAGGCATCACCCATAGTGGGGGGCTGGAGGTCGTCCGCCTCCCACTGCGTAACAACAATTGGATCGGCCCCTTTCAACCGGGCCTGTATCTGGACCGCAAGCCCGGTGCCATCCATTTCGAAATGATGCCGCGAGTCATCGAAGACTTCCTCAGACCCGGCATGAATGACCGTCTGCGCGGCAACGTCACCGTTATCTGGGATTCGGAAGCATGAGCCTTTCAATCCGCGCCTTCGCAACCCTTCAGGAGTGTTCAACGATGAACCGTGGTTTTCTGCTGGGCGTGCTCAGCCTGTTTTGTCTGACCGCCGAGGCTGGCCCGCAGATCAATGTCGGCACCGTGTACGACTATCTCGACGCCGATAAAAGTACCTACCTCAAACGCATATTCAACAGCGGTGACGCCACCGCGTTCGTGAAAGTCAATGTGCTGGAAATCGTCTACGCCGCCGACGGCACCTCGCGGGAAATCGCCATCGAAAACGCTGCCGACGGTGCCTCGCGCAACGGCTTGATGGCCAGCCCGGCGCGGTTGATCGTGCCTGCGCAGGGCATGCAGGGCACGCGGTTGCTGTACATGGGCGAACGCGATCGCGAGCGCTATTTCCGCGTGCGTTTCGTGCCGGTGGTGCCAGAAAAGGAAGATGAATTCGTCGTCACCAACGAAGAGCGCGAGGACTACAAGAGTTCGCTGTCGGCCGGGGTCAATGTGATGACCGGGTTCGGCACGATCTTCTTCGTCCGGCCCAAGGATGCGCGTTACGACACCGTGATTAACGACAGCCCCAGCCGCTACGAACTGCGCAACAACGGCAACACGGTGATCATCGTCGACGAGTTCAAGAGCTGTTCGCTGACCAATGACAGCGACTGCGGCGCGACCACCAAGCACCACGTGCTGGCCGGCAAGACCTTCGCTTTCGACAAGGAAAAGGACCGCGAATACCGCTTCTTTCTGATCGAAGGGGCCGAGAAAAAGGCCCTGAATATCGCCAGTCGCTAGGTCCGTTTCCACTGACGCATCGGGTAATCACCATGATCAAGCAATGCACCACCGCCGCGCTGATGCTCGCCACCGGGCTGACCGGCGCGTTGGCGTGGGCGGCTCGGGAAGAGCACACCTTCGAAGTGTCGCTGACCATTCCCAGCCGACCGTTTTATGTCATCCCTGCCGAGCCTGACTGGATTCACCGGCCGCAGCAGTTGTGGTGGGATTATCCCAAGGCAACCCTGGGCAGCCTGGAAAAGAATTTCGACCTACACCATGACAGCAGCGCCATCAACGCGCGCCTGCTGTTCGAGCCTTACCTGGAAAATGGCCGGCCCAATGAAGCGATCATGCTGCGGGTCACGTTCAACAATGTGCAGCTCAATTCTCAGCCTGTTCCCCAGCAAGTGGTCTCCAGGGAAGAGGCCGCCACCGGCAAACGCGTGGCGTTGAAGATCGAACCGATCGAGCCGGCCGGTGGTTACCGCTCGGGTGATTACAACGGCAATGTGTTGCTGATGTTCAGCGCCGCCGCGCCGTCCGGGGAGCTGGAGCCATGAATCTCAGGCGAATACAACCATGAAAAAAATCACTTTCGCGCTGGGGCTGCTGTTGATTGCGAGCGTTCCCGAGGCGCAGGCAATGAATCAGGAGATCCGGGCGCTGTTCCAGCCTGACTCGTCGAAGCCCACCAAGAACGCGTTCGTCAATCAGACGCCGAACAGCGGTTATTGTCAGACGCACCCGATTGAATGCGCGAATTTCCGCATGTTCAGCATTCGTGTGCCGGCACGTTTCACCTCCAGCCGCTACGTTGGCATCGGCGATTCGGTCGGGGTGAAAGCCCCCGCCGCCTGGCGCAATCTGGTCGTGACCCACGCCCAGACACAGGAATCGGAAATGCTCGCGGTGCGCATCATCGGGGTTGGTTCCAATTATGTGTTGAGCAATCAGGCCATGGATCTGGCGGGTGGCAGCACCCCGCTGGAAGCCCATGGCAGGCTCTGGACCACGGGCAGCTGGGTAAATGGTGTTGCCCGTCCCTGTACCTATAGCGGCGTCGCCGACCATGGGCCGGAAACGTTCCGATTCTTCTGGAAAACCCCTTTTGACGCCATGTGCGCGAAGGTCCCGGCGTACCACATTCCCTCCATGGCTTTCGACACGCTGGATTTCGCCTACGAAATGCTGACGCCCGATCCGCTCGGCATGGCCTCCGGTCGTTATGTCGGCTCGCTGACCTACACCCTCGGTCCCGGCGGGGATTTCGACATGGGCCCGCTGATGCAAGCGGACGATCCCAGCCTGACGCTTGATTTCGTGCTGGACGTGCAGCACACCCTGAAAGTGGATATTCCGCCGGGAGGCAACCACATCGTTCTGGAACCCCAGGGCGGCTGGCGCAGTTGGCTGGACAGCGGACGCAAGCCGGTGCGTCTGTACCGCGACCAGATATTCCATATTTCCGCATCGTCGAAATTCACCATGAAGCTTGAGTGCGAACATGAGCTGGGTACGGGGGCCGGATGCGCCATTGTTGACCGTGACACCGGGTTCGCCGGGGGCGTGGACGTCAGCGTCAGTTTGCCCAACGGCTTGACCGACAGTGCCGGTCAGGCAGTCAGACGTTTCCCGTTGGGTCGTGAGATCAGCCCTGCGTTTCAACCGGACTTTTACGTTGATCGCCGGCCGGGGACGCTGCACTTCGAAGTCAACAAGAGCTGGACCGATTGGCTGATCAACAACGCCAAAGGCAGACCGTACACAGGCAACATCACGGTGATCTGGGATTCGGAAGTCGGTTAGGCCAGCCCGGCCAACGTTTGTCAGGGCTGGCCGAGCGCAACGGCGCGGTCAGAGGCCCGCTCTGGCGAGCGCCTCGCGCGTCAGGCGGCGTGACAGCTCCTTGCGTTGGTAACCGATGCCGATCAACAGCTCTTCGTAACGTTTGTCGCTCATCGGTGCATCGTCGAGCAAATCCGCAGTGTCACCAATGCCTAACTTGGCGGCGAGGGCCTTGATCTTGTCCGAAAGTGTAAATAAATCGGTCTGCTTCTGCGGGTTGGCCCACTCGGCCTTGGCCTCGCGCAGTTCATCGAGCCAGCCTTCCTTCGGCTCGAACGCGCTGGCATTGCGTTCGTATTGGTCCGGGTAGGTCTTGTGCAAATGCTCCTCCCAGAAATTGTCGTAATACAAATCGAGCATGCCGTTGACCAGACCATCGCCCTGTTCGGCTTTGATGATCGTGCCGTAAGCGACGTCGATTTTTTTTGCGCTCACCCCGGAGCGTGGCCGGTACAGCATGCCTTCTGATTGCCAGGGCAATTGCAGGCGCTCAGCCAGCCCGGTTTCGAACGCCATGTGCACCTCCACCTCGTCCGGTGCCAAGTTGCGCGAGTCATATTTGTTCAGTTGCACTTGAGTCTTGTATTCAAGCGCCGCTTCGTCCGTCACACGGTTCAAGCGCGCCGCCGCGCGGGCCAGGCGCACGAGCCTGTCTTCAAGTACGGCAGGCGATGTCGATTCGCCGTAGGCCTTGGACACCAGCACTTTCATGCCCAGCGAGTTGAACAGTTGCGCACCCAGATCGCCGCAGTCGTCCGGGCTCACGATCTGTTTGAACAATGTCTCGCGAAGCTTCGCATCCGCCGCTGCGGCATCGACCATTTCCCAGACACGCTGGGTCAGGCGTCTACGCCCTTCGACGGTGGCGTAATCGGCGCTTTCTCTTTGCTTGCGGATCACGCTGAAAAAACCGGCTGAATCAGGTTCGGCCATCAGGTCATGCCAGGATTCCTCGCGGTATTTGCTCAGCGCTGACGGGCTGAACGTGTCAGATTGTTGGGGCAGCGATCGCCAGTGGCTGATCTCGTCATTGGCCGCGGGGAAATAGTCCTGCACAAATGCCAGGCCCGTGGAGGTGCGGTAGTTGCCGTAGCGCACACGATCTTCATTGGACAGTCGCGAAGTGTTGAACCGCGCCCGACCGAGTATGCGTGCCTGTTCGGAGCCGGGTTCGACCTCGGGCAATGTTTTGATGGGGGCGTCGCGCATGTCCAGCATAAAGCTTCGCGGTCGCTGTTTATCCACAGTGCCAACCTTGAACAAACCGTCGGGCCAGGTTTCGATACCGGTATGCGCCAGACTCAGTTCGGTCAAATGATCCATGCGCCCGACATCGGGCGCCAGCTCCAGCGGGTTGCCGTTCAGATTCAGCGTGCGCAACTGCTCCAGCTTGCCAAGCTGTTGCCGCGATTCGGATGTCAGTTTGATTGCGTTATCGGCCAGATCCAGGTCCTGCAAAGGACGCATCAGCCCGATGATGTCCGGGAGCGCCTGCAACTCACACTGCCGAGCGCTCAGTTGGCGCAGGTTGGGCAGGCTGCTGAGCAGCGCGCTTGGATCGCCGGAAAGGTTTGCCCGATCAAGTCTGAGCCCGGTGATGCGATCGAAGTACTGCTTCATTTTCGGACGTTTGCGCAGGTCGCTCCACCAGCGTTCCAGATCATGGCTCAGCAGATCCGACGACAGATCGAGCGTGTAGCCTTGATCGGGATGGATGCTGCGCTCGCCAAAGATCTCGCTGCGGCGCTCGAAGCATTCGCTCAGGCGCGACTCGATAAAGTCGCCGCCCTTGTGCAGGTAGTCCGAGGAGAGGCCCGGATAACCGGTTTCCGGATCGACCTCGGTATAACTGCTGCGCCAGTCTGTCAATTCGTTTTGCAGATCCTTGCGCTCCTGCTCCAGCCGTGCAATGGCGTCCTTCGGCTCGCCCCGGCGCGTCAACGCTTCGAGGAAAGTGCTGGCCTCTCTTTCACTCATGGTCGCAAAGAGGTCGCGGATTCTCTCCTCGGGTGTCGCGCGCCTCATGAACCTTGGCAAGCCCCGTACCAGCGTTTCGGTTTCAATACTGATTACCGGGCGAATCGGTGGTTCTGCGAGGACCGTGCGGCGCTCGGCGGGGGCTGCCGCCAGCTCCATCAGCCAGACTTTCAACGCGGCGCCCTGACCGCGCCGGTAGCCGATGCTCGTCAGTGTTTCGTCAGGCAGGGCACGCAAGATCGCTTCATGAAACCCGGCGGCGGCATGCAGCGAACGGGCGTTGGCGTCGAATACTTCGTAGCGGCCGCGTTCATCCTTGATCAGGCGCCTGAACGTTTTCGCATCGTCCGGTCCGCTGCTGCAGCGCAATGGCCCGTCAAAGGTGCCGTCGCGCACCTCGATGCGCAGATTGGCAAAGGTGTCGGTGTGCAGCCGCAGGGTGCCGAGCGCCAGGCGTTCGCTGTCGGCGCTCAATGGCTCGTCGCGGTAAAAACCCTCGTAGGCCCGACTGGTTCTGGCTTCGAAATCCAGTTCGCGCCCCTGGTTTTTCAGGCGCAGCGGCAAGCGTTGTTCGTTCAGGGTGCGCTGCCGCTCGCTGGCGCTGGCCTGGGCGAGCAGCTTTTCGCTCAGCGGCAGCGGCAGCTCGGGGAAGGTTTTGCGCACCACCTGCAGGTCAGCCTGAGTGGTGCGGTCGGCGGCTTGGTAGAGACGCTTTGAAACATCGCTGCGGCGCTTGTCGACGGCATCGGCAAGCACATCGCGCAGCGCTTGCAGCCGTTCGGCTGCGGGCACGTTTCGGCCCAGCAGCGTGCGCATCTGCCCCTCGTCGAGGAAGGTCAGCAGACGTTCCGGCAACTGTCCGGCATTGAGTTCGGACTGGGTCATGCTCAGGGTGTTGGCGGCGCTGGCGTTCGGGTTGCCGTATTGCCGCGAGTAGCCATCGAGGTGCTCGTATTGCACCTTCAATGCCCGTTCGTAGGGCCAGCCCGGCAGACTGGTGGCAATCGGTTCGAACCAGTCCGACTCAGGCGCGATCGGCCTGCCGGCGCGGATATTGGCACTGGCGAGCTGTGCATCGTCGTAGGCGGCGAAACGCGTAAGACTGTCGGTCAACAAGGGTGGCGGCGGGCCGCTGTCGCTGTGCATCCGGCGCAAGTGGTGGTGGCCGGTACCGCTGCTGACGCGGATCTGCTCCAGCTGGGCCGGCGAGAAACGCTCGGCACGATGGCCCAGGCGCGGCATCAGCGCGCTGTCGTGCCAATCTGCCGGATTCTCCGCCTCGTGCCGCCAGGCGCCGTGTTCATTGTGCTCAAGGAGCGGCTTGTAGGCATTGGCGCGTTCGGGGTGGTTGACCCGCCAGGTTTTCACCTCAGGACGCGACGAGGCTTTTTCCACGCTGAAGAGTTTGCCGTCCAGCGGCAGGATGCGCTCGCGGCCATGCGCGTGCAGGCCATGCGGGTCGGGGTTCGAAGCCGCATCGAGTTGCAGATCTGTTTTTTCGTAGGGGCCGAGGTCGGGGTTCCACAGCGATGCATTGCCATCAGGCAAACGCACTGGTTTCATGCCGTCCACCAGCGGCGATAGCTTGACCTTGAAGGCGCCGGCAATTTCCGCACCCGCGCCAAACGCAGCCAGTTCGATCACGTTGGTGACCACGCTGATGACATGCTCGCCGGCTTCCTGCCAGAGGCCCTCGGCAAGATCGACGATGCCTTCGATGACGTCGCTGGTCAGTTGGTAAGCGGTGTACACCATCATCAGCTCGCCCAGTCCCGGCACGAAAGGGGTGGCGATCAGCAGGGCGACATTGAAGATATCGGAAACGATTTTCTTGAAGTTGTCCCACCAGGCCCAGCGCGCCTTGCTGTCGGTGTCGGCGGTGGAGACGGCGATTTCCCGAGCGTCATTGAGAATCTTGTTGAGCTTTTGCTGATAGGCATGGCGCCAGTAATCGCCTGGCACTTTCAGCCGTGCGAATTGCAGGTGAGGATTTTCCACAGCGTCCTTGCGCCATGCCGGGCGCTGATCGGTCGGGTCGGTCCGTGGGTGATAGCGGGTGATGAACAGGCGTTGATCCAGATCGGCGAAAAAGTGCCCGCGCTGCTGCTGGTCGACGAACTGGCTGAAAAACTGCCGGTAGGTCTGTTGCGTCGCGTCGCTGAAGCGGTCTTCGCGCAGCTGTCGGGCCAGTTCATCGCGGAAGGCTTTCAGCGAGGCGTATTCCTTGAGCGGGTGGTCGGGGTCGTGGGGGATGTAGACGATCAGGCGGCGAATGCCGCGGCTGTCCTGTTGCGCATGGGTCAGCAGCAGAATCCCCGTCAATCGGGTGCCGAGCAGCGACAGGTCGGCACAGTGCATTGAGCGGCCGTTGAGCATCAGCGGCCGTTTCTCCTCGCTCAGGTTCAAGACCATCTTGTAGGCGTCGTAGGTGATGTCTTCCTTGATCAGCGCCAGGTGCGCGGCGGCGCTGAGGGCATCTTTCTGGCTTTGGCTGACCTTGTATCGCAGGAAGCCTTCGGCGAGCGGTTCACCGGGCAGCAGATAGCTTTCCAAATGCTTCTTGTACTGCGCGCCGATGTCCAGCTCACGGCACAGCTTCTGAAAATCGCCGATCGGCATCGCGCGTTTGATCGGCAGAATATCGAAATGCCCGCGCTCGTCAGGCTTGCTGATGTAGTCCGAGTCACGCCCGACCGTTTCACGGCTGGCGAAGTTGTGAAGCGCAGCATCGAGCAACGACACCGTGCGGGTGACCGCGCCCTCGGAAAAATTGATCGCGTACCAAGGGGTTTCCGCCGGCAGATAAAGGCGCAGATACGTGCTTTTGACGTCCGGTTCGATGCCATGAAGCGCTTTGATTTTTGCCTTCAGCAACGGTTCGGCGAAGGCATACAGGTCGGTTTTCGCCAGCAGATGATCGACCTTGTTCTGAGAATTCCACGCCTTCAGGTTGGCCGCAGCGAGTTTTTTCAGCCAGGCAGCGGGCGCCGAGGTGTACCAGGCCTGAGGCTTGAGGGACACGGCGGCCAACGCGCGTGCACGGCTGAGGGTGGCGGTCTTGAAACTGTCGTCAACGGCAGACTTGATGAATTCGTAATGCCGGCCTTTGTCCGGATTTTCGGCAGGCAGGGGAGCGGGAGACATGGCCAATCATCCTTGATCGTTGAGGAATGATCAGCCTACCCACGGCGGGGCAAAACAAAAGTTCAAAGTTCGCCAGGCAAACGCTGCCACGGGCGACTAACCCGACGAAAATTCGAATCAGAAAAATACAGGAGTACCACCCGCCGCCGGAAAAAAACCTCACCCTGATTCAGAATGCCCCGACACGATTTGTTACCTCGCTGTAGGACGCGGCGTGTCGTTCAGCGCCACGCTCGCGGTCTGCGTCGGCTGGCATTGCGAGGCGCTGCCCGGTTGCAGATACGGCGTCAGGATCGGCGCCATGCCCTTGAGCACCTGCGTGGGCAGGGCCGAGGTGAACTTGAAGTTCTCTGCCGAGCGCCCGGGCACGAACGCGGTGAGGGTGCCGAAATGATGGTCGCCGATGTAGAACACGAAGGTCGCGGTGCGGTTGATCGACTTCGAACTGATGATGCGCCCGCCCGAGCCGATGGCCGCAATGCGGTTGTCTCCGGTACCGGTTTTGCCACCCATGGCCAGCGGCGTGCCATCGGCCAGTTTGAAACTGCCGGAAACACGTTTTGCCGTACCGGCATCGACCACCTGCGACAGCGCCTCGCGCATGGCTCTGGCAACCTCAACGGGCATCACCCGTTTACCGACATACGGGTCGTTGACCACTTTGGTTTCGTAGGGCGTGCCGGCGGCGAAATGCAGGCTGTCGATGCGCAGTGTCGGCATGCGCACGCCGTCGTTGAGGATGGTGCCGATCAACTCGGCGAGGGCGGCTGGGCGGTCGCCGGAACTGCCGATGGCGGTGGCCAGTGACGGCACCAGGTGATCGAACGGATAGCCGACTTTTTGCCAGCGCTGGTGAATATCCAGAAACGCTTCGATTTCCAGCATGGTGCGGATGCGGCTGTCGCGGGCGCCCTTGTGCCGGCTCTTGAACAGCCAGCTGTAGACTTCCTGGCGCTCGAAATGGCTGGCCTTGACGATCTCGCTGAAGGTGGCGTCCGGGTGGTGCAGCAGGTAGCCGATCATCCACAGGTCGAGCGGATGCACTTTGGCGATAAAGCCCTGGTCGGGCAGGTCGTAACTGCCGGGTCCATAGGCATCGTAGAGGCGGATCAAGCGGTCGTCGGTGAGTTTTTCATTGAGTTTGGTGCCCTTGAGGTGCGAGCGCACAAAGCGGTTGAAATCTTCCTGACTGGCCTCGGGCAGCAGATAGCGATGCACGGCGGCCATGCGGATCGGCGTCGGGCGCATACTGTCGAGAAAAGTGTCGAGACGCGCCTGGGTGTCCTTGTTCCGGTACTTCTTCCAGAACTTGAGCAGGAATGAAGTGCCTTCACGATCAGCGAAACTGGCCAGGTATTCCTGACGACGCGGGTCGCGATCATCCTTGAGCAGTTCGGCGTTCGGCCCGGAGTAGGTGGTGTAACGGACGATGTCGCGCATCAGCCGAATGAACGGCAGGTTGATCGATTCGCGAAGTGAATCGCGCAGGGTCGGCAGGCGGCCGTTGTCCTCTTTGCGAAAGTTGTGGAAGGTATGCAAACCGCCACCGGTGAAAAACGCCTGGCCGGGGCTGGCTGAATATTTGCGATCCAGCGCGGCGGCGAGCAGCTTCGACAGGTCGTGATCCTTATTCTGCATCAGATAATCGATGACCCAGCGGCTCAGCCGGTCCTGATCGGGCACCTCGACTTTCTTCAGCTCGGCTGCGCTCATCGCGGCGTACTTGTCGTGCAGCTCGGCGATGATTTGCAGGTAGGTGGTGAGTACACGCATTTTCGCCGTTGAGCCGAGTTCCAGTTTGCTGCCTTCGTTGATGTCGAAAGGCTGGTCGGTGCTGTCGGTCTGCACCCGCACGCGGGAACCGTCCGCAGTCAGCTCGAACAGGGTGAAGCTGTAACGCACCTGCGTGGTGCTGGTCGGCGTCAGCAGGCGCTCGCCGAGCAGGCCGATTTCCGCGGCGTAGGCCGGGTCGGCGAGTTTTTTCAGGTACGCGGTGGCCTGGGTTTGCAGGTCGCCCTGCAGGGTGCTGGTGGCGGACAGGTCGAGGCGATCGAGGTCGTACAGCGGCCGGTTGAGCATGCTTGCCAGACGACTGCGGGCGGCACTGATGCCCTTGTTGGTTTCGATCGGCTGAATCGTCGGTTGGGTCTGCCAGTCGCGGTACGACACGATGCTCGCCAGCGCGGCATCGGCGAGTGCGCTGTCGATCACGCCGTTCTGTTTGAGCAGGCGCAGGTGGCTGTCGGTCAGGCTGGCGAGATCCTCGCGGCCCTTGGTCAGGTAATACGAAGGGCGGCGCTGGGCGATCATCAACGAGAGCATTTCACGCAGGGCCAGGCCTTTGGCAGCCATGGTCTGCGGGTCGGTGGCCGGGCTGTTCAGTTGCTCGTTGGCCTTGGCAAAATCGCTGCCGTACCAAACCCGCAAGCCTTCAGCCATGCCATGCACTTCGCCGTGCCCTGGCACCGCCGACAGCGGCACACTGTTGAGGTAATCACGCACGATGTTCTGCCGTGCCCCCAAGGTCTGCGGCCCGTCTTGATAAGCGCGCACGCTGGCGGAAAACATCTGGCGCAGTTTCTCCGCGCCTGATGCGGTAAGACCTTCCGGCGAGTGTCGATATTTTTCCAGTTGCGTCGCCAATGTGCTGCCACCGGCCGATTGCCCCGGCAGGCGCAACAGCTTCGCCACCTGCGACCACGCGGCCATGCCGAAACGCGGCCAGTCCACTGCCGGGTTGGCCAGCGGTTGCTTCGGGTCGAGCAGAAAGCGGTTTTCGATGTACAGCAGGCTGTTGACCACCACCGGCGGGATGGCGGCGAAATCGGCATACAGCTGCTGCGGATAGTTGTAGCGGTACAGCGGCGCCGCGCGGCAATCGGTGATCGACAGGCCGGCCTGAATCTTTTCCGAATAGGGCACGAACAGGCCTTTGTCGGTGTAGCTGAGCAAGGCCGGGGAAAACCGCGTCTGTTCGGTAATCACGTAATTGCGCTTGAGCAAGCGCGGCAGAAACTCATCCAGCGAGCTGTACCCCAAACGCAGATCGAACGGCCCGTTGCCCGGATATCGAATCGCTTCGCTCGGCCCCGGTTCCAGTTTGTACGTCAGCGAGGCGGCGTATTGGCTGAGTTCGCGCGACTGAAAGCGCGAGGTGCGCATTTCTTTGGATGCAGCCAGCCCCACCACGATCGCGATGATCAGCAGCAACAACCAGAAAGCCTTCCACCCATGCCGATTGCGACGGGGTTTTTCAGGTACAGGCGCTTCATCCATACGTTCAGTCGGAACCACGGTTTTACTCGAATCGGTTTGCCATAAAGCGCCCATAGTCGATTGATCCATACACGCAGATTGATCGGACTTGTCTGAAGCTTAGACGGTGGTTGGCGCTGGCGAAGAAAATGTGGCGGGTGGGGCGCTGCGGATTACTCCATAAAGCGCTGTCGCCTTTTCAGTGCCATGGCGCGCAAGTTCGCCGCTGCTTGCCTCCTTCACGGGGTGACGCAGCGGCGGCGTTGCCGTAGACGTAAGAGCACCGCAATAGAGCGGTCAGCGCACACCTGACGGCGAAATCCGGGCATGACGATGCACCACTGCCGTGCAATACTCGGTGCCGTTAGAGATTGGCGAGTTTTCCTATGCGGCCAGTTGATCGGATCGATCTATCGGCTTAATGCGACAATTCTCGCTGAATCCCGTGTTTTTTAGAGTGAAAAGACCTGCAGCAAGGTTTTTATACTGACGTCCCGCTGATCTTTCAGGTTGCCCTGCAAGACGCGTCTGCCCACGAAGCCGACGCGGTTTCCTGCCCAGCCAAGGCCTATCGGTCGACGCTTCGAAACCCGGTGGTCATACCCAATAACAAGACGAGGTTGTACCCCTATGCCAGTTGGCAATTCTCTGCCGCACGGCGACACCGCTCAGGGCGGTCCGCTCAAACGTGAACTCGGCGAACGGCATATCCGCCTGATGGCGCTTGGTGCCTGTATCGGCGTCGGCCTGTTCCTCGGTTCGGCCAAGGCCATTGAAATGGCCGGCCCGGCAATCATGCTTTCCTACATTCTTGGCGGTCTGGCGATTCTGGTGATCATGCGCGCCCTCGGCGAGATGGCGGTGCATAACCCGGTGGCCGGTTCGTTCAGTCGCTACGCTCAGGACTATCTTGGCCCGCTGGCCGGTTTCCTCACCGGCTGGAACTACTGGTTCCTGTGGCTGGTGACGTGCGTGGCGGAAATCACCGCGGTGGCGGTGTACATGGGCATCTGGTTTCCCGATGTGCCGCGCTGGATCTGGGCGCTGGCCGCGCTGATCAGCATGGGCTCGATCAACCTGATTGCAGTCAAGGCTTTCGGCGAGTTCGAGTTCTGGTTCGCCCTGATCAAGATCGTCACGATCATTGCGATGGTCATCGGCGGCGTCGGCATCATCGCGTTCGGCTTTGGTAACGATGGCGTGGCGCTGGGCATTTCCAACCTGTGGGCGCATGGCGGTTTCATGCCCAACGGCGTGACCGGTGTGCTGATGTCGTTGCAAATGGTCATGTTCGCCTACCTCGGTGTGGAGATGATCGGCCTCACCGCGGGCGAAGCGAAGAACCCGCAAAAAACCATTCCCGATGCGATCGGCTCGGTGTTCTGGCGGATTCTGCTGTTCTACGTCGGCGCGTTGTTCGTGATCCTGTCGATCTACCCGTGGAACGAAATCGGCACTCAAGGCAGTCCGTTCGTGATGACGTTTGAGCGTCTGGGCATCAAGACCGCCGCCGGCATCATCAACTTCGTGGTGATCACCGCCGCGCTGTCGTCGTGCAACGGCGGCATCTTCAGCACCGGGCGCATGCTCTACAGCCTGGCGCAGAACGGCCAGGCCCCGGCCGGTTTTGCCAGGACATCGAACAATGGCGTGCCACGTCGCGCGCTGCTGCTGTCGATTGCGGTGTTGCTGCTGGGCGTAATGCTCAACTATCTGGTGCCAGAAAAAGTCTTCGTCTGGGTCACCTCGATTGCGACCTTCGGTGCGATCTGGACCTGGGTGATGATCCTGCTGGCCCAGCTGAAATTCCGCAAAGGCCTGAGCGCCAGCGAACGTGCCGGCCTCAAGTACAGGATGTGGCTGTACCCGGTCAGCTCTTACTTTGCGCTGGCGTTTCTGGTGCTGGTAGTCGGCCTGATGGCGTACTTCCCGGATACGCGCGTGGCGCTGTATGTGGGGCCGGCGTTTCTGGTTCTGCTGACGGTGTTGTTTTACGTGTTCAAGTTGCAGCCGACCGAGGTAGCGCAGGGCTCGGCGCGCTCGGCTTCTTGAATCAATAGCCAGTCGCAAAGCGGGCGTACATTGCTGTACGCCCGCTGTGTTTCAGGCAGCGGCCACTTCCTGCGGCTCAAAACTGTCCGCCCGCGCCATCTGCCACATCCGCGAATAGAACTCGCCGTTCACTTCCCCAGTAAGCAATTCCCCCGGTTTCAAAAACACGTGCAACTGCGAGAACAGCTTGATCTCGGTCGCCGACATGCGTCGCACCAGGTGCTTGGCCGACAGTTGCGACGGGTGCTCAAGCCCTGCGGCGGCGAGCATTTCCGCCAGCGCTTTGAGCGTGTTGCGGTGGAAGTTGAACACGCGCTGGGCCTTGTCCGGCACCACCAGTGCGCGCTGGCGCAGCGCGTCCTGGGTGGCGACGCCGGTCGGGCATTTGTTGGTGTGGCAGCTTTGCGACTGGATGCAGCCGATGGCGAACATGAAGCCGCGCGCGGCGTTGGCCCAGTCGGCGCCGATGGCCAGTACGCTGGCGATGTCGAAGGCGCTGACAATCTTGCCGCTGGCGCCGAGTTTGATCTTGTCGCGCAGGTTCAGGCCAACCAAGGTGTTGTGGACGAACAGCAGGCCTTCGCGCAGCGGCACGCCGATGTGGTCGGTGAACTCCACGGGCGCGGCGCCGGTGCCGCCTTCCTTGCCGTCAACGACGATGAAATCCGGAAGAATTCCGGTTTCGAGCATGGCTTTGGCGATGCCCATGAATTCCCATGGATGGCCGAGGCAGAACTTGAAGCCCACCGGTTTGCCGCCGGACAGTTCACGCAGTTGCTGGATGAAATGCATCATTTCCAGCGGCGTGGAAAACGCGCTGTGGCGCGACGGCGAGACACAATCTTCGCCCATCAGGATGCCACGGGTTTCAGCGATTTCCCGGGTGACCTTGTGCTTGGGCAGGATGCCGCCGTGACCGGGTTTGGCGCCCTGGCTCATCTTGATTTCGATCATCCGCACTTGCGGGTTCTGCGCCTGCACGGCAAAGCGCTCCGGGTCGAAACGGCCGTCGCTGGTGCGGCAGCCGAAGTAGCCGCTGCCCAATTCCCAGGTCAGATCGCCGCCGTGTTCGCGGTGATATGGGCTGATGCTGCCTTCACCGGTGTCATGGGCGAAGTTGCCGAGTTTCGCGCCCTGGTTCAGCGCGCGAATCGCGTTGGCGCTGAGTGAGCCGAAACTCATTGCCGAGATATTGAACACCGAGGCCGAATACGGCTGGCTGCATTGCGGGCCGCCGACGATGACGCGGAAACCGCTCGGGTCGCTCAGCGGCGCCGGACGCATCGAATGGCCAATGAACTCGAAACCCGATTGGTAGACGTCGATCAGCGTGCCGAACGGTTTGTCGGCAGTTTCGTTTTTCGCCCGCGAATACACCAGCGAACGCTGGGCGCGGGAAAAGGGCAGGGCATCGCTGTCGGATTCCAGCAGGTACTGGCGAATCTCCGGGCGGATGCCTTCGACCAGATAACGGATGTTGCCCAGAATCGGATAATTGCGCCGCACCGCGTGAGGGCTCTGCAGCAGATCGAACAGACCGATCAGACTCAAAACGCCGGTGACAGCGGTGATCGGCCACAGCCAGTCATGTTGCAGAAAGGGCAGGCTGGCGAGGGTGAACACCACGCAGACGGCAAAGAAGGCGTAGCGGCTCAGCAGTGACAGGCTCATACGGTTTCCTTGGGTTCGGACTCAAATGATGTGCAGTGGTACAAATACTGGTGGGAGCGAGCCTGCTCGCGAAGACGGTGGATCAGCCAACATGAATGTCGGATGTGATGGCCTCTTCGCGAGCAGGCTCGCTCCCACAGAGAGCAAAAAATTGCCAAAGATCAGGCGTTCTGTGCTTGAAGAAAAATCGAAAACAGCTCGGACTGGGACTTGATCCCGAGCTTGCTGTACATGTGTTTCTTATGGACTTTCACGGTTTCCACGGAGATTTCCAGCTTGCGGGCGATTTCTTTACTGGAGCAACCGCTGAGCATCAAGCGCCCGACATCCAGCTCGCGAGCCGTCAGTTGCGCGCCTTTGAGTTGTTGCACCGAGGCTTCCAGTTGCACCCGCCAGTCGGCAGGCGCCGGCGCGGCAGCGAGGGCGACGGTTTCGTTGATTTCGTACGGCAGGCGCTGGCGCAACAGGCCCAGCACCCAGGGTTGAATCAAAGACAGCAAGGCGATCTGTTGCCCAGTGAAAGGTTTTTCACTGCCCAGCGACAGGCACAAGGTGCGCTCGCCTTCGAGCTGGCAATTGAACTGGATTTCATCGGCGACCACATTCAGACGAAAGTATCGCTGGTAATACTCGGTCAGTTCGAAATGCTCCGGCGCTACTTCCGAGAGGCGATACAGGCCGGTGCGCGATTGCTCGCGGCAGGCGATGTAAAACGGGTCGAGCAGGTACAGGCCGCGCAGATAATCCTGAAACAACGGATCGGGGCTGCCGTCTTCGCCGGGGCTTTCAGCGAAGACTTGCGGGCGCTGATCAGCACTGAACAGCAACGCCACCCAGCTATCGAACGGCACGTACTGCTCGAGCAGACGCACCAGTTGCGCCCAGAAATTCGGCTTGTCGAGCGCATCGATCAGTTGCCCGACAGCGCGGTGCCAGGTGATGTCATCCAGCGAAAGTGTCATCGATCTACCCCTATCGGGTTACCCCAGCCGCGTAATTCCCTGGCCGGTTGCTTGCTGCGCATACTGGCCCACAGACAGAGGCCGGGCAATCTTTCCGCATCCGGTGCGATAACAAGGAACACTCATGAAAGTCGAACTCGCCCAACTGGCGGGCCGTGACAACGACACGGCGTACAACCTGCAACGTGCCTTGGCAGCCATCGCGGCGTGCGCGGCTGACACGCAATTGCTGGTGTTTCCGGAAACCCACCTGATGGGCTTCCCGAACAGCGAGACCGTGGCGCAAATCGCCGAACCCGTCGACGGCCCGAGCGTCAGCGCCGTGCTGGCGGCGGCGCGCGAACGCAATATCGCCGTGGTAATCGGCATGGCCGAGAACGACAACGGTCGCTTCTACAACACCACGCTGTTGCTCACCCCTGAAGGCATCGCTCTGAAATACCGCAAGACCCATCTATGGGCCTCGGATCGCGGTGTGTTCGAGCCCGGCGACCGTTACACGACCTGCGTGTGGAACGGCGTACGCGTCGGTCTGCTGATCTGCTACGACATCGAATTCCCGGAGTCGGCCCGAGCCTTGGCGCAACTGGGCGCCGACCTGTTGATCGTGACCAACGGCAACATGGACCCGTACGGCCCGACCCACCGCACCGCGATCATGGCCCGCGCCCAGGAGAATCAGGCGTTTGCGCTGATGGTCAATCGCGTCGAGACCGGGGATGACGGACTGGTTTTCGCCGGCGGCAGCGCGCTGGTCGATCCGCTGGGGACGCTTTTGTTCGAGGCCGGGCGTGAGCAAGGGCAGTTCAGTGTCGAGCTGGATTTTGCGCAGTTGCAGATTGCGCGCAGGGATTACCGCTATCTGGATGACCAGCGTTTGAAGTTGCCGGGGGAGGTGCTGGAGCGCGGCGATGGTGTTCGCGAATTGTTGATTCCACGCAGATAACCGCTGCCCTCACCCTAACCCTCCCGAAACGTCGGACCGCCCGGGGGGAGAGGGGACCGACCGAGTTGTTGGTTCGAGATGCGCCGACGTGAAAGACCGAGTTGAACAGAGGATTTGAAATTCACGCAGATCAGCTCCCTTTCCCCCTCACCCCCTTGGGGGCGGTCCGACGTTTCGGGAGGGCTGGGGTGAGGGGGAAAAGATCTCAAGCCGAACCTGACTCAAGCCACACCACAACACAAAAACACCCCCGAAAAAACTTCGCCGCACCCGGCTCTGCCATAAAACCAATAATTCGGAGTAAGTCGCCCATGGCTCGTTTGCAACGCACCCTTTCACTGGGGTCGGTGGTGCTGTTCGGCATCGCCTATATGACACCGATCATCGTCCTCGGCACCTTCGGCATCCTCGCCCAGACCACCGCAGGACTCGTTCCGGCGGCTTATCTGGCCGCGCTCGTGGCAATGTTTTTCACCGCGATGAGTTACGGGCGCATGGCCGCTGCATTCCCGGTCGCCGGTTCCGCCTACAGCTACGTGCGCAAGGCGATCAGCCCCAAGCTCGGTTTCATTGCCGGTTGGGCAGTGTTGCTCGATTACCTGTTTCTGCCGATGGCGATCTGGTTGATCGGCGCGGCGTATCTGGCCTCGGCGTTCCCGTCGATCCCGCAATGGCTGTGGGTGCTGGCGTTTATCGGTGTCACCAGTGCGATCAACATCGTCGGCCTGAAACTGGCCAATGGCGTCAACGCTGTGCTGATGCTGGTGCAGTTTCTGGTGCTGATCGCGTTCGTCGCGCTGTGCGTGCATTACATCGGCGGCGATGCAAGTACCTCGTTGTGGTCAATCGAGCCGTTCTTCAATGGCGACCTGCAAATGCCGTTGATCATGAGCGGTGCGGCGATCGCCTGTTATTCGTTTCTCGGTTTCGATGCGGTCAGCACCCTGACCGAAGAAACCCGCGACCCGCGTCGCACCATTCCGCGGGCAATCATGCTGATTACCTTGATTGGCGGGGTGATCTTTATCGGCGTCTCATACTTCGTGCAGAGGGCGCATCCGTCGTTCCAGTTCGACAGTGTCGACTCGGCGGCTTATGAAATTGCGCGCAATATTGGTGGCGACCTGTTCGTGTCGATCTTCCTCATCGGTCTGATCGTCGGCCAGTTCGCGTCGGGGCTGGCGGCGCAAGCCAGCGGCTCGCGCCTGCTGTTTGCCATGGGCCGCGACGGGGTGCTGCCGAAAGCGTTTTTCGGCACGCTGCATGCGCGCTTCGGTACACCGGTCAACAGCATCCTGCTGTGTGCCGCAGTGGCGTTGCTGGCGCTGAAGCTCGACGTGACCACCTCGACTTCGTTCATCAACTTCGGCGCGTTTCTGGCGTTCAGCCTGGTCAACCTGTCGGTGATTTTTCATTACTGGATCGGCGGCGAGAAAAAGGGGCTGCGTGAACTCGTGCTGTTTTTGCTCTTCCCGCTTATCGGACTGGTTGCCGATGTCTGGCTGATGGTCAGCCTCGATCACCTCGCGGTCTACCTGGGCCTGAGCTGGCTGGCGATTGGCGTGGTGTACCTGGCCGTGCTTACGGGCGGTTTCCGTCGCCAGCCGCCGGAGCTGGATTTTCAGGAAGCGAGCTGATTCTGCCTCATGCGGCCGGGCGGTTCTGGCGCATGGGCAGCTCGACACGGAACGTCGTGCCCACGCCCAGTTCGCTGCGCACCTGAATGTCCCCGCCATGTTTTTTGACGATGCCGTAAGACAGCGACAGGCCAAGCCCGGTGCCCTGACCGACCGGTTTGGTGGTGAAGAACGGATCGAAGATTTTCTGCAGCGTATCCGGGGCGATGCCCGACCCGGTGTCGGCCACCTCGACCCAGGCCATGTCTTGCTGCAGGCCGGTGCGCAAGGTGATGGTGCCGCGCTCCGGCCCCATGGCCTGAGCCGCGTTGACCACCAGGTTCATGATCACCTGATTGATCTGCGACGGCAGGCATTCGATGTCCGGTAGCGGCTGATAATCCTTGATCACGTCGGCCTTGTATTTCAGTTCGCTGGCGACGATGTTCAGGGTCGACTCGATCCCTTGCTGCAGATTGGCCCACTGCCATTGCTGATTATTATCGACGCGGGAAAAGTCTTTCAGGTCTTTGACGATCTGGCCGACCCGGCCGATGCCTTCCTTGGACTCGCGAATCAGCAGCGGAATGTCCTCAAGGAGAAAATCCAGCTCAGCCTCTTCACGCAGGCGCTGCAGTCTGGCGGCCGATTCGCTGTCAAGGTGTGGCGCACAGCTCTGGTAGGCCTCCAGCAGCGACAGCAACTGTTTGAAATAGCCGTCGAGGGAGCCGAGATTGGAGGATATGAAACCGATCGGGTTGTTGATTTCGTGGGCGACACCCGCCGCCAGTTGCCCCAGTGAAGCGAGTTTTTCCGACTGCACCAGTTGCCCTTCGAGCTGCTTGCGTTCGTCGATTTCCCGTTGCAGGGCTTCGCTGGCCTGTTTGAACTGCACGGTGCGCTGGTCAACCAGATGCTCCAGATGGTGCATTTGCAATGAAGCCTTTTCGGTCATCTGCCACTTGGTCAGCAGGGTGTTGGCCATCTGCTGCACTTCGATATTGTCGAAGGGCTTTTTCAGGATCAGCAATCGGTCGTGCGCCTGCAGGCGGTCGAGCAGTTCGTCCCAGGAATAATCCGAATAGGCGGTGCAGACCACAACCTGTAACTGCGGATCGTGCTGCCAGAGGTGTTCGATGGTTTTCGCCCCGTCCCAGCCGTCAGGCATGCGCATGTCGACAAAGGCCAGTGCGTACGGACGCTGCTCTTGCAGAGCCTGGATCAGTTTGCCCAGCCCTTCCTCACCACCGTAGGCCGAATCCAGCTCCAGCAGTGGTCGCTGGGGCCGGGTCTGCGCGCCGAACAGCGCGGCCTCCATCTCGTCCAGCTCCGCTGACTGCACCGTCGCGGGGGTGAGAATCTTGCGAAAATCTTCATGAATCGACGGCATATCGTCGATCAACAGAATGCGCCGGTTCGACAGTTCGCTCATGCGTGCTCCGTTACGGTGATCAGCGGTATCTGCAAGGTAAACAGCGCGCCTTTGCCCGGCCCGTCGCTATGCGCGCTGAGATGGCCATTCATCTCGATCGCGGCCAGAGCGCAGCTGTGCAGGCCAAAGCCGTGGCCTTCCTTGCGGGTGGTGAAGCCGTGGGCAAAGATCCGCGTCATGTTCTCGGCGGCGATGCCCTCGCCGTCGTCCTTGACGCTGATCTGCAAAAAGCTGTCATCGACGGTCTTCACTGCCAGAGTCATGGTGCGCGGACGATTGCTCAGGTCCGACATTGCGTACTTGGCGTTACTGATGAGGTTGACCAGGATCAGCAGCAGCCGGTGTTTGTCGCCCATCACTTGCGGCACGTCACCGTAGTCCCTGACCACCGTGACGTGATGGCGGGTCAGTGCGCCGGCGTTCATGCGCAAGGCGTCTTCGAGCAGTTCGTCGATAAACAGCGGCTCGGTCATGCTGCTGGCGCCGGCATAGGATTGCTGGGTGGCAACGATGTCCTTGATGTGGTCGACGCTTTTGCTCATTTGCGTCAACTCGTCGGTCATTTCCTGCTGTTCCTGGGCAATGGCGCCGACCAGTTGGTTGAGGTAGCCGGGGAGCAATTTGCCTTTGGCATCTTCTTGCAGGAATACGCCGAGATCGTCGGGGTGTTCGTTGATCAGTTGCATGGCCTTGCCCAGGCCCTGAGTCTTGCTGTTACGTAACTTGCGCGCGATCAGGTCGGCAGAAATGTTGACGCTGTTGAGCACGTTGCCCACGTTGTGCAAAACGTTGGTGGCGATTTCCGCCATGCCGGCCTGCCGTGCGGCATCGAGCAGTTCGCTTTGCGCATTCTTCAGTTCGCGGGTGCGTTCCTCGACCCGTTGCTCCAGTACATCGTTGGCGGTTTGCAGCGCCGCATTGACCCGGTTGATTTCGGAAAAACTGCCGATCAGGCGAATGGCCAGGACCACCAGTGACAACACCAGCAGCACGGAAAACAGCAGCATGTAGAAATGATATTGCCGATCGATTTTCTCGGCTCGCTGCTGGTCGCGATCGAGCAGGGTGGTGATGGTGTCCAGGCGTTCGGCCACGGGAATGGCTTCGATGCTTTCGAGCAACTGATTGACCACCGGCTGTTCTCGCCCGATCAGCGCGATGTGATTACTGAGAATCCTGATCGGTGCCTGGAATTCCTGCGGCAACCGTTGCGCATTCACCGCCAGTTTGTTCAGCCCCAGATCGATTTCAGCGGCGCGCTCGGCGCTGGTGACCTGGGCGTATTCCAGTGCACTGAGCAGCAGGTCGTAGGTGTCGGTGGTGGTGTTCTGCAACTGCAGTTTGTCGAAGTCGGGCAGGTTGGCCAGTTGCTGCTGGATATCGTCCTCGGCGGTGGGCAGGAACGCCAGGGAGTTGCGCAACAGGGCGTTGTGCGATTTGAACTGCTCGACCAGGCGGGTTTTCTCTTTGATGGCCTGCAGAAAATCGCTGTGCGCCTGATTCCATTGCGCTCCGTGGTTGCGTCCGAAGCCGGACTCGATAGCGTCGAAGCGTTCCCAGAGCTGGTTGATGGCATTGAGCGGTGAGACCAGTGGGTCGTAGTTGTGAGAAATCGCCACCCTGGCCTTGAGGATTTCGTTTTCCCACAGCGAATCCTGTTGTTTGATCTGCCGGATCAGATCCCGCGATTCGGTATACATCACGGTCTGGTCGGAACTGGACTTGATGTACAGAAACAGCAGAACGGAGGCCAGTACCGAGGCGATCAGCGTCAGCATCAGCAGGCTGCGGCGCCGCGAAACGTCCATCATGGCTTGCCCTCCCATTGGCCGCTCAGGGTCTTGAGAAACAGCACGATCAGGCTTTTGTCTTCGGCGCTCGGCATGCGCCCCAATTGATACTGAAACATGACGTCCACCGCCCGCTCGAGGGTCGCCGCCGAGCCGTCGTGAAAGTACGGCGCAGTCAGGGCGACGTTGCGCAGGCTGGGCACCTTGAACACCGACCGATCAGCTTCCTCACCGGTGACGTTGAAGCGCCCCTGATCGGCCTTGGTTGCCTGGCCGCGATCGGCAACGTAATCGCCAAACACACCGAATTTCTGGAACATGTTGCCGCCGATGTTCACCCCCTGATGACAGGCGATGCAGCCGTATTCCTTGAAGCGCTGATAGCCTTGTTTCTCTTCGTAGCTAATGGCGGCGGTGTCGCCCAGCAGGTACTGATCGAAGCGTGAACCGGGGGTCAACAAGGTGCGTTCGAAAGCCGCCAGCGCCCGCTGGATATTGGTCCTGGTGACGCCGTCCGGGTAGATCGCGGCAAACTTGCGCGGGTAATCAGCGTCCTCGCCGATGCGTTTTACAACGGTGGCCCAGTCACTGCCCATTTCATGCGGGCTGGTGATGACCACATCAGTCTGCTCTTCGAGCGTCTCGACGCGACCGTCCCAGAACTGCCGAAAGTTGAGGCTGGCGTTGAACACCGTGGGTGTATTGACCGCCACCGGCAGGCCGTCGAACCCCAACGACAGCGCGCGGTTGTCGGCACCGTTCTTGTCCAGTTGATGGCAACTGGCGCAGGACAGGGTGTTATTGACCGATAGCCGGGGATCATGGAACAGCTGCCGGCCAAGGGCCACGCGCTCCGGGCTCTGGCGTGTCGCGGTGGGCAAGGGTTTGAGCGGCTCGTTCAACGGTTCGGCCGTAGCGCTGCCAGCGCACAGGCACAGCAGCAGTGCCCAAACGCACCGCCACAGGCCTTTCGACAGGCGGCTCAGTGACTGCATGGGGCGCTTTTTCCCTGAGCGAGCCATTGGGCGAATGCCGCCGCCGGCAGTGCCTGGCTGAAATAATAACCCTGGCCTTCTTCGCAATGGTGATCCTTGAGAAATGCCAGTTGCTCGGCCGTCTCGATGCCTTCGGCAATGACCTTGAGACCCAGACTCCTGCCCAGGCTGATGATCGCATCGACGAGGGCGGCATCGTTGCTGTCGCAGCTCAAGCCGCGAATGAATGACTGATCGATCTTTAGCACATCGATGGGAAACCGACGCAGGTAACTCAGGCTCGAATAGCCGGTGCCGAAATCATCAATGGCCAGCCGCACGCCCAGCGCTTTCAAACGATTGAGCGCGGTCATCGTCGCCTCGACGTTCTGCATCAATACGCCTTCGGTTATCTCCAGTTCGAGAATCTGCGCGGCCAGCCCGGACTGCTCCAGCACTCGCTCGATGCTCGCAACGAAGTCAGGCTGACGAAAATCAATTGGCGAAATATTCACCGACAGGCTGAGCGGCGGCAGCCCGGCCCGTTGCCATGCGCGCGCCTGGCGGCAGGCTTCGGCGAGCACCCACTGACTCAGTGGCACGATCAGTCCGCTGTCTTCGGCCACGGCAATGAATTCGCCCGGATAGATCAGCGTCTGCCCGGGCTTCTGCCAGCGCACCAGCGCTTCGGCGCCGACCACGGCAGTACTGCGCAGATCGATTTTCGGTTGATAGTGGAGGACGAATTCGTGCTGCTGCAGGGCGCGGCGCAGGCCGGATTCGATGCTGTGCTGTTCACGGGCGCGCTGGTTCATGGCTTCGATGAAGAAGGCGCTGGAACCGGGGCCGTGCTCCTTGACGTTGTGCATCGCGGTTTCGGCTTTCTTGATCAGTTCGATGGCCTCCAGCCCGTCCTCGGGATAAAGGCTCATGCCCAGGCTGGCGGTCACGCTGATCTCGTGGCCGGCAATGGTCTGCGGTTGGCGAATGGCCGTGAGCAGTTTCTCGGCGATGCCGTGGATTTGCTGGGGATGATGGATGTCGCCGAGGAGCACCACGAACTCGTCGGCGCCGTAGCGAAACACCGAGTCCGAGTCGCGAACGCACGCGCACAGCTGCTGGCCGGTGCGCTTGAGCATTTCGTCACCGGCCGGGTGTCCCAGCGCATTGTTGATGCGCTTGAAGCGGTCCAGACCGAGAAACATCACCACCAGTTGTTTGTCATGCCGGCGGCAGTTCGCCAGTGCCTGGGTCAAACGATCGCCGAGCAGGGTGCTGTTGGGCAGCCCGGTGAGCGAGTCGTATTGCAACAGGTGCGAAACCTTGAGCAGTTCGTGAACCCGGGCCTCGATCGTGCGCTCCAGGCTGAGCATCTTCAGCGCCGCATCCTGAGCGAGCTGCCACTTCCAGGTCAGTGCATTGGCCATCTGGCGGATTTCCAGGCTGTCGAAGGGCTTTTTCAGGATCAGCAATTGATCGCCGAATTCCAGCCGCTCGGCCATCGCTTCCCAGCTGTAATCGCTGAATGCCGTGCACAAAGCGATTTGCAGGTTGGGATCGACCCGCCACAATTGTTCGATGGTTTCCAGGCCATCCCAGCCGGGCGGCATGCGCATGTCGATGAAGGCCAGCGCATACGGATTGCCTGCGTGCAGCGCGCGCTCGACCAGGGTGAGGGCGTCCTGGCCCTGATAGGCCGAATCGAGCTCGAAGGTCAGATGCGGTGCTTGCGCATCGCCAAACAGCGTTTGCTCCAGCTGCTGCAACTCGACTTCGTCCTGAGCGCGCGGCGCGAGGATCTTGCGAAAGTCATCGTGAATCGCCGGTGTGTCATCGATGATCAGGATGCGTCGATTGGTTTGTGCGAAGGGTGTCTTCATCGCCAGTGCCCCCCGACATCGGCCAAGTGAGGCCGGGCCCTGAGCGTTGGAATTGCTCGCGATACACACGCTGTTGTCATCGGGAACATCCTTGCCCTCGTCCTGGATCTGTTCGACGACCGCAGTCGTTTACTCGATTGAGCGTAGTTGGCGCCTCGCCATTTTGCCTGCGAGCGCCGGCAGAAGTTTTGCGTGAAAGTGTAAAAAATCATCTAGCCTTGAAGCAGGCGCCGCGACACCGGGGGGTGTGCTGCGCATCGTTCATGTCCACTGTTTTGCTTGAGGCCTTGCCATGGAAGAGCCAACCACGCCCACACCGAGTCAGCGACCGAAGGTGCTGCTGGTCGACGACGAAGAATCCATTCTCAACAGTCTGCGCCGCTTGTTACGCGGTCAGCCCTATGATGTTCTGCTGGCCACCAGCGGTGCCCAGGCGCTGGATCTGCTGGCGCAGCAACCGGTGGACCTGGTGATGAGCGATGCGCGCATGCCCGGCATGGACGGCGCGACGTTGCTGGCGCAGGTGCGCGAACGTCATCCGGGGGCTCTGCGCATCATGCTTACCGGTTATGCCGACCCGAGCGCCATTATCAAGGCGATCAATGACGGGCAGATCCACCGTTACATCAGCAAACCGTGGAACGATGAAGAGTTGCTGCTGATCCTGCGCCAGGCGCTGGAGCATCAACATTCGGAGCGTGAGCGGCAGCGCCTGGAACGTCTGGCCCGGGCGCAGAATGTTCAGCTCAAACAGCTCAATACTTCACTGGAGAAACACGTCGCGGCGCGTACCGCCGAGCTGCAGCAGACCGCCGACATGCTCGATCTGGCATACGAAGAACTCAAACGCAGCTATGTCACCGGCACCGAGGTGTTTTCACTGCTGGCGAACCTGCGCTTGCCGCCCGCCAAACAGACCAACCGGCAGATCATCGAGCTGGTGCGCGGCTACAGCAAGGTCCATGGCCTGGACGAAGCGTCGAGTCGCGACCTGACCATGGCCGCAGCGTTGTACAACATCGGCAAACTGAGCTGGCCGGATTCGATGATGGTCACGCCGTCGGACCTGCTGCACTCGGCAGAGCGCGAGCGCTATCGCGGCTATCCGAAGCAGAGCGAATCGCTGCTGATGACCCTTGATCCGATGAAAGATGCCGCGCGGCTGATCCTGCATCATCAGGAGCATTGGGACGGCAGTGGTTTTCCCGACCGGCTCAAGGGCGAGGCGATTCCGTTCGGTTCACGATTGCTGAAGCTGGCGGTGGACTTCGTCGAACTGCAACGCGGCTTGATTCTCGAACGGCAGATGAACAACGACGAAGCGCTGCTGTACCTGCGTCAATACAGCGGCCGCCTGTACGATCCGGAGCTGGTCGAGGCGTTCATCGAGGTCTGTGTGACATTGCTCAATGACGTCGCCCTGATCGACCCGCAGGTCAAAGTGTTGAGCACCCGCGAACTGAGCGCCGGGATGATTCTGGCGCGTAACCTCAATGCCGATAACGGCATGCTCCTGCTCAACGCTGGCAAGGTGCTCAGCGGCCCGTTGATCGAGAAGCTGATTGCCTTCGAAGCCATGGAAGGTGGCAAGTACCGGGTGTTCGTCAAAGAACCCGAGGAGCCAGTGGCCGCGCTCGAGGCACAGGGCTGAGGTGCATGACGGCGGGTGGTCGGGCATGGGATCCTTGGGTTTTTGTCCCAGGGATTTTCCGCCTCATGCCGCTGACTTCTGACACTTCGCCCCGCACCCTCCGTATCGCTGCTGCGCTGCTGCTCAACCCGCAAGGGCAGACCTTGCTGGTGCGCAAGCGCGGTACCACGGCGTTCATGCAACCGGGGGGAAAGATTGAAGCCGGCGAAGAACCGGTGCATACCCTCGCGCGTGAGCTGGAAGAAGAACTCGGACTGCACATCAATCCCGCGCAAGCGACGTTCCTCGGCGAATTTTCCGCACCGGCAGCCAACGAGCCGGGGTTTGTCGTGTATGCACAGATTTTTCAGCTGACCATCGCAGTTGACGTCTGCCCGGCGGCGGAAATCGAGGAAGTCATCTGGGTCGATCCAGTCACTGATCCTGCGGTCGAACTGGCGCCATTGACACGCGAACACATCCTGCCGTTTTATCGCCGTTCACTGAGCGCACTCGCCTGATCATCCACGCAAGGGACTTTGCCATGATCCCGCTTGAAGACCTGCTGATTTTTGCCGCCGCTGCCTTGCTGATGGTACTGACGCCGGGGCCGAACATGATTTACCTGATCTCGCGTTCGATCTGTCAGGGACGCCGGGCCGGTGTGACGTCGTTGCTGGGCGTGGTCGGTGGGTTTTTCGTGCATATGTTCGCGGCAGCGGCGGGTTTGACTGCGGTGTTTCTCGCCGTGCCGATGGCCTATGAAGTGTTGAAGTGGGCGGGCGCGCTGTACCTGCTGTGGCTGGCCTGGCAAGCGGTGAAGCCCGGCGCGCGTTCGCCGTTCGAGGCGCAGCAACTGCCGGCGGATTCAACGCGCAAACTGATCACCATGGGCTTTCTCACCAGTGCACTTAACCCAAAAATTGCGGTGTTCTATCTCTCGGTGTTTCCGCAGTTCATCAGTCCTGAACACGGCTCGGTATTCGCGCAAAGCATCGTTCTGGGCCTGACCCAGATCAGCGTCAGTTTCAGCGTCAATCTGCTGATCGCGTTATTTGCCGCCGGCATTGCTGCGTGGTTTGTGCGCAATCCGACGTGGCTGTCGCTGCAACGGTATGTGATGGGGTTTGTCCTCGGCGGTCTGGCCGTGCGCCTGATGCTTGAACAGCGCAAGACGGCCTGAACATGTGGATCGAACGGCTGGACGCCAGCCATGCGCTGGCTTATCGCGAACTGATGCTCGAGGCCTACGACCGCCATCCGCAGGCGTTCACCTCAAGCGTGCGCGAGCGCGCGGTAATGCCGTTGAGCTGGTGGGAAGGGCGCCTGACCAGCAAGCTCGACGTCGTTCTCGGCGCGTTCGAAGCCGGCACGTTGGCCGGAATAGTCGGCCTAGCATTCGAGCCACGCGAGAAGGCCCGACACAAAGCCACGTTGTTTGGCATGTATGTGTCGGCGGACTTTCGCCAGCACGGTTTGGGCTTCGAGCTGGTGCAGGCGGCCCTCGCCGAAGCGCGAAACCATTGCGCGCTGAAACTCATCCAATTGACCGTCACCGCTGGCAATGCGGCCGCGTTCAACCTCTACCAGCGCTGCGGCTTCATCCAGTACGGCCTCGAACCGCTGGCGGTGCGAGTGGGTGAAGATTATTTCGACAAGATTCACATGTGGCGCGAGATCAGCGAGCATCAGCGCGGGGGCGAAACAGTCGATTCCTCATCGACCGGGTAAACAGGACAAGGCACTGGCCCGGTATAAACCGGCAGTTCGGGGTCGGCCTCGGGCGCGCTCATGAGTCCTCCCGCTTCGGTGTTCAGTCGCACGACTTTAATGTTTCGAATGCCGAAGTCGTTGCCATGGCTGCCATCCTGGGAGTTGGTGATGTACAGGCGTGCCACCTGCCGTTCGGTGATGGTGAAGGCATTCAGAAAGAGGTACCAGATGCCATTTTTTGGCACTTCACGGCGGTCACCGGGCGCCGTCGCCAGACTGGTCGCCGCGCACAGGATGGGGTTGATCAATTCCGGACTGGGGCTGTCGGCAACATGAGTGCCTTCAAACGTGAATCGGTACTGCCCGGGGATGAATGTGAAATCGCGATAGAGCACTGCCCCGGCAAAACCGGTCGCGGTTCCGACATCGGTGAAGTTGAAAAACGCGGTCACCCATTGATTGTTCATGGGGAAACGGCGGATGTATCCGGAGCGAGCGCCGGCATGTTCAATCCAGCCGTTCAAGTTATCCGCCAGTGATGTGTAGTGGTCCTCCCATTCCACCGTTCTTGTATTGATGACGATAGAACTCGTCGCCGACACTTGGCTGTTCCCCAACTGATCGACGATTCGGGCGCTCACCTGATGCGTACCGTCGCCGATCTGCTGGAGTTCAGCGGTGGTCAGGGTGTAGGTGATCGGATTGGCGGGGTGAACATAGGCAATTGTTTTGCTCCAGGCCCCGACCGTCAGGCTCAGCTCGTCATATCGCCGTGGGTAATTGCGCGCAAGCGTGAACGTGGCTGGCTGTGTCGGGCTGGCACTGGGCGGATGACTGACAGTGATTTCGCATGCCGGGTGATGGAGCAGCACGTTCAGCACCGGGGTCGAGTCATCGGTGTTTCCGCTGGGGCGGGTCACCCTGTAAAACAGCGTGTTGGCGCCGTTTACCAGCCATCCCCAGGGCAGTTCCATTTTTATCCGGTTATTCTCTTCGCCTTCCCTGATGTTCTTGATCACTGAGGTCGGCTTGCCGTTGGCCCACAGTTCCACGGAGTCGTCAACGGCCAATGTGGTAGCGAGCGTCCTCGGTGGATCAATGACCATGTACAGGCTGGTGGACGGCGAATGAATGCTCAGGGGAATGCCGCCGTGGTATGCCCCTGTCGGTAGCACGGGCGTGCGCCACCCTGGAATGAACATGGGCAGAAGCGCCAGCGCTTCGTTTGCCTGCGATGAATGGAGCGTGCTGTTCATCTTCTATCCTCGGGCTAAGGGTGCCGGAACCGGTTCGTGGTAGGCACCATCAGAACGCGACAGAAGAAATGTGTCACCTGTCAGACCTGACAGGTGAGGGTGGTTTCAAGACGAATGGTCACTCAACGCATTCAGTGGAAATGTTTGAGTTTCAACGAACCGCGCTGACCCCGTCCAGGGTCGAGAACGAGGTGTCCTTGGCCGTCAGCAGGAAATCGCGCATATACGGCGCATCAAGCATGTCGGTGCGAATCGCCGCATACAGCGTCGCAAACAGGCCTTTCTCGCCAAGTCGCTTGCCCTTCACATACCCGCGCGAACTGTATTCATGCAGCGCCCAGTGCGGCATGCCGCAGACACCGCGGCCGCTGGCGACCAGTTGCATCATCATCACCGTCAGTTCCGAAGTGCGCACCTGCGCCGGTTCGATATCGGCCGGTTCGAGAAAGCGCGTGAAGATGTCGAGACGATCTCGTTCCACCGGATAGGTGATCAGGGTTTCGCTGAGCAAGTCTTCCGGAACGATGTACGGCTTGCTCGCCAGCGCATGCTGATTGGCCACCGCGAGCATGGCTTCGTAGGTGAACAGCGGCACGTAGGTGATGCCGGCAATGTCCAGCGGGTCCGACGTCACCACCAGGTCCAGATCGCCCCGGGCCAGTGCCGGCAGCGGCGCGAAGGAGAAGCCCGAAGCGAGGTCGAGTTCAACCTCAGGCCAGGCGTCACGGAACTGGTCGATGGTTGGCATCAACCACTGAAAGCAACTGTGGCATTCGATCGCCATGTGCAGGCGCCCGGCAGTGCCACCGGCCAGACGGCCGATGTCGCGCTCGGCTGCGCGCAGCAGCGGCAAGGTCGCATCGGCCAGTTGCAGCAGGCGCAAACCGGCGCTGGTGAAGCGCACCGGTTTGGTTTTGCGTACAAACAGCGCCATGCCCAGGCGCTCTTCGAGTTCCTTGAACTGATGCGATAACGCCGACTGCGTCAGGTGCAGGCGGTCGGCGGCATCGACCAGGCTGTCCGCGTCGCGCAGGGCGTGCAAGGTTTTCAGGTGACGGATTTCAAGCACCGAAGGCTCCATGAGCAAAACTTGTGATTAACAGCAATGCGTTGAGTTTGTCTCATGATGCTTCGGTTGTCGACAACGGCGCACTCGTGGTCGGCAGTCAGTCGTTCTTGCTCACAGTCATTGTTGGCTGTGAGCAAGATCGGGCGTTGGGGTTCAAACCCGCTCGAAATGCCCAAGGACAACCGACTGTTTGCCGATTTTCGCATAGGGCAGCGTCGCATCATCGGCGTGAGTCAAAAAACGGTGCTGTGGCAATTTCAAATGCGCGGTTTCAAAGCGCTCGAACACCGGTGTCGCGTCGCGGTAGTGGAAGTGTGCGTACCACAGCAACTGCTCGGGTTCGCGCGTAATGTTCCAGATCTCGTATTCCTGCAGGTAGTCCGGATGGCTGCCACGCCTGCCGAGCAATTTGATCGGCTGCGTCCGGCGTATGTCCACAGCGCCTTGACCGATCAGGTCATCGAGCATGCCATCGGTGGGCTTCTGGCTGGTCAATGAACGCTCGGTGCGCAGGGTGCGCCCGGCAACGCTCAGCTCGGCGGCCTGATCGCGCAAGCGCTGGATCAGCGGATGCTGCGCAGAACTGCCGGCGATGCGGTCGGCGCGGGCGTTCAGCTCACTGGCCTGGGAGTCCATCATGTGTTGCAGATCGACCGGCAACATGCCCCGGTCGGCATTGCTGTGCACGCTGGCCCGGTAGGCAGGGATTCTGTCCAGACGCTGCCGCGCATCATTGACCAGGGCGGCGAGGCTTACCGGTGGTGCCTGCGGTCGTGGAGCCTGAGGGCCAATCTGACGCGAGCGGCCGTCGGCGCCTTGTTCCCAGATTTGCACTTCACCCTCTCTGAGTCTGCGTTCATAAATCCGCCGCTGTGACTTCGTGTCGAAGCGTTCCGTGCCATACAGCAAGTCGCCGTCCTCGGTGGTGAAAACCCGTTGGGCCGGCTGGCCGGGTGTTTTCGGCGCCGGTGGATCAATGACGCCTCGGCGGGCACGACCGGCCATCTGCTCCAGGCCATCAAGCAATGGTTCGAGGGTGTCCTGATGAAAATGCTCTGGATAGGCCGTCCTCCAGATGGTCATCTGCCGTCGGAAGCGGGTGTAGACATCCAGACACTCCTCAAGCATGCGGCTGCGATTCTGCGCAGTGGTCTGAATGTTTGGCAGGTCGTTCTGGGTGGTCGCGGCCTGTCTGGTCTGCTTCCAGAGTTCGTCTGTGCGCTCGCGGAAGTACATCCAGGAAACGTCATTGTCATAGCTGTAATCCTTGACCAGATCCAGGCGCATGTAGGTTTTGTGATAGAGCAGACGTGCGTCGCTGTGTTGGCTGTTGATAAGCTCGACAATGCCGAACTGAGTGGCCTTGTCGGATTTCAAGGTGATGCGTTCATTCCACTGATTGACTTTGGTCCTGAGGTCCTCCAGTTCCTCGAACTTTTTCACGTAGTCCAGCTGCAATTCGCGAATCTGAGCAAACATTGCCATTCGCCGCGTCCGTGCGCCTGGAGGCAAAGCGTTCACTGTCCTGCTCAGCCGCATGATGTCGTCCAATACCAGAACAGACGCTGTAGACACTTGACCCGAGCGCATGCCGTATCGTGAAGTCAGTCGTTGAGCAAGGGAGCTTTGCACTCGGTTGACGGAGGCTTGCTTATTGCCACTGGTGAGCGGTTTCAACTCAGCCAGGACCTGATAGCGTTGAACAGACAGACGGATATCTTCACGGCATGCCGTTTCGGCTGCCGGTAGCAGCGCGCGCTGGTCGGCCGGGTTGGCGTTCTGGAAAGCCAGTATTGCGGTTTTGTGCGCCTCGACCTTGCTGTCGATGACATGAGCCAGCCGATCGGTCTCCAGTTCCAGCTGCTGATGCCGTCGAAACGTGCGCTCTGCCCACCAGCGTGGCAAGCGCTGGCGAATCACCGGTGGCCAGTAGGGGTCCAGCGCATCGGCCAGATGCCCGGCGACGTTGCCACCGCCACGCAAGCCATCTGCGCTGGCGGTTCCGTAGACGCCGTACCAAGTGTCCCACTGGCCGGTTTCATCCAGCGCGATCGGCTGTTTGTATGACTTGCGCGAATTACCGAACAAGCGCCAGTTGCGTGAGCCCGTGCCCAGTTCCACTTGGTAGATACGCCCCTGACGTTCGATGAAATCACCGTCGGCATGCCGGTAAATACCTCGGTACAGACCGTAGCTGCCTGGCTTGACCCCGGCGAGCGACAGCGGTTGTTCGTAGTCGTAATTCTGGAAACGCGCGAGTACGTGCCGGGCGTGCCGCCGCGTTTTGCCATGCAGTGCCGCAACACTACCGAGCAGCGAATGCAGCTGGCGCGAACGTGTCAGGGCGCGGCTGGTGCGCGAGAGGGTCGAGGCCACCGCTTCGCCCGGCAGCAGATCCATGAACGCGTCGATCAATGAAAGAAACATGGTCTCGATTTCCGCCAGGCCATCCGCCACCTCGCCGCGCAAAAACGCTGCCACGGCCTGATTGGCGGCAGTCCAGGCGTCGTACAGCGCCAGGACAGTGCCGACGAAAGGCACCATGCCCAGCGCCATTTTTATGTAGTTGAACGCGCGTGGCCCCTTCAGTGCGTGGCGCTCGAAGAACAGTTCATCGTTGGAGCGCGAGCTGCCGCGATGAGCTTCGATCAAACGCCCTTTGTGCGCGTCGAGCAGGTGCGCGGCCAGCGAAGTGCTCGCCGGCCAGCGGGGGCCAATGTCGATAATGGCGTCAAAGTTTTTATCCACCGCCTGACCGATGCGGCTGATGTGGGCGGGAACATTGCCGTGCAAGGCCTTACCCGCCAGGTATGCACTCCAACGGTCTGTTGCGCACAGTCTGAACAGGCCCTTGCGCGCCGCTTCGAGACTGTCGTAGCGGCGAAAAAATTGCTCATCCGGACTGTCCGGCAGGTACAACACAGTAGTGCCGCTGATCTGCTCTTCAATGAAGGTCACGCCGGACAAGGTCACCGGGCCTTCACGCGGGGTGTCTTTGCCGCCGGTTTTAAGCGAAACCGGCAGCAGCACGATGCGCTTGCCCTTGGCGAGCCAGGCGTCTGCGGTGTTGGCGTCGATCGCGATGTCCACCACCTCGGCTTCATCTCGATTGAGGTGTTTCTGTGCCCGCGCGTTGGCACGCTGGATTTTCAGCAGCAGACGCCAAGGTTCGATGAGGCTTTCGCGTCGATGCTGTCTGACGAACAGCGCCTCGCCGGGCGCGCCATGGAAGGCCTCATGGATCCTGCGCTCATAGGCCTTGGGCAGGTCCAGCTCCGGCAGGACTTTACGCAAATAGCCCAGGTTGATGCCATTGAGCAGGCGGTTGCGATCCTGTCGGCGCGCGGCGTTGACGTCCAGACGCAGGAAAATCAGGCGCTGCGACAGTGAGTCATTGAGCACGGATTGAACGTTGTCGATATTCAGTTGGGCAAGGTCTTCCAGTGACATCCTGCTGCGCGTGGCGCCCGGCACGATGACGGTTTTACGGCGCGGGCCGGCGGGACCGGGTTCCACGAGCGTTTCGGTTCTGGTCGAATCGGGCAATTCGACCTGCACGGAAAAATAGCCCTCGGTGGCAAAATCCTTGCGCAGGCGCGCGTGCAGATGTTTGCGAGTGAAGTCGTCGCGCGGTTCCAGTGCCAGGGTCATCAGGGCATGACTTTTACGCATCGCCTCGATGTACGCCTTGATGTTTTGTTTGAGCGTGGTTCGCTCGCTTTTCTGCAGATTCACCAGCCAGCCCGGCAGATGAGTGGCCAGCACACCGCTGCGCTCCTGCTCCTGCTCGTGCGCAAACATCAGGCTTCTGGCAGCGCTGACCGGGACCTGCACAGCGGCTGTGCAATCCTGACGGAGGACTTCCAGTGCATCGGCGTGCCCGAGTTGCTCACGCAGCCTGGTTGCTTGTGTTTCGCAATCGGCGATCAGCGCGTTGAGACAATGCTGCAGCGGGTCCGAGGTAATAGCGTTCAGATGCAAGGCGGATTCGCTGTCCTGCCGGTCAATCTTGAATAGTTCGAGCGCCAATGCCCGGTGATCGCTGAAGCGCTGCAGGCCACCGCCGTTGCCGGGGCAGTACAGCAGCAGACTCGTGTCGGACGCGCTGTCCGTCAGTGCGGCTTGCCGGGTAAATACCAATGCGCCCTTGAGCGTTTCGCGCTGTACCGTAGTGGCTGCATCGCGGAGTTCGCTCAGCGACAGGGTCAGGCTGGCCGCGACCAGATCTGCATCGCGTGTCCCCGCCACAGGGTTGTCCAGCACGGCTAGGAGCAGGTCGTGTTCAGCGCTGTCGATGTGTCCCAGCAGCGCTTGCAGCTTCGCCTCGGCATACAAGCCATCTTTGTGAGCCTGATGAATCGCAGCGAACGTAGTATCGGAGATCGGGGCGCTGTCGAGCAACGAGGTGCAGGCGCTTTCGCAAGTCTGCTCGGCGGTTTCCAGCGCTTTCAGTGCGTCCCGGCATTGTTGAAGACGCACGCCGTCGCGGTCGTTGGTCAGCAGACGTTCGAGGGCCTCGCGCTCGCGCTTGAGCGCGGCATGCCGAATGGCGAGCGGAATGCCAGCAGACAGGCTGCCGAACAACGGACGGTCGTCACTCGCGAGCGTATCCGGGGCAGTGAGCGCCTTGGCCGGCGCTGCGACGATGTTAGCTGTGCTGCGTTGATGGTCAATCAGCTCGACATGCAGCAGCGCGTGCGCACCGTGTTCGCGCAACCCGGGTTTGCCCCGGTTGGTATTGCGCAACGCACTGATTTGCGCCTGTTGTCGGTCGGCGAACAGATCGCTGGCGCCGATGATCATCGGGTCTGTCGCTGCGCTGTAATCGAAGCGCAGGATTTCGCGTGGCAGACCGGTGGGAATCTGCACCTGGCCGGCCAGCCACGTTTGCATATCCGCTCGATTGTCGAACGCCTGGATACACAGGGGGCGGCAGGGCAGGTAGAGCAGCGTTCGAGATGTTGCCGGGTCACCCGCGCGGATGACCCAGGCCCCCGGGAGTTTGACTTTGCTGTGGTTGCTCAATACCAGAGCCGGTTTTTCCAGGTGAACGGGCTGATTTTTGAACGTCAGTGGAGTGGAATCTGAATCGACGATTTGCTGAAGCAGGTCGAGCTCTTCGGCATCGATGACTTTACTGGCGTAAGCGGCGTCAGCGCTTGCTTCGAAATGCGCTCGGTACAGGGCGGTGGCGCGCGTGCGTCGCGAAACCGGCGTGCCAGGCGCACGTGCTTCCCAGAATTCGGCCCAGCGTGTGGCGTGGGCGCTCTGCGGGTCGAGCGGCTTGAGCTTTTCCAGCAGCTGCGACGGCCTCAGTGCATACAGAGGATGATCCGGCATCAGACCGGTGACGTGGCAGCGCTGGTCAAGCGAGGAATCCGGTACTGGATGTTGAACGACAAACGCGCAGGCATCGGTAAGGCTGACGAAATGCGCTGCCTGCGTTTGTCTGGCAGTGAAGGCGAATCCGGTTTTTTCGCCGTCCAGTTGCAGCTGTTGTCGCAGCGACGCATTGATCGTATCGCGCAGTGCGGGACTGCTCGCAAACAATTCGCGCAAGCCATTGCTGCTGTCGCGCCGGCGCTGATGGGTCTGTAACAACACACTTTCGTCGATGGTTTCAGGCAGTGCCAGGGTCGCCGCGAACGACTCGGGGGGCGCGGGCGGCAAATCGAGGGTAAGGGGTTCGAGCATGGTGGATGACTCGCAAGGGGGAGCGGGGCATCCGCTCCTGTGCGGTTCATTCAAAACAGTTCGCTTCGGACCATGGTGGTACATGGATATTGTTTGCAGCGGTGCAATGACCACTCGGCACTCTTCATCAAACTGTCATCGAACTGTGGCAGCGCGCTTGAACAAACATCATCAGACTCGCGGCTTACTGGGGTTCTGCGTTTCGGTGTTTTTCATGGGTAAGCATTTTCTTTTTGTCGCGGCCATGTTGGCCGCGCTTTTATTCGGCGCTTCAGCGGCGGCGGCAGGGCGTTGCGATGTCAATGTGCCGACCGAGCGGGCCGATCTGGCGCAGGTGAGCATCGCCTATCAGAGCATTGGCCGTGCCTCTGACCCGGCGCTGTTGCTGGTGATGGGCCTGGGCGGGCAGTTGATCCACTGGCCGGACGAAGTCGTGGTCGCGTTGTGTCAGCAGGGTTTTCGGGTGATTCGCTATGACAATCGCGATGTCGGTCTGTCGACCTGGCGTCAGGCGCCGGTTGAAGCCAATCTGACCTTTGAAGTGCTGCGCTACAAGCTCGGTCTGCCGGTGGCGGCGCCGTACAGCCTGACCGACATGGCGGGTGATGCGCTGGGTCTGATGGACGCCTTGCATGTGGAGCAATTTCACGTACTCGGCGCGAGCATGGGCGGGATGATCGCTCAGCATATGGCGGCGATGGCGCCGCAGCGCGTGGAGAGCCTGACGTTGATCATGAGCACTTCCGGCGCCGAAGGTTTGCCGGCACCGAGTGCCGCGCTGGTGCAGTTACTGTCGCGCCGCGGCGCACCGAATCGTGAGGTAGCGCTGGAGCAACAAGCGGATCTGCTCGCGGCGCTGGGCAGCCCCAACGTTACGGATGATCGTCAGGCCCTGCTGCAACAGGCCGCGGCCTCCTATGACCGAGCGTTCAACCCCGAGGGTGTGAAGCGCCAGATCATGGCGATCCTCGCCGAACCGAGCCGGGTGGCCCTGCTCAACCAGTTGCGCGTGCCGACGCTGGTGGTGCATGGCACGGCGGATCCGCTGCTGCCGGTGATGCATGGGGTGCATCTGGCGGCGCACATTCAGGGCAGTCAGTTGAAGTTGATTCCGGGGCTGGCGCATCGGTTTCAGGAGGCGTTCAAGGAGCCGTTGCTGGCGGCGGTGTTGCCTTATTTGCAGGCCCATCGCGAGGATACGTCACATTGGGCGCGGGTTGAGCCGGTGGCGGGTGGGGATGTGCTTTAGGCCGCTGGATCAAGAGCTGCCCTCACCCTGGCCCTCTCCCGGAGGGAGAGGGGACTGACCGAGGTGTCGTGCGCTATATGCCGACCTAAACGATTGAGTCGATTATGGATTCGGTGAGTGATATCAAGTTGGTGCATCCATAGTCGACTCGGTTTTTCAGCTCGACGAAACCCGCAAGAACCCTGCGGTCGGCCCCCTCTCCCTTTGGGAGAGGGTTGGGGAGAGGGGCTTTTGATCTTAGCTGTGCAGCCGCACCCAAACGCTCACCAGCACCGTCGCCGCCATCAACCAAGCCACCGCCGCCACGGCCAGCGAAGCCTCCAGCCGCATCCGGTCAACCATCACATACAACGTCGCCAGATAAACGAAGTACGGAATGATCGACCACATGCCGAAGACGATTGTGGTTTTCAGATCCTCAACCGAGCGCCCTTTGCCAACGATGTAATGCGCAATCAGCGCAAAGGTCGGGAACAGCGGCACCAATCCAGCGATGTAATAGTTCCTGGTCTTGGACAGCGCCGCGAGGATCAGCACCACGGCGGCGCCGATCGCGGCTTTCAGTATCAGATCCATCAGTGACTCAGCCCGTATTTTTTCACTTTGTCGAACAGCGTGGTCTTGGCCATGCCCAGCTCCAGGCTCGCCTGGGTCAGGTTGCCGCCGCTGCGTTGCAGGGCGTCGCTGAGCAGGTTGCGTTCGAACGCTTCCACCGCTTCGGCAAACGCCAGACCCTGACCGCTGCTGGCGCCGGATTTCTTGAACGCCGGCAAGCCGAGGGCGAATCGTTCGGCGACGTTGCGCAGTTCGCGCACGTTGCCCGGCCAGTCGTGGCTCATCAGGTTCGACAGCGTCTGGTTGTCCAGCTCCGGCAAGGCGCGGTCGAAGCGCAGCGCCGATTGCTGGGTGAAGTGTTCGAACAGTTGCAGGATGTCTTCGCGGCGTTCGCGCAGCGGCGGCAGTTCCAGGGTCACGACGTTGAGGCGGTAGTACAAGTCGCTGCGAAACTCGCCGGCCTTGCTCGAGGCGTCGAGGTCGGATTTGGTCGCCGCAATGACCCGGCAATCCACCGCCACGCTCTGGTTTGAGCCGAGGCGTTCGAGGGTGCGTTCCTGCAACACGCGCAGCAGCTTGATTTGCAACGGCAGCGGCATGCTTTCCACTTCGTCGAGGAACAGCGTGCCGCCGTCGGCGTGTTCGATCTTGCCGATGCGGCGCTTGCCCGCACCGGTAAAGGCGTTGGCCTCGTGGCCGAAGATCTCGCTTTCAAAGAGGTTTTCCGGCAGGCCGCCGCAGTTCAGCGCGACGAACTGTTTGCTGTGGCGGCGACTGAAATCGTGCAGACAGCGCGCGACCAGTTCCTTGCCGGTGCCGGTCTCGCCCTCGATCAACACGTTGGCCGAGGTGTCGGCAACGTTGGCGATCAGCTCGCGCAGGTTTTGCATGGCGGGTGAACGGCCAATGATCCGTCCTTCCAGCGAGTCGCGTTCGGCCAGTTGCCGGCGCAGCGACGACACTTCGCGGGCGAGGCTGCGTTGTTCCAGCGCTCGCCGCGCGACATCGACCAGCCGTTCCGGCGAAAAGGGTTTTTCCATGAAGTCATAGGCGCCTTTTTGCATCGCGCCAACCGCCATGGAGATGTCGCCATGGCCGGTGATCAGCACCACCGGCAGGCTGCGATCACGGGCCTTGAGGCGGGTCAGCAGTTCCAGACCATCGATGCCCGGCAGGCGAATGTCGCTGATGACGATACCGGCAAAGTTGTCGCCGACCTGCTCCAGCGCTTCTTCGGCACTGCCGACGCCGATGCAGGGGATGTCTTCCAGGGTCAGCGCCTGTTGGCAGCCGAGCAGCACATGGGGGTCGTCTTCGACGATCAGCACACTGAGATCGTTATTCATATGGGCTCGGCAGGTGTAGGGCTTACCAACGGTAAACTGAGGACGAAAGTGGTGCCACCGCTGGCCGGGTGTTCGACACCCAGATGCCCGCCGGTGGCGGCCGCGAGGCTGGCGGAAAGCGTCAGGCCCAGGCCCAGACCTTGCGCGCCGGGCTTGGTGGTGAAAAACGGTTCGAACAGATGCTTGCGCGCTTCGGCGTCGATGCCGTGGCCGTTGTCGCGCACGCGCAGGCGATACTTGCCGTCGAATGCTTCGCCTTCCAGCCACAACTCGGGTTGCGCTTGCGCGTGCATGGCGTCGAGGGCGTTGCCGATCAGGTTGACCAAAATCTGTTCAAGACGGGTCTGGTCGATGTGCAACTGCACGTCGGCGAACTGTCGATGAATCTGCAGCGTTGAATTTTCCAGGCGCGCGCCGAGCAATTGCAGCGCCGCCTCGACGGCTTTGCCGAGGCTGGCCTGGCCGTGGTTGTCGCCGCGCCGGGCGAACGACCGCAGGCTGGCGGTGATGCGGCCCATGCGGTCGATCAAGTCGTTGATGGTTTTCAGGTTGGTGCTGGCGACGTCCAGTTGCCCGCGCTCAAGGAAGCGCACGGTGTTGCCGGACAGCGTGCGCATCGCCGCCAGCGGCTGATTCAGTTCGTGGGCGATGCTGGTCGACATCTGGCCGATGGCGGCGAGTTTGCCGGCCTGCACCAGCTCATCCTGGGCGCGGCGCAACGTCTCTTCGGCCTGACGGCGTTCGCGGATCTGGCTTTTCAGCCGTTCGTTGCTGGCGCGCAGGTCAGTGGTGCGTTCGGTAATCCGACGCTCGAGTTGGCTGTTGGCTTCTTGCAGGGCTTCACGGGCGGCCAGGCGGGTGGCGATGACTTTGCGCCGCTCGTTCCAGGCGATCAGCAGGAAGGCGAGGAAGGCGAACGCCACGGCGACCAGAATGCCTTGGTTGATCGCTTCGCGGCGCAAGTCCTGCAACGGGGTGAGCAGGGTGAAATTCCACGGCGTGTCGCTCAGGGGCCGGGTCTGCGCCAGGTAACTGATGTCGTCTTCGTCGGACTGCACTTCGCTGTTGGCCGGGAAGGTGAGTTTTTCCACGCCTTCGTCCAGCGTTTCGCGGGCCAGCGGTTGCAGTTCATTGAGCGGGAACCAGTAATACTGCAGGCTGCGCGCCAGCTTCTCTTTGACCTCGTCGCTCAGCGGGATCACCGACTTGAGGCGCCGGGCCGGATCGCTGGAGAGAATGATGATGCCGTTTTCATCGCTGACAAAGGCTTCCAGACGCGCGCGCTGCCAGCGTTCTTC